>NZ_JBQUZA010000002.1:0-544887 GCF_056314085.1 Methylophilus sp. DMC14 | reverse complement strand
CATACCCTAATCCCATTGAAATACTTAAGCCTGCGAGCTTAAATCCTTTACTTCTTCCAATTTGTTAAAGCAGGCTAAACACATGTTTAGCACCATGCATAACATTACCAGTTATGTTTGGGGACAATAGCAGTTTGGAACCACCCCTTCCCATCTCGAACAGGGCCGTGAAACGAACTTGCGCCAATGATAGTGTACTCTTCGTATGCGAAAGTAGGTCATCCCCAAGCTCCTATTCTAAAAAGCCCTCGGCAGCAATGTCGGGGGCTTTTTTATTGCCTGCAAGCGGTAGGCAGATGAAATTCAGGCAGAAAAAAACCCGGTGCAAGCACCGGGTTGAAGTGTCTATTAAGATCAACTCAAAATAGACTGCCATGAAAACTTAAGCGCTGCACTGCAGGGTAAAATATAATTGACACCGCTCAAGCGGTTGTTGATCTGTTGCTTCTCCCTCTTTTACATACATCTTAAAAAATACACAGGCGTATGTCATTGACCCGTTCGGGCTACTACAGGCTGTAGACGTCAAACAAAACCCGCCCGACCCAGCCATTGCGTCATCTGTTACTTTGAATTTAAAAGGAATTTTGGTATAATCAAAATGATAGATGGGCGTTACGCCCATTTTTTGTTTTTGGACGTAACGTTTTGAATTAAGGGTGCGTATGCAAAATTTGCATTCGGTAGTTGAAAAGACAGTCACGCAGTTAGGATACGAGCTGGTTGATTTTGAAGCAGCCAATCGTGGCAAATTATTGCGCGTGTTCATCGACAAGCTGACACCCAAAGACAATAAGGACAGCGTTACGATTGATGATTGTGTTCTGGTGAGCAACCAGCTTGGCAACGTGCTGACGGTAGAACTGGATATCGATTATGACCGCCTGGAAGTCTCTTCTGCCGGTCTGGATCGTGTGTTGCGCAAGGAACGTGATTTTATGCGTTTTACTGGTGAGCGTGCACAAATCAAATTGCGAGTGGGTATTCCGGATGATGGCCCTAAAGCAACGCCAACCACATTGCCCAGAAAGACTTTTTTGGGACAGTTGCAAGGCGTTGACGAGGGGAAAGTGTTGATTGAGTGCGATGGCTGGGTTTATAGATTGTCGCTGGATAATATAGATAAGGCTCGATTGAGCCCGGTTTTTGATTAATTTGTTTTAGCTAATCCGTACGGTGAGTTGGAGATTACGATGAGTCGTGAATTATTGTTGTTGGTTGATGCCCTGGCCCATGAAAAAAACGTGGATAAAGAGGTAATCTTTACTGCCCTGGAATTGGCATTGGCTTCGGCGACGAAAAAGAACCATGAAGAAGGCGCAGATATTCGTGTCGAAATTGACCGTGAAACCGGAGATTACAAAACCTTTAGACGCTGGCAATATGTAGAATATGACCTGCTGGAAAGCTCGGCTTACCAGTTTGATGAAGAAGACGAACGTGCTGCTGGCAGACAAATTGGCGACTATTACGAAGAGCCATTAGAGTCGATCTCGTTTGGCCGCATTGGCGCACAGGCAGCAAAACAGGTGATTTTGCAGAAGGTGCGCGAAGCTGAGCGTGAGCAAATGATCCAGGACTTTTTGGCGCGTGGCGAAAGCCTGGTCACTGGCGTGATCAAGCGGATGGAAAAAGGCAATGCGATTATTGAAGTAGGCCGTATTGAGTGCCTGCTGCCACGTGAAGCCATGATTCAAAAAGAAAACCTGCGCGTGGGTGACCGTGTGCGTGCTTATCTGTCACGCGTGGACCGTGGTGGCCGTGGGCCGCAACTGATCCTGTCGCGTGTCGCTCCCGAGTTCCTCAAGCGTTTGTTTGAGCTGGAAGTGCCTGAAATCGAAGAAGGCCTGCTGGAGATTCGTTCCGCGGCGCGTGATCCTGGCTTGCGTTCCAAAATTGCGGTTAAAACCAATGACCAGCGCCTGGATCCGGTGGGGACTTGCGTGGGCATGCGGGGCTCCCGTGTACAAGCGGTGACCTCTGAGCTCGGTGGCGAGCGCGTGGATATCGTATTGTGGAGCATGGATCCGGCACAGTTTGTCATTAATGCCTTGGCGCCAGCTGAAGTGACGTCGATTGTGGTCGATGAAGATGCACATAGCATGGATGTGGTGGTGAATGAAGAGCAATTGGCGGTAGCGATTGGTCGCAACGGTCAAAACGTGCGTCTGGCGTCGGAGCTGACTGGCTGGAACCTGAATATCCTGACCGAAGAAGCGGCTGCGCAGAAGAGCCAGGACGAGTATGCCAAAATCAGCCAATTGTTTATCGAGAAGCTGGATGTGGACGAAGAAGTGGCGGATATCCTGGTGCAGGAAGGCTTTAGCACACTGGAAGAGATTGCCTATGTGCCTTTGGCAGAGATGGCTGAAATCGAGGCCTTTGATGAAGACACGATCAATGAGTTACGTTCACGCGCACGTGCTGCCTTGTTAACCGAGGCGATTGCCAAAGAAGAAAAAGTTGAAGAAGACACAAACGACCTGATGACGCTGGACGGTATGGATGCAGACACTGCCCATAAACTGGCAGCCAGCGAGATTCATACCAGCGAAGATCTGGCCGAACTGGCAGTCGATGAGCTGGTTGAGTTGACCGGAATAGATGAAGAGCGTGCGAAGTCATTGATTATGACGGCGCGAGCACCCTGGTTTAAGTAACCAGGTGTTTTAAATAACCTATGCGTTTAAAACATCATGCATACCTCTTAATTAAAAAATAAAGTAATTGAACTGGAGCAGTACATGGCACTTTCAACCGTCGCACAATTTGCCGCCGAGCTGGGTCTTCCAACGACTCTTCTTATCGAGCAACTGAAAAGCGCAGGCGTTCATAAAACGTCTGTGGATGATTTCCTGGAAGAGGGTGACAAGGCTGCCTTGCTGGATTACTTGCGTAAAGAGCATGGGGCAGGTAACGCGCCTAAAAACAAGAT
The DNA here is from genome assembly GCF_056314085.1 of Methylophilus sp. DMC14. Taxonomy (NCBI): domain Bacteria; kingdom Pseudomonadati; phylum Pseudomonadota; class Betaproteobacteria; order Nitrosomonadales; family Methylophilaceae; genus Methylophilus; species Methylophilus sp. DMC14. The sequence continues at coordinate 541,952 of NZ_JBQUZA010000002.1, read as the reverse complement.
CACGCTGACCCGTAAGCAGAACACCGAAATCAAAAAACTGGATAGCTCAGGCAAAGCCCGTACGATTCAGGTGGAAGTGCGTAAAAAACGCGTGCTGGAGCGCCCCGAGCTGGGCTATGAGCAGCCGGTGGATGCCGCTGCTTATGACGAAGCAGAGCCAGTGCCAGCAGAAATTCTGGAGAGCCAGCCCGTAGAGCTTGAGCCGGTCGTGGTGGAAGAGCCGGTGATCGAGGAAGTCGTTGAGGTCGTGGCTGAACCTGAGCCTGAGCCCGAACCAGAGCCAGTTATAGAGGCTCCAGCCCCTGCACCAGTTGTAGAAGCTCCAGCCCCTGTGAAAAAAGGCGTGGTTCTATCGGCACAGGAGATTGCCTTACGTGAACAAGAAGCTTCGCGTGCGGCCAAGCTGGCTGCCTTGCAGGCAGAAGATATCAAGCGCAAGCAAGCGTTGACACAACGTCGTGCTGAAGAGGAAGCCAAGCGCCAGGCAGAGGCTGAGGCTGCGAAGAATAAACCCGCAGCCACCAAACTGTCTGAAGGCACGTTACACAAGCCCGCTGCCAAAGCAACAGACAAGCCAGAAAACAAAGATAAAAAAGCCAAGACCGATAACCGCGACTGGAATGAAAACGAGAACAAAAAACGCGGCATTAAAACACGCGGGGATGCACCTGCTGGTGGCACTCAAGGCTGGCGCACCCCTAAGGGCAAGCATCACAAATCCAGTAAAGATGATCAGCACGCCTTTAATGCACCAACCGAGCCTATGATCAAAGAGGTGATGGTGCCGGAGACCATTTCGGTTGCGGATTTGGCCCACAAAATGTCCGTCAAAGCGGCAGAGGTGATCAAGGCCCTCATGAAAATGGGCATGATGGTGACCATCAACCAGGTGCTGGATCAGGACACTGCGATTATTCTGGTCGAAGAAATGGGTCACAAAGCGCAAGCCGCGGCTGCGAATGATCCTGAAAGCTTCCTGGAAGAAACCGAAGGCGTTGAAGCGATTCTGGAATCACGTCCACCGGTGGTCACGGTCATGGGTCACGTTGACCATGGTAAAACCTCCTTGCTGGACTATATCCGCCGCAGTCGCGTGGCGTCAGGTGAAGCTGGTGGCATTACCCAGCATATCGGTGCTTATCACGTGGAAACACCGCGTGGCATGGTGACCTTTCTGGATACCCCTGGTCACGAGGCTTTTACCGCTATGCGTGCCCGTGGTGCGAAGGCGACCGATATCGTGATTCTGGTGGTGTCCGCGGATGATGGCGTGATGCCACAAACAATTGAAGCGATTCACCATGCCAAGGCCGGTAACGTGCCTGTCGTTGTAGCGATTAACAAGATTGATAAACCTGAAGCGCAGCCAGAGCGCGTGAAAAGCGAGCTGATCTCGCATGAAGTGGTGCCTGAAGAGTACGGTGGCGATACAATGTTCCGTGAAGTGTCTGCCAAAACCGGTAAAGGCATTGATGAGTTGCTGGAAGCAGTGTTGCTGCAAGCGGAAGTGCTTGAGTTGAAAGCCCCGCTCAATACGCCAGCCAAAGGCCTGGTCATTGAAGGTCGCCTGGATAAAGGGCGTGGTCCGGTGTCTACCGTACTGGTGCAGTCCGGTATCTTGCGTCGCGGCGATATGCTGCTGGCAGGCACGGCGTATGGTCGTGTGCGTGCCATGCTTGACGAGAATGGTAACGACATTAAAGAAGCCGGCCCGTCTATTCCGGTAGAAGTTCTGGGCTTGTCTGATGTGCCAAGTGCTGGTGAAGAAACCATCGTCTTGAACGACGAGCGCAAGGCGCGTGAAATTGCCTTGTTCCGTCAGGGTAAGTTCCGCGATGTGAAACTGGCCAAGCAGCAGGCTGCCAAACTTGAAAACATGTTTGAGCAGATGGCTGAAGGCGAAGTACAAACCCTGAACCTGATTATCAAATCAGATGTACAGGGCTCTTACGAGGCCTTGACCACCAGCCTGCAAAAATTGTCTACCAGCGAAGTACGTGTGAATATTATTCACACCGGCGTGGGTGCTATCAGTGAGTCAGATGTGAACCTGGCCGCCGCTTCAAGTGCGGTACTGATCGGCTTTAACGTCCGGGCAGATGCCGGAGCACGTAAGCTGGTTGAGAATCTGGATGTCGACCTGCGTTACTACAACATTATTTACGAAGCTGTGGATGAGATCAAAGCGGCGCTGGGTGGCATGCTGGCACCAGAGCAGAAAGAGCAAATGATTGGTACGGTAGAAATCCGCGAGGTATACCGGATCTCCAAAGTGGGCGCAGTGGCCGGTTGTTATGTACAGGATGGCGTGGTTAAACGTAACTCCAAAGTCCGTTTGCTGCGTAACAATGTCATTATCCACACGGGTGAGCTCGACTCCCTCAAGCGCTTCAAAGATGACGTTAAAGAAGTTAAAAATAACTTTGAGTGCGGCTTGTCTCTCAAGAACTACAATGAGATTGAAGTCGGCGATATTCTTGAAGTCTATGAAGTCGTTGAAGTGGCCAGAACACTCTAATGGCTAAAGCATTTTCAAGAAATGACCGCATCTCTGAGCAAATGCGCCGTGAACTGGCGGATTTGCTCATGTTTGAGGTCAAGGACCCGCGTGTGCAGATGGTCACCTTGACCGGGGTTGAGGTGGCTGGCGATATGGCACACGCCAAAGTCTTTTACACCGCACAAAAAAACAGCAAAGGCTTGCAAGCCGGCCTGGAGAAAGCCGCCGGCTTTTTGCGTACGCAGCTGGGCAAGCGCATGATGATCCGTACTGTCCCGCAGTTGCATTTTGTCTATGATGAATCCATAGACCGTGGGATGCATATGGACAAGCTAATCAGCGACGCTTTGTCTGATACCCCTCCGCAAGAATAATTTTCACCTCCTTTCGCGCTATGCAAACCAAACGCATTAAACGTGCCGTCAGTGGCGTGTTGTTGCTGGACAAGCCCTATGGCTTTTCATCCAATCAGGCCCTGCAAAAGGTCAAATGGTTATATCAGGCCCAAAAAGCCGGACATACCGGGACCTTAGATCCTCTTGCAACTGGCGTGTTGCCGATCTGCTTGGGCGAAGCTACCAAATTTGCACAACACCTGACGGATGAAAACAAAACTTATATGGCGACCGTCAAGTTTGGTGTGACCACCACCACCGGAGATAAAGAGGGTGACGTCGTCAGTGAGGTGGCTTGCCAGGTGTCGCGTGCAGAGATTGAGCGCGTGTTGCCGCAGTTTATGGGGTCAATTACACAAGTGCCTCCCATGTATTCTGCGCTCAAGGTAAACGGTAAGCCTTTGTATGAATACGCGCGTAATGGTGTCGAGCTAGAACGTGCACCGCGTCAGGTAACCATTCATGCATTGCGTGTCTTGGCCTGTGCTGAGAATAGTGCAGAAATCGAAGTCTGTTGTAGCAAAGGCACTTATATCCGTACCTTAGGCGAGGATATCGGTAAAGCACTCAATGTGGGTGCGCACCTCACAGCTTTACGCCGTACGGCAACCGCCACTTATCAAATCGCAGAGGTCGTGACGATAGAGGCACTGGAGCAAATGTCTGCCGAGCAGCGCGATGTGTTGCTGCTGCCTGTCGATAGTGCTATTCAAGTCCTGCCTAAAATCGAGCTGCATGAGGATGCCGCCTATTATTTCAAACAAGGCAATCCAGTCTGGCTGGCTGGCGTTATCCCTGCGGGCGATTTGCGTATTTACAGTGCATCCGGCTTGTTTCTTGGGCTCGGCCAGCAGCAGCGCGATGGCCGTATTGCCCCCAAACGCGTCGTTAATCTCTAGTTTGTTCACTTGCTCGTCTCGCTAAAGCGCATGGCTTTTGCATAAAAATGCAATAGAGTTGCATTTTTAGCACAAGAGTTTATGTTAGTATATTCAACATGTTAAAGCGCTTTTATGTGTATTTTCTATTGGCAGTGTTGTTTGCGATCACGCAGACAGGCCTTGTTACACATGAAATTACCCATCTCAAAGAGCTAACGCAACACTCGCAATCTGACAAGCATCAAAGCAAAGACCAATGCCGGCTCTGTGTCGCCTACGCGCATCTCGTCGGAGTGATGACGCAGGCCCTGCAATGGAGCTTGCCAGAGCTTAGCTATCTTGCTGTCATCAGCGCCCTGGCAATTGCCATACAGCGCCCCACCCTCGCGGTCTATGCCGCACGCGCCCCTCCTGCCATTGTTTAACCCTTGACGATTCATTCTCCAGGTCGCGCTTGCGGCTGGAGTGAGCTATTTATGCAGTGCACACAGCACTGCCTGACCTTGTCTGGAAAAAAACAATGAAAATGTTACAAAAGAGGATGTCTGCACGTGGGCAGCAAAAATCATTATGGCTGGCATTGATGGCGGCGTTGAGCTCGCCCATGCTGGTCTCGGCAGAAGACGCGAAAACCCTTGATATTGATAATGTGCCTGTCACGGGAAATCCCCTGGGCGTAGCTTCGGATGATATGGTAGTGCCGGTCTCGGTACTGGGCGGACGTGAGCTCAGTTTGCGTCGTCAGGGGACTCTGGGCGAAACCCTGAATGGCATTCCGGGCGTGACGGCCACGCAGTTTGGTCCAAATGCTTCGCGTCCGATTATCCGTGGCCTGGATGGCGAGCGTGTGCGTATCATGCAAAACGGTGTTGGTATTCTGGATGCCTCGTCACTGAGTTTTGACCATGCAGTGGGCGTGGATCCATTGATTATTGAGCAAATTGATGTGGTGCGAGGTCCGGCAGCGTTGCTGTATGGCGGCAGTGCCATGGGCGGTGTCGTCAACGCCATTGACCACCGTATCCCTAAAGAATCCCTTAATGGCTATACCGGCCGCGCTGAAACCAGGTTTGGCGGGCCAGACAATACACGCAATGGCGCTGCGGTGGTCGATGTGGGCAATGGCCTGTTTGCATTGCATGCCGATATCTACAGCCGTGAAACCAGCAACCTTGAGATTCCTGGCTATGCGCTTTCCAAGCGCAAGAGTTTGGCCGATGGTACTGCGCGCGATAGTCGCGGCAAGGACAAGCTCAATAATAGTTCTGCCCTGGCCAATGGTGGCGCATTGGGAGCTTCCTGGACCTTTGATACCGGCTATCTGGGGATTTCCTATGCGGACTCCAATAACCACTACGGCACCGTGGCCGAAGAGAATGTCAGAATCAATATGGAAAATAAACGTACGGAATTGGCAGGTGAGGTGAGAGAGCTCAAGGGGCCTGTGCAAAAAATCAAGGTGAGAATGGCTTACACCGATTACCAGCACGTAGAAGTTGAGAGTGGGGTGATAGGAACCACTTTTAAAAACCGTGGTTTACAAGGCAGCCTCGAAGCCACACATGTTCCTCTGGCTGGCTTGAATGGGGTGGTCGGCTATCAGTTCCAGAACACGCGTTTTCAGGCCTTAGGCGAAGAGGCATTTGTGCCTAGTGTCACCACCGTGGACCAAGGGGCTTATGTCTACGAAGAGTATGCAATCGATAAACACAAAGTCACCTTTGGCGGGCGGTTTGGCGATACCTCGATAGACTCCCATGTCGATGATAAATTCACCCAGGCGTTTAGCAAACACTTTAACCCCAATAGCTTTGCGCTGGGGGGGCTTTACACCATTGATGAATCCTGGAGTGTGACGACCAACTTGTCGCATAACGAGCGTGCACCTAGCTATTTTGAACTGTATGCGAATGGACCACATATTGCGACTGGGCAGGTCGAGGTCGGTAATACTAACCTCAGCAAAGAGCGCTCCAACGGTATTGATGCGCAGCTGAAATGGAAGTCGGGTGGTCACAGTGTGACGCTAGGCGTATATGCCACCAAATTTAAAAACTTTATCGGCTTGTTTAATACAGGCATCGAGGTGCCGGTGGATGGCGAGTTATTGCCTGAAGCCCAGTTTAGAGCGGTTCCGGCCTTGTTCAAGGGCTTGGAGTTAGAAGGCAAGTTTGCCTTGAACGACGAGTGGACATTAAAAATGCGCGGTGACTACGTGCATGCCAAAGACACGCGTAACAATCAATACTTGCCTAGAATCTCTCCTTTGAGATTGGGCGGTGGACTTGATTATCGTCTGGGTCACTGGAATGCTCGCGTCGATGTGCTGCATGCCTTTAAGCAGAATAACGTGGCCGAGAATGAGCTCAAAACCAATGCTTATACTAATGTCAGCGCATTGGTCGCATACAAGTTGCCGGTGAAATATAACGTGGAGTTGTTTGCCAAGGCCAATAACCTGCTCAATGAAGAGATCCGTGAGCACGCATCTTTTCTGAAGGATATTGCCCCGTCAGGCGCGAGGGCGCTATTGGTGGGCGCCCGCGCTGACTTTTAAGCGGTGGGACTTACGCCTCTGGACGCCGCATTACGCGGCGCACAGGTGCGCGACAGAGCAAAGCAACAGGCTGACTTGGTCAGCCTGTTGTCATTTAATTGAATAAAATCAAGCCCCAGACTACCGTCAAGTTGATCAATGCCAACAACACGGCAGCACTGCCAATATCTTTGGCTCGCTTGGCCAGCGCATGCCGTTCAATCGACACGCGGTCTACGACCGCTTCAACCGCCGAATTCAGCAGCTCCACAATCATGACCAGCAACACACTACCCACCATCAGGATGCGGTGCAGGGCTTCAGACTCCAGGTAAAATGCCAGAGGAATCAGCACCAGCGAGAGCCAGACCTCCTGACGGAAAGCATCTTCATGCTTGTAAGCGGCTTTGAAGCCATCCATGGAGTAGCCAAAGGCATTAATCAAGCGCCGGAGGCCGGTTTTGCCTTTGAATGGACTTTCCTGGTGACCTGAAGGGGTGTTGTTTTGCATGGCTTATCTCTAAAATTGCGAACATCAGATTTTAACATGCGCTATGATAGCGCTTTTAGCAGTGTAGTGAGGATCGAACATGGCAAGATTGGTGCAATGTGTGAAACTGGGCAAAGAGCTCGAAGGCATGGATTTTCCGCCTTATCCGGGAGAACTGGGTAAAAAGATTTATATGCATGTGTCTAAGGAAGCTTGGGCAGGCTGGTTAAAACAGCAGACCATGCTGGTCAATGAAAACCGCTTGAGCCTTGCGGACCCGAGTGCACGTAAATATCTATCCGAGCAAACCGAAAAGTACTTTTTTGGCGAAGGCGCAGATGTTGCCACTGGCTATGTGCCCCCTTCTGCCTAGTGAAAATGGTTAATGCGATGAGGCTTTAACCGTATCCCGGCCAACAAAAATAAAAAGCACTCCTCGGAGTGCTTTTTATTTGCGGTCTATTACGACTGCGTCTCGCGCTGAATATCTTCCAGGCTGGTATGACGGATATCTTTGCCTTTGACCATATAGACCACGTACTCCGAGATGTTCTTCGCATGGTCACCAATGCGCTCAATGGCTTTTGCCACAAACAGTACTTCAAGTGACATCGAGATCGTACGTGGATCTTCCAGCATGAATGTGATCAACTGACGCATGGCGGCGCGGAATTGTTCATCCACCTGCTCATCCTGTCTGGCGACTTCCACGGTCTGGCTGACATCCAGGCGTGCAAATGAATCCAGCGATGTACGCAGCATTTCACGCACAATGCCAACCATGGTTTTGATCTCGTTGAACCGTGGTTTGTACATCCGGTCTTGCTCGTAGATACGCTGGGCAGTCCGTGCAATTTTAGTGGCTTCATCACCAATCCGCTCCAGATCCGTGATGGTTTTCACCATCATCATGATCATGCGCAAATCACGTGCTGCAGGTTGTCTGCGGGCAATAATATGGCTGCAGTCTTCATCCACCTGAACCTCTAAAGCGTTGACACGCGCGTCGCGCTCCATGACGTCTTTGGCTAGATTGACATCCGCGTTGGTCAGCGACTCCAGTGCATTGACGATTTGCTGCTCAACGACCCCGCCCATTTCCAGAACCTTGGCCCGGACGGACTCCAGTTCAACATCATATTGCTTAGAGGTGTGTTCAAATTGCATGACAAATTTTTCCTAATTATTGTGCCGGTGCAGATTACCAGCCCAATATGACAACTGTATGATAATTTTCAGTGTGCAGAAGTTGCAATTACTTGGTCAGAGTTTTGACGCCATTTGGCGTGGCCAGCAGCAACACATTGGCTGGGCGTGCTGCGAACAAGCCGTTAGTCACCACCCCTACGATCTGGTTGATCTTGGCTTCCATTGCAATCGGGTCGGTAATGCTCAAGCCATGCACATCAAGGATCAAGTTGCCGTTGTCAGTCGTGAAGTCACGCAATTGGGGTTGACCACCCAGTTTTACCAGTTCACGTGCCACATGGCTGCGAGCCATCGGTAATACTTCTACTGGCAGGGGAAACTTGCCCAATACGGGTACAAATTTGCTTTCGTCGCAGATACAGATGAAAGATTTGGCCACAGCTGCCACGATCTTTTCACGGGTCAATGCACCGCCGCCGCCTTTGAGCATATGCATGTGCTCGGTGATTTCATCGGCGCCATCCACATAGATATCCATGCTGTCGACGCTGTTCAAGTCAAAGACCTCGATGCCGTGGTTACGCAGGCGTTGCGCGGTTGCTTCGGAGCTGGCGACTGCGCCGGTGATTTTATGTTTGACTTTGGCCAGTTCGTCGATAAAAAAGTTAGCGGTTGAGCCGGTGCCCACACCAATAATGCCATCCTTGACATAATTGACTGCTGCTTTTGCCACTTCGAGTTTCAATGCGTCTTGTTGTGCTTTATCCATCGCCATGTGCTTCAATCCTTGATTAATTCTTTATAATACAAACAATTCTCTATCATACACTGCAACCTTGCGGTTTTAAAATCTCCACGTATTTCATGACCATCAATTACCGCGAAAAAATCGAACACTCCCACGTCTATGCCGTTGCCAGACATACGCCGCTCGATGAATTGCCCAACTTGTCCTCGCGACTGAATAACCGGGTATTGCTCAAGCGCGAAGATATGCAGCCGGTATTTTCATTCAAGCTGCGCGGTGCCTATAACAAAATGGCCAACCTCTCGGCAGAGGCTTTGCAGCGTGGCGTGATTTGCGCCAGTGCCGGTAACCATGCGCAAGGCGTGGCCTTGAGTGCGCAAAAAATGGGCTGCCGTGCCGTCATTGTGATGCCGACCACCACGCCAGCGATCAAGGTCAATGCGGTGCGCGCACGCGGTGCCGAAGTAGTGTTGTTTGGCGACAGTTATTCCGATGCCTACTTGCACGCGCTCGATCTAGAGCAACGAGAAGGGTTGACCTTTGTGCATCCTTACGATGATCCGGATGTCATTGCCGGACAGGGCACGATTGCGCTGGAGTTGGTGCAGGATCATGCGGCGCCGATTGAAGCCGTGTTTTGTTGTGTTGGCGGCGGTGGCTTGCTGGCAGGCATGGCGGCCTATCTGAAAGCGGTCCGCCCCGAAATCAAAGTCATCGGCGTCGAAGCACAAGATGCCGAAGCCATGACCGAATCGCTGAAGCTCGGCCAACGTGTCATGTTGGAACAAGTGGGCCTGTTTGCAGATGGGGCTGCGGTCAAGCAAGTGGGCGAGCATACCTTTGCGCTCGTGCAGCAATATGTCGATGAAATGATCGTGGTTGATAACGATGCGATTTGCGCCGCTATCAAAGACGTGTTTGAGGATACGCGCAGCATTCTTGAGCCGGCCGGGGCGCTGGCCGTGGCTGGCTTGAAGGCCTACAGTCAGCGTGAACAGTGTCAAGGTAAAACCCTGGTCGCAGTGGCTTCAGGTGCCAACATGAACTTTGACCGCTTGCGCTTTATTGCCGAGCGCGCAGAGTTGGGGGAGCGCCGGGAGGCGGTCTTTGCCGTCACCATCCCTGAGACTCCCGGCGCGTTTAAGCGTTTTTGCCGCCTGTTAGGGCAGCGCAATATTACCGAATTCAATTACCGTTTTGCTGACACCGAGCAAGCGCATATTTTTGTCGGGTTGGCGGTGCATCACCCAACCGAGGCCGATGTTATCGCGAGCAAATTGGCGGCGGCTGGCTTGCCCACCATTAATTTGAGCGACAACGAGATGGCCAAGTTACATTTGCGCCATCTGGTGGGCGGGCATGCGCCACAAGTCCAAAACGAGGTGGTTTACCGTTTTGAGTTTCCTGAAAAACCGGGCGCCTTAATGAACTTTCTCGAATCCATGGGTCACAACTGGAACATCAGTTTGTTTCACTACCGTAATCATGGGGCAGATTTTGGCCGGGTATTGGTGGGCATGCAGGTACCGCCCGAGGATCAGCTAGCCTTTACCCAGTTTTTACAGCAATTGGGTTACCCGTACTGGGATGAGAGCCATAATCCGGCATATCGTTTATTTTTAGGCTGATAGCAGCCATGATGGTGGTTGTTTGCAGCCAGTGCCGTGGGTGATGTCAGCTGAATGCGAGCCACGGCGCTGATTGGATGGCTGAGAACGATTCTTGCAGGGAATGCCTGCACTTTAGAGCGATGAGACTTAAATAATAATCAGGAGATAAATGCAAATGTTGAATTCATCATTGGCGCGTCGTGCGCGCACCAGCGTGTGGTTGCTGGCCTTGCTCGCTGGCGTTACCGCTTGTAACAAGCAAGAAGAGTCCGCACCAACCCCGGAAACGCCAGCGGCCACGAGCGCTGTTAGCGAAAGTTCTTCTGGTAAGGCGTTGGCTTATGTGTCCACCCAGGATGCCGGCGTCGACGTGATTGACTTGGCGACCATGCAAGTGACCAGCATGCTGGATGTGAAAGCCAAAGGCCCGCGTGGCCTGGCGCTGACAGACGATGGCAAGCAACTGGTGGTGGCGACACGTGAAAATGGCAGTGTGTCCGTGATTGATACCGCCACAGGCGAAGTCGTCAAGCAGATCGAAGTCGGCAAAAACCCTGAGTTTGTGCGGGTGAGTGGTAATTATGCTTTTGTTTCGTCCGAGCCTAGCTCTAAAGCTGGTCCGCCACCCAAGCCGGGCAGCAAGCCAGAAGAAGACGATGACGACGATGAAGAAAAAGTCCCGGCCAAGATTGCGATTGTTGATCTGACCAAAGGTGAAAAAGTCCGCGAAATTACCGGCGGGCCAGAAACCGAAGGCCTGGAGTTTTCGGCCGATGGCAAGCAGCTGGTGATTACGAACGAAGCTGACAATACCGTCACTGTACACAATATCGAAACTGGCGATCTGGTCAAAACCATTTCCACCCATCAATATGGAGATCGTCCGCGCGGCATCAAAGTCTCTCCGGATGGCAATACCTATCTGGCCACGCTGGAGTTTGGTAACAAGTTTATGGTGATGGACAAAGACTTTAATGTGGTACGCACGGTAGACACGGCTGAAACCCCATACGGCATAGCCTACGACAGCAAGGGTGAGCGGATTTTTGTGGCCACCAATAAAGCAAAACTGTTGCAGGTGTTTGATGCCAAGACCTTTGAAAAAATCAAGGAAGTGCCGACCGGTAACCGGTGCTGGCATTTTAGTTTTACCCCGGACAACAAGCAGGTGCTGTTGGCTTGCGGCAAGTCTGATGCGGTATTCGTGATTGATGCAGATAAGCTTGAAGTTACGAACCAGATTGAAGTGAAAAATATGCCATGGGGCGTGGTGACATTCCCTAAAGCCATGGGGAGTCTGGAAAACGCCAAATAACGTTATTTCCAATCGCGTTTCAATTGATTGAACAAGCCCGCCCTGATCGGCGGGCTTTTTATTTAAATTTTTTTGAGCGCGCCCTAAAGTTTTGCGCAAAGCTGCCGAAATCATCTTTAGATAACAATGATTGCGTCTGGAGTGTGCAGATTGTCGGAAGCCATGCCGGCAAACTGCAAGTCAGGTTGAGTCCCTGAGTCGCCAGTGGGGCAATCGTTGTTTCGGCATGCAGACCACGTTAACCCACGGGTTAACGTCGTTCCTCACAGGGCTTCTTCGGAAGCCCTTTTTTTGCGCTGCAGCGGATGAATGGATGGTGGGTACGGTTAGTGGCTGAGTATCAGTCCGCGGGAGAGGGGTTTACTGGCTGCGCTTGCGTAGCCAGAAGGTAAAGACACCTTCTGCCTCTTGCATCTCGATCAGGGTGTGGCCGGTTTGGCGGCAAAAGGCATCAAAATCTTTCTTTGAGCCAGGATCCGTGGCCGTGATTTTGAGTACCTGGCTTGCTTGCAACTCGTTCAGGGCCTTTTTGCAGCGCAAAATGGGCAGGGGGCAATTCAGGTGGCGGGCATCTACTTCTTTGTCGTATTGCATAAACAATCCTGAGTCTCTGAATTAAGCGGGCTCGATGGGCAAGCCGTGTTGAGCCCAAGCCAGAATGCCGCCCGCCAAATGCGAGACATCGTGGCAGCCTTGCGCTAAGGCAAACTCACCTGCAGAAATGGAGCGTACACCGCTACGGCAGTAAAACACGATTTTTTTGTCTTGCGGCAGTTGATCAAACATCGTCGCCAGATGTCCTAATGGCAAATGCATGGCACCAGGCAAGATACCGGAAACAAGCTCGTGATCATTGCGGATATCAATCAGCAACAATGAGGGATCATTGAGTAATGGCTGTAATTCATCCGGTGTTAAGTGTTTTAATGACATCAACAAACCCAGAAAAAGAAATGTGCCGAAAGGCAAGAGGAGTGGTGGCCAGAGGCAGAATCGAACTGCCGACACGAGGATTTTCAATCCTCTGCTCTACCGACTGAGCTATCTGGCCAACAGCAATTTGGGTGTGTCCCGAATCGCAAGACGCGCATTATAGCAAAGAACGCCAAGAATGCACACAAAAGTTAAAAAAAATCCTGATATGCTTGCGAGGCGGTATTTGAGGCCGCTGTTTTAAAAGGAATGGTTGATGTCTATTGTCGAGACACCGCCTGAAATGCAGGCGCCAGCGAAGCCTTCTGCACAGGCATTTTGGGCCTACTGGTTGCGCCTGGGCTGTATTAGTGTTGGTGGGCCTGCGGCACAAATTGCCTTGATGCACCAGGCGCTGGTGGTAGAAAAGCGCTGGATTTCAGAGGCCAGATTTTTGCATGCCTTGAACTATTGCATGTTATTGCCCGGCCCCGAGGCGCAGCAAATGGCGGTCTATATGGGCTGGCTATTGCATGGTGCCTGGGGTGGCATTGTGGCTGGCAGTTTGTTTGTGTTGCCTGCGTTTGGCTTGCTGGTCTCGCTGGCGTGGGGGTATATGCAGTGGGGCAGTCAGCCCGCCGTCGCGGCTTTGTTGTATGGGGTTAAGCCGCTGGTAGTCGCGCTGGTCTGCTGTGCCGCCTGGCGCCTGGCTAAAAAAGTGCTGATCGCCCGCTGGTTGTGGGGCGTGTTTTTGCTGGCCTTGGTCATGCAAACGATCCATCTGCCATTCCCGGTGATTATTCTGCTGGCCGCGGTGTTGGGCGTTGCTGTGCAACAATATTGGCCGCAGTGGGTCGAAACGTCAGTTGGCCATGCAGCGGCAAGGGCCATGCAGACGGCGCCAAGTGTGATTGATGACAACACGGCGCTGGCCGGGCTGGCTGATTTGCGTCGGTGGACAGCGACAGTGCTGATCTGGGGCGCGCTATGTGGTTTAGGTGTCGCTGCGGCCTTAGTGCTTTATTATGGGCCGTCGCATCTATTTACCCGCCTGGCAGCTTTTTTTAGCCAGGCTGCGTTTCTCACTTTTGGTGGCGCCTATGCTGTTTTGCCCTATGTGTTTGATGCCAGTGTGCAGCATTACCACTGGTTGACGACAGGGCAGATGCTGGATGGCCTGGCCTTGGGCGAAAGTACGCCGGGCCCGCTGATTATGGTGGTCACCTATATTGGCTTCGTTGCGGCCTGGCAGGCCGGGCTGGCCTTGCCTGATTGGCAGGCGGGGTTGATCGGGGCGACGATTGTGACCTGGTTTACGTTTGTGCCCAGTTTTGTCATGGTGTTTTTGGGCGCGCCCTGGATAGAGCGTACCCGCCAGCAATGGCGCTGGACTGCGCCGCTGCATGCCATCAGTGCGGCGGTGATCGCGGGCATGGTGGCGCTGACCCTCACGTTGAGCCGGCACGTGGTCTGGCCCGATGCGCCAGATGTCGCCGCTGCCAGCATGGTGGTGCTGTCGCTGTGGTTGTTGGTCGGCAAGCGGATTTCAATTCTTTGGTTGTTGCCAGCGTGTATGGCAATTGGTTGGTTATTAAAGGCAGGATAAACAGATGTCAGATTCGATCATGATTTTGGGTGAGGTGCTGGGGGATGTGTTTCCCGAGCAAACGGTCATCGGCGGCGCACCTTATAATGTTGCCCGCCACTGTCACGCATTTGGCTTGCCCGTGCACTTTCTCACTGCCATCGGCCAGGATGCCCTGGGCGAACGTATTGTGGCCGAAATGCAAGCGACTGGCCTGCCTACCGAAGGGGTGCAGCACTCTGAGCGTTTGCCGACCGGGCAAGTCAAGGTGCATCTGGGCCCCGATGGTCATCGCTTCGAGATTCTGGATCAGCAGGCCTATGATGACCTGCAATGGCCGCCGGTCGAGGCGCTCACCTTGAAACATCCCCCCAGGCTGGTGTATTTCGGGTCACTGGCTTTGCGCCATGCGCCCATGCAGGCGCTTGCCACGCAGTGGTTGGCGCTGTGCCAGCCCGCCACGGTGCTGTGCGACATCAACCTGCGTGCGCCCTGGTATGACGCGGAGAGCGTACGCATGGCCTTGCAGGCCGCCGATATTCTCAAAATCAATCATGAAGAGTTGCCAGAAGTCTGTAAATTGCTTGGACTGCCGGGTGCGGCAGATGTGAATGAGCTGGCCCGGCGCTTGTTGATGGTGTGTGGCTTGACTGAAATGTTTGTTACCTGTGGTGAAGAGGGCAGTTTCTGGCTGGACCGGTTTGGTCAGGGCTTTCGCGTGCCGCCGGTGCGATTGAGCACGGCATTTGTCGATAGTGTAGGCGCTGGCGATGCTTATACCTCGGTGGTGATTCGCGGCTTGCTGGCGGGCTGGTCACGCCCCACCATCCTGACCCGCGCGGCCAGTTTCGCCGCCTCCATTTGCGGCATTCGCGGGGCGGTACCAGCGACTGCCGATTTTTATGATGACTTTTTATAGAGCCTTCAAAGAGCTGCGATATTTAAATTAATTCATAAAAACAGAAACTTAATGTAATAAAACCTATGCAAGGCTGGCGCTTGCCGCTATAATGCGCGTTTCGTGTAAATTGAATGTCGGTGCGGTAGGCAAATGGGTTGTCTGGCTGCGACGATATTGACGCTAACTCAAGGAAAATAAAGATGGCGATTACCGCAGAACAATCCGCAAAAATCATTAAAGATTTTCAACGCAGTGCTAACGATACAGCGAGCCCAGAAGTACAAGTGGCTTTGTTGACATACCGTATCAGCTACCTGACCGAGCACTTCAAATCCAACAAAAAAGACAACCACTCCCGTCGTGGTCTGTTGGCTTTGGTCAGTCAGCGTCGTCGTTTGCTCGACTACCTCAAAGGTAAAGACGTTAGCCGCTATCAAACGCTGATCGAGCGCTTGAACCTGCGTAAATAATTTGGCTAAAAGTGACGTTTAATCCAGTTCACTTTTAACGAAATAAAAGCCGATGGCATGGTGACTGCCTCGGCTTTTTTGCTTTAAAAATCCTGAGATTGCTGATATTCGGGATTTTCATATCACCAACTGGGGTGGCTTCTGTGAGTGCGTTTTGTGCAGGGTTTGTACAAAAAGCGTGCTGATGGAAGTCACCGCAAATCGGGAAACCGGGCGTCAGTTGTCGCGCACAATGCTATGCACATGCGTGGAGTGCCGGCACTGTCAGTCTGGTTTTCATTGTTGAGATTGGCTATTAGGTAGTGAATAGCCATGGTAGATAAAGGAAAAACAATGTTTGAAATTACGAGAAAAAGCCTCCAGCTTGGTGCGCATACCCTGACCATTGAAACCGGGGAAGTCGCACGCCAGGCAGATGGCGCCGTCATGGTGAGCTATGGCGATACAGTAGTCCTGGTGGCTGCAACTGCAAAAACCGAAGTCAAAGAAGGTCAGGATTTCTTTCCATTGACTGTGGATTATCAGGAAAAAACCTATGCGGCTGGCCGCATTCCAGGCGGCTACTTCAAGCGTGAAGGCCGTCCAAGCGAAAAAGAAACCCTGACGGCACGTTTGATCGACCGTCCTATGCGTCCACTGTTCCCGGATGCGTTTTATAACGAAGTGCAGATTGTGGCGACCGTGTTGTCCCTGGATCCGGAAATTGATGCTGACATTCCGGCCATGATTGGTGCGTCTGCTGCGGTTGCGCTGGCAGGTATCCCGTTCTACGGCCCAATGGGGGCGGTCAAAGTGGGTTATATCAATGGCGAATACGTCTTGAACCCAACGGCGACACAACTGAAAGAGTCCGCGCTGGACTTGGTCGTGGCTGCGACTGAAACCGCTGTGATGATGGTGGAATCCGAAGCCAAAGAATTGCCAGAAGACGTGATGCTGGGTGCGGTTGTGTTCGGTCACGAGCAAATGCAACCTGTGATCAAAATGATCAACGAACTGGCTGCCGAAGCTGGTAAAGATGCCTGGGACTGGACTCCACCAGAGCCAGACACTGCGCTGATTGCAAAAATTGAAGCGATTGCGGCTGAAGACATCAACGCTGCCTTCAAAATCAAATCCAAAGGTGAGCGCTCTGCCAAGCTGGACGAAATCAAGTCCCGCGTCATGAGCACCTTGATCAATGAAGAAACTTCTACTTTAGAAGCCAACAAGATTAAAGACGAGTTCTTTAAGCTGGAAGCGAAAACCGTACGTAGCCAGATTTTGAACGGCGAACCACGGATTGATGGCCGTGACACACGTACCGTGCGCCCGATCACCATCCGTTCCGGCGTATTGCCACGCACCCACGGTTCTGCGCTGTTTACCCGTGGTGAAACACAGGCATTGGTCGTGACCACCTTGGGTACAGGCAAAGATGAGCAAATCATTGACGCACTGGCTGGCGAATACTACGAAAACTTCATGCTGCACTACAACATGCCTCCGTTCGCCACTGGCGAAACGGGTCGTGTCGGTTCACCAAAACGCCGCGAAATCGGCCACGGTAACCTGGCTAAGCGCGCATTGAAAGCCGTATTGCCTAAGAAAGAAGACTTCGACTACACCCTGCGTGTCGTGTCCGAGATCACTGAGTCTAACGGTTCCAGCTCCATGGCGTCTGTCTGTGGTGGCTGCCTCTCCATGCTGGACGCCGGCGTGCCATTGACTGCCCACGTGGCTGGTGTGGCCATGGGTCTGATCAAGGAAGGCAACCGCGTTGCGGTGCTGACCGACATTCTGGGTGACGAAGATCACCTGGGTGACATGGACTTTAAAGTGGCTGGTACCGACAAAGGCGTGACTGCCCTGCAAATGGACATCAAGATCACTGGCATTACGGCACAAATCATGCAAGTGGCTCTGGCACAAGCCAAAGAAGGCCGCGCGCACATTCTGGGCCTGATGAAACAAGCCGTGTCTGGCGTGAACACCGAAATGTCACAGTTTGCCCCACGTATCATCACCATGAAGATCAATCCGGACAAAATCCGTGACGTGATCGGTAAAGGTGGCGCTGTGATTCAGGCACTGACCAAAGAAACCAACACCAGCATTGACATCGAAGATGACGGTACCGTGAAGATCGCTTGTACCAATGCGGACGAAGGCGCTGAAGCACAGCGCCGTATCGCGCAGATCACCGCTGAAGTCGAAGTCGGCCAGATCTACGAAGGCCCAGTGGTCAAGATTCTGGACTTCGGTGCAGTGGTGACCTTGATGCCAGGTAAAGATGGTCTGGTACACATTTCACAAATTGCCCACGAGCGTGTAAAAGCCGTGAGTGATTACCTCAAAGAGGGTGACATTGTGAAAGTGAAAGTGGTTGAGTTGGATGACAAAGGCAAAGTGCGTTTGAGCATGAAAGCCCTGATTGATCCACCAGCAAAAGAAGAAGCGCCAGCGGCTGAATAAGTCGTTAAACAATCAAAGGCCCGCGCAAGCGGGCTTTTTTATGGGCGTGAGTTTTTCCTGATCTACATTTCTTAGTCAAGTGACGTATCAAGTCACACCCTGATGTGTTGCATAATACCATCGTATGAATAATTTAAAAAAAATCATACAAAAGAGATATGAGACACATGAATATAAACCCCAAAATATCGTTGCTGCTGGCTAGCCTGTTTTCCAGCCTGCCTGTGTTGGCAAATGAGTCGCTGGACCTGGATGAAGTGCAAGTGCGTGCGCATTATGATAATGCGATTGGGTCATCAGATGCGGCCAGTGAAGGCAAGGTTAACGCCAGCCTGATTAAAAACCGACCCATTGCACGTACTGGTGAAATTCTTGAGTTTGTGCCGGGCATG
This sequence comes from Methylophilus sp. DMC14, assembly GCF_056314085.1. NCBI lineage: Bacteria > Pseudomonadati > Pseudomonadota > Betaproteobacteria > Nitrosomonadales > Methylophilaceae > Methylophilus > Methylophilus sp. DMC14. The sequence goes on along the minus strand of NZ_JBQUZA010000002.1, from coordinate 523,614 downwards.
ATCGTCACCCAGCACAGCGGGAGTGGCAAAGCCAATCAGTATTTTTTACGCGGCTTTAACCTTGATCACGGCACTGACTTTGCCACTTATGTGGATGAGATGCCAGTGAATATGCGCACGCATGCCCATGGGCAAGGCTACACCGATTTGAATTTCCTGATTCCCGAGCTAGTCAGTCATATCCACTATAAAAAAGGCACTTATTCAGCAGAGGAGGGCGATTTTTCCTCCGCTGGTGCCGCCAGGTTGCATCTGCTTAACGAATTGCCACAAGGCATCGCTAGCCTGACCGTGGGCAGTTACGATTACCAGCGCATGCTGCTGGCAAACTCAGTAGCCGTGGCAGACGGCCATTTACTCTATGCCCTGGATGTGAACCATTATGATGGGCCGTGGCAGGTGGCCGAAGGCGTGAGGAAATATAACGGCCTGTTGCGCTACAGCGAAGGCGATGCACACGATAGCACCACCTTTACTGCCATGGCGTACCACAACCGCTGGAACAGTACCGACCAGATTCCGCTGCGTGCCGTCCGTTCCGGGCAAATTGGCCGCTTTGATGCCATAGACCCTACCGATGGCGGCGATTCATCACGCTATAGCCTGTCATTTAACAAACAGCATCGTGATCAGCATGGCGGCTGGCAAATGAGCGCCTATGCTCTGCGGTCATCGTTAGACTTGTACAGCAACTTTACTTATTTTCTCAATGACCCGGTGAACGGTGACCAGTTTAACCAAAGTGAAAAACGCACCATGCTGGGCGTGAATCTTAGTAAATCGTGGCTGGGTGAATTGGCCGGTTTACCTATGGAAAACAAGCTGGGCGTGCAAACTCGTTATGACAAACTGTCTCCCGTTGCGCTGTACAACACGGCACAAAAGCAGCGTTTGTCACTGATCCGCTCAGACAAAGTTGAAGAAAGCAGCGCAGGTTTGTTTGCAGAAAATACCGTTTGGTGGCACGACAAACTGCGTACTGTGGCTGGCATTCGCTATGATCGCTACCAGTTTGATGTGAACAGCAGCATCAATGGCAACTCAGGTAGTAAAGGGGATGGCATTACTTCACCCAAGCTTTCAGTCATTTTCGGCCCATGGGCCAATACTGAGTTTTTTTACAATATTGGCAAAGGTTTTCATAGTAACGACGCCCGCGGCACCACGCAAACCGTATTGCCCAACGGCAATCCAGCTTCCCCGGTAACGCCTTTGGTTGGCACACGCGGCAGTGAGGTCGGTGTGCGCTCAGAATGGATACCCGGCTTGCAAAGTTCGCTGGCCGTCTGGCAACTGGACATTGATTCCGAGCTCCTGTTTGTGGGTGATGCCGGTGAAACCGAACCCAGCCGCGCCAGCCGCCGCTATGGCGTGGAATGGAACAACCATTACTTAGTGAACGACTGGTTGTTACTGGACATGGATCTCGCGCTCTCAAGAGCTAGATTCACAGATAGAGATCCTGCCGGCCAATACATCCCCGGTGCCATCAATAAAGTCGCCTCAATTGGCGCCACCGTGACGCAATGGGGCAACTGGTTTAGCAGCGTGCAACTACGTTATTTTGGGCCAAGGCCACTTGTTGAAGATAACTCAGTACGCTCCAACTCGACCTTCCTCACCTATGCGCGTGTCGGCTACCGCTATAATCCAAAAACGACCCTTACACTGGATATTTTTAACCTGTTTAACCGCAAAGCCAGTGATATCGACTACTACTACGAATCACAACTCAAAGGCGAGGCGGCACCGGTCAACGATATTCATTTTCACCCGGTGGAACCCAGGTCAGCAAGGTTAACCGTTACCTATAACTTTTAGTCAAACTGCCTCCAAATAAACCTCGCATAGTTGGCCAGCCCCCAAAAGCCGGGCGAGGTTTATTTTTACCTACCCCAGCTGCAACGCTCACAAAAGGTTTTTCGGTATATTAAAATGGCTAATGCCCAGTGCGATGGGCGACTTTCAATTTATACCCAGAGATACTTTATGCGACGCATTACAATTTCAGTTGAAGACGACCTGGCCGACGCCTTTGACCAACTGGTCGCCGTGCGGGCCTACGTCAATCGCTCAGAAGCTTTTCGTGACCTCGTGCGAAAAGCACTCGATGAAGCGGTAATTGAAGATGCCGATCACGCGGAAGCTGAATGCGTCGCCTCGCTCAGTTATGTGTATGACCATCACGAACGCCAGCTCGCCAGCCGGGTTAATCAACTACAACACGACCACCATGACGTGATTATCACTGCCCAACATGTGCATTTGGATCACGACAACTGCATGGAGACGGTGATTCTAAAAGGCAAGATTGCGGAGGTAGAGGCGTGCGTAAATGCGATCTCGTCACAGACGGGTGTGACGCATGCGAAGGTGCATATTATCCCGAGATAAGATGACAACAGTTAATTCATGGATCACTGACCGCTGATCGAATACATAACATCAAAGTCATGTAGTCCTTGGTTTGATCTGAGTTACAATCGTTTCCACCAAGGTGATCATATTTTGCCAGTGCTAATTCATAACATTACTGTTCGTCCGACCGATTTGGGTATTTAAAGATGCTGACTAAATTATCAATAGAAAATTTTAAGCGGTTAAATCAAGCTGAAATTGAGCTTGGGCGTAATGTAATATTTGTGGGGCCAAATAACTCTGGTAAAACAAGTGCACTACAGGCTTTAATGCTTTGGTATGCAGGGCTTGTTGCATGGACAGTTAAAAAGGGGAAGAATTCAAGGGCAAAAGAACGGACAGGGGCAACTTTAAACCGGCGTGACTTAATTGCATTGCCAGTACCATCTGCAAATTTATTGTGGCGGAATCTGGGTACTAGAGAGTCAATTACTATCAATGGTAAGCAGAATACGAAGAATATTCATCTCAAAATCATAGTAGAAGGAATAATCGAAGGTAGTCAATGGAAGATTGGAATTGAATTCGATTATGCAAATCCTGAGTCAATCTACTGTAGACCGACAGACGAGGTAGATGATAAACATTTAGAACTACTAGAGAGTGTCCTAAAAAACATTCATTTGGTATATTTGCCACCAATGTCAGGTCTTGCATCTGTAGAGCCGAAGGTTGAAGCTGGTCGGGTAAATGTATTAATTGGTGAGGGGCAAACGGCCCAAGTTCTCAGAAATCTCTGTTACAGCATCATTTCAAATACTGATCAAGGACAGCGTGGTTGGAAAAACGTTGTCGATTCAATGAGAAAACTCTTTGGTATTCAGTTGAATGAACCAATTTTCGATCCATCTCGAGGTGAGATTTCAATGTCTTACATGACCTCGAGTGATAAAACTGCAGTCGAATTGGATATTTCCTCTTCTGGTAGAGGAATGCAGCAGACCTTGTTGTTGTTGGCATACTTAAATGCCAATCCAAACTCTACGATATTGCTTGATGAACCTGATGCTCATTTAGAGGTTTTGAGGCAAAGACAAATCTATGATCTATTGTGTTGTGCTGGAGCATCGCTGAATAGTCAAATAATACTTGCAACACACTCAGAGGTGGTTTTAAACGAAGCTGCAGACAAAGATACCGTAATTGCGTTTGTTGGAAGACCTCATCGAGTAAACGATCAAGTAGCGCAAGTTAAAAAATCATTACTCTCTATCGGCTATGATAGTTACATACTAGCTGAGCAGACGGGGTGGGTTTTATACCTAGAAGGATCAACTGACAGAGAGATACTCTTAACTATAGCAAGAAGACTGGGACATCCTGCTGCAGAGATATTGGAGAGTGCTTTTGTTCACTACGTTTCGAATAATACTCCACCTACTGCACGAGATCACTTTTATGGATTAAGAGAGGCAAAGCAAAATTTGGTAGCGCTTGCTATATTTGATCGGCTTGAAAGACCGATGTCATTACAAGAGAACGTTGATGGTTTAACAGAGGTGATGTGGAAGAAAAAGGAAATTGAAAATTACATTATTACCAAATCATCATTATTAAATTTTGCTGGGCTGGCAGGTGATTTGTTTTCAGAAGTGCAGAGACAGATTATGGAGGAATGCATATCTAAACTTGAGGCCGCACTTTCAACGACTCGTAAACCATCCCCTTGGAATGGTGACCTTAAAGTATCAGAAGAATTTTTGGAGCCACTTCTTGAAGCTTACTGTGAGCAGTCAGCAATTCCCATTGAAGTAATGAGAAAAAAGGACTTTTATAGATTTGCAGAAACTATTCCGTTAGAAGAGCTAGATTCAGAATTTATTGGTATGCTTGATTTAATTGTTTCAGTCTCCGCAAAATGCTCAGGCACACATAACGTAACTCTTCCCTCTGCATCATGAAAACCCGTCACCAGGCATTCTGACATCAATGGCCCAATTTGCTTGGGAGGAAAATTCACCACGGCGACTACGAGTTTGCCAACTAGGCTTTCCGGCGTGTAGTACGCTGTAATCTGGGCGCTGGATTTACGCATGCCAATCTCGGGGCCAAAATCGATTTGCAATTTGTAGGCTGGCTTGCGCGCTTCTGCAAATACCTCCGCCGAAATCACGCGGCCAACGCGTAACTCAACCTTCGTGAAGTCATTCCATTCGATTTGATTCATATGCCCAGCTTTCTAAAATAACCGGGCATTATCGCAGAAGACTTTAATCAGGAGCGAGCGAAGCAATGCCATCACTGCCTTGGATGGCATATTCTTTCGACGGCATTTTTCGGTTAGTTTCTGTCATCCATCCCGCTGAGTTGTTTCACCATCGGATGCATGATGTATTTTTCCATAATCCCTATCATGCGGCCATCACCCTCTACTTTCCAGCGTGCGTCCTCAGGTAGTTTAGCGTTTTCGTTGGTAATTTCACTTTTCAGATGACTGAATGCCAGTGGCACTTTCTTGAGCAGATTATTTAATCTGCGGGTGGCAGTGTCTCCACTTAACCCCAGTTTTTTACCGGTTTCGATAATATCTTCACGTGTAATCTCTGAAAAAAACTTTTGCGCTTGGCCCAGTCTGATGGGGAAATCTGTTTTAGGCCAGCTAGCATGTTCTTTATCTACGGCTTGCGTCTCGTAAGCGGCTGTACTCAAAAGGTCATAACATGGTGAAATTTGAATGCCATCGTGGGAAACCATGAAAGAGATGTTTTTGAGGTGGTTATCTCCGTTACCCATCAGAATGTTAAAGACGATCCAATCGAAAAACCATAGCCTTCCGACAGCCGGTACTGAAAGGCGCTGAGCTAACTTTGCAAGTGATTCAGTACTGGCTGCATCATATTTAAATACGCGGTCTATGTTGAGGAGTTGGCATCCATCAATCACATGGAGCCTGTCGACTCTGCCATCTTGATGTATAGCCCTGTCAAAACGCTCAATGAGATACACCGGCTCTGGGCAAAACAGTCGATATACTTTAGGCACATCCAATCCTGCCAGGTTTGCAACGCGCATGGTGAAGTACTCATTGATAACGGTCGACGGGTAGCGGTTTTTTTCTGGATGCTCAGGTTTTAAGATGTGTGTAGAGGCTGCCTGGCCATCTGGCTCATAAATTTCCCCATCTTGATAGATGACTGCTAGCTTATGTTGAGCACCCGCTAGGGACATTTTCTTCGGTGAATCTGCGTTCAAGGGAATTCTGGGCATCGCTTTAATGCGATCAGATAGCTCTTTTAGGGAGAGCTTTCTCTTTCCTCCCTGTTTTGGAAGTACGCCCTCAGGAAGGAGCGTTAACGATCCCGCAGATTCTCGACCATAAGCTTCTAATAATCCAAACGCATCTTCTATGGCTACTTTGGCTTCCTTAGCCAGGATCGTTCGTAACGTTTCCTCAGGAAGCAAATTATCAAAATACCATTGCACAGGTCTTGTCGTGCTACCGTCAATGTGAATGCTGGGTTTGCCTTCAGCATCTACTCTGGGTAGATTTGGAGAAAGATCGTATCCCTTGTTATCCGTGGCCCAGGTATCTGTGTATTCAAACCTCCAGATATTGTCTTCAGCGACCAATGTGCCGACATGGGCATCGTTGATATAAGCGAGCAATATTCGCTTCATTGAGTACCTTTTTGGGTCTTGCGTTGGCTGGGACGTACCAAGCCGTTCTGGTCACGAATCTTGCCCAGATAGGCTTCTGCAGAAGCTGGAACCTCGGCAGACAGTTTTATTCCCAGCTCTCCTAAAAGCCGCATGACTCTGCCGATTTGGGCGGTTTCTTTTCCGTATTCGACATCGCCCACGAAAACATGCCCCACGCCAGCAATACCAGCCAAATCATCCATACGAAGATTATTTGATTTGCGTGTAGCGCGAATGACTTCGCCCAAATCTGCTGGCGAGTTAATCGGAACCTTCATGCGAATTCCCCAAAAATATATGATCGCATATATTCTATTCCAGATCTTTTTCAAAATAAAGGAATATATCGGAACGCATATATTTTATGATTTTAGAGAGTCAGAGATGAAAATATATCTCACCGAATATATTTTCATCTCTGACTAAGCCTGAAAAATGGTAACGAAGTATTTATTTCCCACATCCAAATACGCTAAAGGCGTTGGTGCAGCCAGCTAGCTAGCGAATCAGTGCCGACACGGCCTTGAACTGCGCATGCGTCGCGCCTTGCATGGGCTCAAACAGCATGGATTCTGTATTGGTGATGATGCAACCGGCATTACGCATTCTCTCGATGCCATTGTTGCGGTTGGCCTCATTTCGTGAGATGACGGCGTCTTCCACGATAAACACTTGTTTGCCTGCGGCCAGTGCATCTAGGGCGGTTTGTTGCACGCAAATATGGGTCTCCAGGCCGAACAGCACGACTTGCGGGGCGACGCTTACAGAGGATTCCTGAAAGCTGGACTCGTGCCAGGCGGAGAAGGCGAGTTTTGCGGTGCGCGGGGTGTAGTCGGGCAAGAGGGTTTGCAGCGCGGGCAGGGTTGCGCCGAGTTTTTCCGGGTATTGTTCAGTCACCCAGAGCGGGATATTCAGGAGTTGGGCGCCTTGAATCAGGCGCTGGATGTTTTTGATGACGGCGGCCATGGGCTCAGGTTGCATCGCGTCACAGAGCCGGGTTTGTATATCAATCAGCATCCAAACGGCATCTGTGGTGGCAATGGCTGGCTTCATGGGCTTATCTCTTGGCTAGTTGTTGGTCGATATCTTGCAGGTCGGCTTCGGAGACGATGCCGCTGGCGGTTTTAAGGCGAATGATATTCACCAGGTAGTTATAGCGGGCCTGCAATAAATCACGGTTGGCGCTGTAATATTGCTGCTGGGCGTTGAGTACATCTACGCTGGTGCGTATGCCGACTTCGTAACCGAGCTTGGTGGAGTCGAGCTGGCTTTGGCTGCTTTTGAGCGCTTGCTCAAGCGCTTTTACCTGCGCGATGCTGGTGTTCAGGTTGAGGTAGGCGCGTTGGGTTTCCAGGGTGGTCTGGCGCATGACGTTTTGCAAGTCATCGAGGGCTTTTTGCCGATTGTAGGCGGCCTGGCGCATGCGTGAATTCACGGCCCCACCTTGATAGAGCGGCACAGAGACTTCCACGCCTATACTGGCACTTTTCAGGTCGGCACCAAACCCGTACTGGCCGCCATTGGCGTAGCTGTCCTGATAGTTGGCGACGGCATCTACGGTGGGGTAATGCCCGGCGCGCGCGATTTCGATATCTTTTTCATTCACCTGTACCGTTTCTTGCTGAATCTGGATATTCAGGTTGCTGGCATGGGCGACCTCTTGCCATTCTTGCATGGGCTTGAGGCTGGGGCTGATCTGGATATCTTCGCGCACACTGGCCAGGCGTTCTGGCAATTTGCCGGTAATCGCCTGCAGGCTGCGTTTGGCAATATCAATGTCATTGAGTGCGGCCAGCTCTTGCGCCACGATCAGGTCATAGCGCGCTTGCGCTTCATTGACGTCGGTAATGGTGGTGGTGCCCACCTCAAAATTGGCCTTGGCTTGTTGCAACTGGCGCTGAATGGCTTCTTTTTGCGCGGTGATCAGCATGTTGCGGTCTTGCGCCAGCAGCACCTCAAAATAGGCCTGCGTGGTGCGTAACATCAGGTTTTGTTGTGCCAGGTGATATTGCTTGTCAGCGATGCTCACCTGCACCTTGCTTTGGTCTATGCGCTCCAGGGCTTCTTTGCGGAAAAGCGGTTGCCTGGCTTGTAGCTGTGCCTGATAAGCTTCGTAGTTGTTGCGCCCGCCGGGGAAGGGCGCCTGGCTACCGACGATTTTTAAATCGGTGCGGTTAGCATTCGCGCCCGCCGTGAAATTCACTGAAGGACGGTAGCCAGCTTTGGCTTGTTCTATGACTTCTTGCGCAGCCTGATTGGCACTGCCCGCCGAGGCCAGCACCGGATCACTGGCGAGGGCTTCCAGATACACGTCTACCAGGCTTTGCGCGGCAGCACTGGCGTGTGCCGACCACCACAGGCTGGCAATCAGCATCGCTACTTTCAAATAGGCAGGGCTAGACATAAGGCATTAAACAGACATGAGGTGTTAAAAAGTAAAGGCCAGGGCCTGGGGTGCGTTTTGCATTTCAGTCAGGCTGGTTTCAAACAGGACGTCTTGTTTGAAGCTGTGCTCGGCCAGACGTTGTACCAGCGTCGCCTGCATGACCGGGGCTTTGCCCAGCACGATGAGCATGCGGCCACCAATGCTCAACTGGTAGCGCACGCCTTCGGGCTCCACCGGGCTGGAGGCGGTAAACACGATGGCGTCATAAGGCGCTTTAGCTTCATAGCCATTGTGACCATCGGCCTCAATCAGCTGTACATTCTGGATGCCTTGTTTGGCCAGATTTTTTGCGGTCAGCGCACACAGCTCGGGGAAGATCTCCAGCGCAGTGACTTGTGCGCAGTGTTGCGCCATCAGTGCGGCCAGATGGCCGCTGCCAGCGCCGACCAGTAGCACTTTGTCTTTGGCTTGCAGTTGCAGCGCTTGCAAAAAACGCCCTTCGATTTTTGGGCTCAGCATGTGCTGACCCATGTCCAGCGGGATTTCAATATCGGCAAACGCCAGGCCACGGTAGGCGTCTGGCACAAATGCTTCACGCGGCGTGTTGCTCAGCGTGGCCAATACTTGCGGGTCCAGCACCTCCCAGGTGCGGATTTGTTGCTCAATCATGTTAAAACGTGCGGTTGCCTGGTCTGTCATTTTTGAATCCCACTATCCGGTTAAAGAGAAAAAACATTATAGGGCACTTCTATTCATTGAACTTTCGTTGCGATACTGCGTTGCGCATAAAAAAATGCGCCTTACCTATTTAATCTATGCGGCGTCGAAATTTTTTAATCGCGCCCTATCATTGATTGCGCCATGATTGCATGGTTCTGTCGGTCAAACGGGCCCAGAACGCGTATAGTGCCGGCACAAACAAAATGGTCAGCAAGGTGGCGGCGGCCAGCCCGCCCATAATCGCGACTGCCATCGGCCCGAAGAACACGCTGCGCGTCAGCGGAATCATGGCCAGAATGGCCGCAGCGGCCGTCAGTACAATCGGCCGGAAGCGGCGCACGGTTGATTGCACCACCGCTTGCTCGAGCGAGGCGCCCTCGGCAATGTCCTGATTGATCTGGTCGACCAGAATGACAGAGTTACGCATGATCATGCCGGAGAGCGCAATGCTGCCCAGCATGGCGACAAAGCCAAACGGCATATTAAAAATCAGCAGGGCAAAGCTAATGCCTATCATGCCCAAGGGTGCGGTCAATACCACCAGAAAGACGTTAGCCAAGCTGCGCAGTTGCAGCATCAGCAACGTGAATACGGCGGCCAAAAACAGCGGGACGCCTTTGACCACCGAGCTGGCGCCTTTGGCGGACTCTTCAATCGCGCCACCGGTTTCTACGGTGACGCCTGCCGGCAAGTGCTGCAAAATCGGGGCAATGGCTTGTTGCACCTGGCCGGAGACCACCGGTGCCTGCATTTTGCCGCGCAAATGTGCACGCACCGTGAGCGAAGGCACGCGGTTGCGACGCCAGATCACGCCTTCTTCAAAGCCATATTCAATGGTGGCCACCTGCGCCAGTGGCACGCGCTCGCCATTCTGGCTTAATACTGTTAATTGGCCGATTTGCGACAGTTGCGCATGCTCATCGACCGGACTACGCATGACCAGGTCTATGCGCTCATTTGCCTCCCTGAACTCGCTGACTACCTGTTCGTAATACTGCGTGTTGAGCAACTGCGCGATGTCTGGTGTATTGATGCCGAGCAGGCGCGCCTTGTGCTGGTCCACCTCAATGTGGATCACTTTGCTCGGTTCTTCCCAGCCCAGTTGCACATTGATCAAGTGCGGGTTGGCACGCATCGCGTCTGCAATCTGGTGCGCCACTTCACGGATCGCCTTCAGGTCTTTACCGTCGACGCGGAACTGCACCGGAAAGCCGACGGGTGGCCCATTTTCCAGCCGCAATACCGAGGCGCGGAGTTGTGGAAAATCGTGTTGAAACAAGTTCAGCAGATCTGTGCGCAAGGCTTCACGCTGTTGCAGGTCTTTAGTCAAAATCACCAGTTGGGCAAAGGCGCGGTGTGGCAATTGCACGTCTAGCGGCAAGTAGTAGCGGGGGGCACCTGAGCCCAGGTAGGACACGACATTCTCCACCTTGCCATGTTTTGCTTGCCAATCGTTGAGCCAGCGCTCGAGTTTGGTCACGGCCGCTTCGGTGGACTGGTCGCTGGCATTCTCGGCCAGACGCAAATCGACTACGATTTCGAGGCGGGTCGAGTCGGGGAAAAACTGTTGCTGCACTTTGCCGAAACTTAGCATGGCAACCACAAACAAGGCAATGGTTGCCAGAATCACCAGGCCCTTATGCTGGACACACCAGCTGACCGTACCTTGCAGGCGCTGGTAAAACGGCGTCGCATACAGTGTCTCTTCGTTGTGAGCGCTCGCTTCTTGATCATCGCTTTTAAAGCCTAGTTTATGCTTGAGCTGGCGCCAGAGTGAAGGTTGGGCATGTGCGGCGGCATCTGGCAGCAAGTGATAGCCTAAAAAGGGCACGACAATCACCGCGGCAATCCAGGACAGACTCAGTGCAATGGCCGAGACCTGGAAGATGGAGCGGGTATATTCGCCGGTTGAGGAGACCGCGGTGGCAATCGGCAGAAAGCCTGCCACTGTAACCAGCGTGCCGGTCAGCATGGGCATGGCGGTAGAGGTGAAGGCAAACGAAGCGGCTTGCATACGCTCCCAGCCTTGTTCCATTTTGGCCGCCATCATTTCGACCGCAATAATCGCATCATCGACCAGCAAGCCTAGCGCTAAAATCAGAGCGCCCAGCGAAATTTTGTGCAGGCCAATCTGAAACCAGTCCATGAGCAGAAATGTCCCGGCCAGCACAATCGGGATGGCGACGGCGACCACAATGCCGGTCCGCCAGCCCAGGGAGAGCAGGCTCACCGCCAGCACAATCAGCAAGGCTTCAATGAGGGAGCGGACAAAATCATGCACCGAGTGTTGCACGATCTCGGGCTGCGAGGTGACCAGATGCAATTGCACGCCGACCGGTAATTGTGTTTGCACGCTGCGTATGGTGCTTTGCATGGCCTTGCCCAAGGCAATGACGTCCCCGCCGGCCTGCATGCTGACCCCGATCAGCAAGGTGGGCGTGCCATTGAAGTGAATGCGCTCTGCCGGCGGATTGGCATAGCCGCGTTTAATGGTGGCAATCTCGCCCAGCCTCAGGTTCTGATTCCCTGCCCGAATCGGAAACTGGCGTAAATTCTCTAGTGTTTGCAAGCGACCACTGACATCCAGGCGGATTCTTTCCGGGCCTGCATCAAAGGTCCCGGCACCAACGACACTGTTTTGCTGTTGCAGGATTTGCACCAGTTGTGCCGGCGTGATGCCCAGGGAAGTGAGTTTTTGATTGGAAATTTCGATGATGATTTTTTGTGGTTGCTCACCAAACAAATCAACTTTTTCCACATCGGGCAGTTTGAGCAGACGCGCTCTTACCCATTCGGCTTGTCTTTTCAGTTGTTGCGGGTTGAGGCCGTCGGCGGTGATGGCATACATGCTGCCATAGACGTCGCTGAACTCATCGTTAAAGGTCAGGCTTTGCAGGTCGCGTGGAAAGGTGTGGCGGATGTCGCCAATTTTTTTGCGTACCTGATACCAGAGCTCGGGGATTTTTTCGGAGAAGGTATTATCGCGAATGACAATAAACACCACCGACTCACCTGGGCGTGAATAGCTGCTGGTGTAATCGATGGAGGGGATTTCTTGCAGTTTTTCTTCAATTTTATCTGTGATCTGCTGCTCAACCTCTTGCGCAGAGGCGCCCGGCCAGCTGGCGCGCACCAGCATGACTTTAAAGGTAAAGGGCGGGTCTTCAGATTGCCCGAGGTGGGTATAGGCAAAGCTGCCGGCGAGCAAGGTCAGCAAAATGAAATACAGCACCAGGGCCTGGTTTTTGAGGGCCCAGGTCGAGAGGTTAAAACGCTGCGACAGCGAAGGGCTGTCGGCTTTATGCGCTGGGGTAGTGTGTTCGCTCATTAGCGCAATACCTCCGGGCCAGGAGTGACGGCCTGCACGCGCATGCCCTCTGTCAGGGTATGCACGCCGATGGTGGCAATGGTCTCGTTGGCTTGCAAGCCAGAGGTGATTTCTACGCCCGCTTCAGTGACGTTGCCGGTGGTCACCGCACGTCGATGCGCCTGCTGTTGCGCGTCTATCACCCAGACGCTGGGGTGGTCGGCAAATTGGGTGACCGCCGTGCTCGGGACCAAGATAGTTTGCCTGGCTGCACCTGATAAAAAGCGCACGTCTGCGGTCATGCCCAGTTTGACTTTGGCATCAGCATCCAGCAACTGGATGCGCAGATCGAAGGCGTGGGTCTGGCTATTGGCTGCCGGCGCAATTTCGCGAATACGGCCCTGATAGGCGTGGGGCAGGCCCTGCAGCGTTACGCTGGCCTGATCACCGGGGTGCAGGGTATCAATCACGGTTTCGGGGACGGCAATCTGGATTTCCAGCGTTTGCAAGTCGTAAATCCGGGCAATGGTTTGTCCGGCTGCCACCACCTGTCCCGGCTCGGCCTGTATCATGCCGATGGCACCGCTACGGTCTGCCAGCAGTTGGGTGTAGCCTGTTTGATGCTGGCTGACTGCGGCTTGCGATTTGGCCTGCTCTAGCCTGGCTGCACTGGTTTTCACTTGTGTCTCGTAGCTGTCCAGGGCCGATTTTGAAATAAATTGCTGGCGGTAAAGTTGCTGGCGTCTGGCCAGCTCAGTTTGCGCCAGCGCCAGGTTGGCCTGTGCGGTTTGCACTTCGGCGCTGGCCGATTGGGCATTCAAACGGGTATCGCTCGGATCCAGTTGCGCAATGAGTTGCCCTTTTTTAACCAGCTCACCGACATTGACAGCACGCGTAATGATTTTGCCACTAATTCTAAAGCCAATATTCGACTCATAGCGCGACTTCACTTCGCCGGTGTAACGGGCGGTGGTTGCGACTGCGCTGTCTGCGATGGTCATCACCCACACCGGGCGCGGCGCAGCTGGCGCCTCTGTCTCAGGTTGGCAGCCGCTCAATACGGTCATGAGGGCCAGGCTGTATAAATAAAGGCGAGCGTTATTCATGGGTAGGGGCTTTCAAAAAACCATTCGTCCACATCTGTACCATGGCCTGCATGCGCGATTCTAGAGGCCGCCAGTTGACCCAGGCGTCATGGCACATATTGATTTGTAAGGCGCAGAGACCATGCATGGCGGACCATACCGTCTGCGCAATCAGCACCGGGTCAGTCAGTGTCGGTCGGAAGATGCCCGCCTGCCAGGCGCTGGTCACCACTTCAATCAGCTGCGCGTAAGCATCCTGCTCCGGGTTGTGACGCTCGATGCTGGACAGTTCTGGGGCCAAAGGCGGATGAGGCGTCATGAACATCATGCGGTAATGATTGGGATACTTCAGTGCAAACTCGATGTAGTGTTGGCCAAATTGCAGAAATCGCTGCAAGGGGTCGCTGATTTCAAAGGTGCTTTTGAGTGCCTGCGCCAGTTTGAGGAAGTCGGCATCGACCACCGCCCGGATCAGGGCTTCTTTGTCACTGAAATACAGATAGAGGCTGGTGGCGGTATAGCCCACCCGTTGGGCGACCGCGCGCATGGTGACCGCTTCTATCCCCTGGTGAATAAACAGTTCGCGCGCAGCATCCATGATCAGCATCCTGATCGCTTGCTTCTCGACTTCTGTCTTAACCTTGGGGGGCATGGCTGACCACTGAAATTAAATGTAACGATGTTAAGTTAACACTGTAATTATTTAATGTCAATGGGTGCTGGTAATTCTGGGCTGAATGGTGCAGAGTAACAAATGTGATACACCGGTATTCGGTTTTGAGCTGATTAGCGGGTTAAGATTGCCGCAATGCACTGGCCGGTGGAATCATGGCGGCGGGCGACGCTTGCGCAATCCAAATAATGACAAGGAGCGATCAAGATGAATGTACGGCAACGTTGGATCAGTTTGTTGGGGCGTGTGTTGTTATCGTTGGTGTTTATTGTGAGTGGCGTGGGCAAGGTGCTGGATCCTGCTGGCACGCTGGCCTATATCGAAAGTGCGCATTTACCGATGCCGCAGCTGGCTTATGCAGTGGCGCTGGGGGTTGAGCTTGGCTTGGGTCTTGCCTTGCTGCTGGGGTTTCGTGCACAGCTGGCTGCGGCTGGCATTGCGCTGTTTACCTTTGTCACTGCGCTGGTGTTTCACAGCAATATGGCCGACCCGCTGCAAGTCATTATGTTTCTTAAAAACATGACCATCGTCGGTGGTTTGCTGATTGTGATTGCCTTTGGTCCAGGCGGCTACAGTGTGGATGGCGGCAAGCGCATTATGTTGCCGCAGTGATCGCTGTCCCCGCAGGCGGTGCTTGCAGCCATTGACGCAAATGCTCAATCAAGGCCAGCGTGTTGGCTGAGACCTGTTTGTGATAAGGGTACATGGCGTAAATACCCCCCTGCGGCCGCCGGTAGTCGGCCAGCACTTCCACCAGGCGGCCTGCTTGCAGGTCGGCTGCCACATAAAATGCGGGCAGACCGGTGATCCCGAGCCCGGCCAGGGCAGCATCACGCAAGACTTCGCCGTGGTTGGACTTGAGCCTGGGCTGGATGGGAATGCGGTGGATCTGGTCATGATCGACAAACTGCCACTCGCTGGCGCGATGGGTGAGGCAAATATGCTTGGCCAGCGCCTGCGGGGTCGACGGAATGCCATGCTGTGCAATATACGCCGGGCTGCAGCAATAGCTCATCGCGGCGTCTTCCAGCTTGCGTGCCACCATGCCTTCCTCTGGCTGGTCAGTCACGCGTATCACCATATCATAGCCTTCGCTGACCATATCCACATGCCGGTTATCGGCATCCAGCCAGATTTCCAGTTGCGGGTGTTGCTGCATGAATGCGGTTAAAGCAGGCGCCAGGCGCAAGCTGGCGTAAGACAGTGGCACTGAAATTTTCAGCAGGCCGCGCAGATCGCCTGAGCGGTTACTGACCTCCAGCTCCGCTTCATGCAGTGCTTGCAGAATTGTTTGCGCCCGCTGAAAAAACACTTTGCCGGTTTCGGTGGCAGACAGTTTTCGGGTGGTGCGTTGCAGCAGTCGCATGCCCAATCTCGCTTCCAGCGCAATAATGCGCCGGCTCACCAGCTGTTTGGAAATCCCCAGCGATTGCGCCGCGGTGGTGAAATTGCCATGCTTCACCACTTCGACAAAGAAATGCAAATCTTCAAAAGAGGTCATCTATTGTCAACTTTAATGAGACAGTTTTACGCATTATAGGGTAATTATCATTTCTATGGCGCGGGCATACAATGCGTTTTGTCAGTGAGCCGGATGAACCCGACTTTTTTAATCAGATGCGTGCTGGCAGATTCCCCTGCACACGCTTTTAGGAGCCTATCCATGAATGTTTTGCAATCCGCCGCCAGTGTGACCGGCCGTATTTTGTTGTCACATATTTTTATCATCAGTGGCTTGAGCAAAGCTGCTAATCCCGCTGGAACCATCGGCTATATTCAAAGTGTCGGCGCGCCTATGCCTGAAGTGGCTTATGCGATTGCCTTGTTTGTCGAACTGGTACTGGGCATCGCCTTGCTGGTTGGCTATCAAACCCGTCTGGCCGCAGCGGGGATTGCCGTATTTACCGTGGCAACCGCGTTCATGTTTCACAACAATATGGCAGACCAAATCCAGCAGATCATGTTTTTGAAAAACCTGACCATCGTCGGTGGCTTGTTGATGGTTGTTGCGTTCGGGCCAGGGGCGTTGAGTGTTGATAATCGTCGCCGCTAGGTTGCGGTCAAGGCTGATATGAGCACTTTGTTTGTTTCGCATGGCGCGCCATCACTGGCGTTAGCGCCGGGCCCGACCGGGCAAATGCTGGCCGCGCTTGCTGCCAGTTTGCCCCGGCCTGAGGCGATCCTGGTGGTGTCTGCGCATTGGGATACGCGTGTGCCAACGGTGAGCCTGGCTAGCCAGCCAGAGACCATGCATGACTTTGCGGGCTTTCCCCCGGCCATGTACATGCAAACCTATCCGGCACCAGGCGCGCCTTGGTTGGCGGAGCAAGTGCTCGCTTTGCTGCAGGCGCACGATTTACCTGTACAAGCGCATCCTGACCGCGGGCTGGATCACGGCGCCTGGGTACCTTTGATGCTCATGTATCCGCAAGCCGATATTCCGGTGACGCAGCTTTCAATCCAGAGCCGCAGCTCGCCTGCTGCCCAGTTTGCGCTGGGTCAGGCCCTGCAAGCACTGCATGCGCAAAATATCCTGATCCTCGCCTCAGGCGCCATCACGCATAATTTATCGGATTTTTTTAGCGCAGAGCGCAATGCACCGCCGCTGGCTTATGTGCATGCATTTGCCGACTGGATGGCGGCACGCATTGCGCAACAGCAATGGGACTCGCTGTGCAATTACCGCAATGAATGTGTCTGGGCACGACAAGCGCATCCCACCGAAGATCATTTGATGCCGCTGTTCGTCGCCGCAGGCAGTGTGTCGGGCACGGCGCCTGGAACGGTGTGTGGACCCGCGCAACGCTACACGCCCGAAACCACCTATGGCATTCTGGCCATGGATGCCTACTTGTGGACCGCTCAGGGTTGAGGATGGCCGATTAACGCAGGCCGTACTGGTTCAGTTTGTTCCACAGTGAGCGCTCGCTAATCTCTAACTGCTTGGCGGCTTTGGTTTTGTTGCCCTGGCAGGCTTCAAGTGCCTTGAGAATTAAGCGGCGTTCAATGGCTTCCGTGGCACGCGGAATCGAGAGGTCGTTTTCCAACGGAGTCGCGGACGTGTCTAGATTGGCGGTGGACGAAGCCGGGCCAAGGCCGGGCGATTGCGCAATGTCCGCCGGTAAGTGCTGGGGCTGGATGGTCTGGCTGCCTGCCAGAATCGCGGCGCGTTCCAGAATGTTTTCCAGCTCACGGACATTGCCCGGCCAGCGATATTGATGCAAACACAGGCGCGCACTTTCGCTGAGCTGGCCGTGGCGTTTAGCCAAAAAATACGCTGCCAGCAAGCCGACATCTTCCCCCCGCTCGCGCAATGGCGGCACTTGCAGTTGAATCACGTTGAGCCGGTAATACAAATCCTCGCGCAGTTTGCCTTCTTTGACGGCTTGCATGGGGTCGCGGTTGGTCGCTGCCACCACACGCACATCAAGCGCGATTTGGCGGTTGCCGCCCAGTTTTTCCACCACATTCTCCTGCAATACGCGCAGCAGTTTCGACTGCAGTTGAATCGGCATTTCGGTGATTTCATCGAGAAACAGCGTGCCGCCATTGGCCAGCTCAAACTTGCCGACACGCTCTTTCACCGCCCCGGTAAATGCGCCTTTTTCATGACCAAATAATTCTGACTCAAGAATGTCTGCCG
Source organism: Methylophilus sp. DMC14 (assembly GCF_056314085.1). Classification (NCBI taxonomy): domain Bacteria; kingdom Pseudomonadati; phylum Pseudomonadota; class Betaproteobacteria; order Nitrosomonadales; family Methylophilaceae; genus Methylophilus; species Methylophilus sp. DMC14. The sequence goes on along the minus strand of NZ_JBQUZA010000002.1, from coordinate 505,743 downwards.
GGATCGCTGCGCAGTTCACTGCAACAAATAATTCGGTTTTTCTGGGCGAAGCATCATGCAGGGCTTTAGCGACCAGCTCTTTGCCGGTACCGGTTTCACCGACAATAAACACGGTGGCCCTTTCCGGCGCCACTTGCTGGATCATTTGTTTCAGCGACTGCATGGGCACGCTATCGCCGATGAGGCCGGTGACCGTGGGTTGTCTGCTCTCCTTGAAAAACGAGTTTTCCAGTTGAATCCGGTTGATTGCCAATGCCTTCTGAATCGCGATTTCCAATGTTTCGAGCTCAAACGGACGCAAAATATAATCACTGGCGCCCAGCTTCATGGCTTCGACGGCGGTTTTGATTTCGCCCTGGGCGGTGACCATGATGAATGGCAGCCGCTCAAATTGCTTGCGCAAGGCCTCAAGCAACTGCAAGCCGCTCATGCCCGGCATATGCAGGTCGCTCACGACCAAGTCAATCTGCTGTTGCTGGACAAGCTCGAGCGCTTCGCGGCCGTTGCCTGCCGAAAGCGCTTTGTAGCCGGCTTGCCGCAAGCTGATTTCGAGCAGCCTGCGCATATGGGGTTCATCGTCAACGGCTAAAATGGTGTGTTGTGGACTGGACATAATCAAGGGTTTGCGAGTGGCAAGGTCAGGTTAAACTGCGCCCCATGCCAGGGGCTGGTTGAGTATTGGATTGTACCACCGTGGGTCTCCATGATTTGTTTGACCACCGCCAGGCCCAGCCCGACGCCGCCCGCGCGTTGCGTAAAAAAGGCTTCAAACAGATGGGCTTGTTGTGCAGGGGGCACCCCTGGCCCATCATCTGCCACCGAAATATGGGCATGTGTCGCATCTGACCACAAGCTGAGGGCGATGTGGCCCCCCTTGGGCAAAATCTGGATGGCGTTCATCAGCAGGTTGAGCAGGACCTGCGTCATCTGGTCCTGGTCCGCCTCCACCACCACGGCCGCTGAGGCAGAGAGCGACAAGGTCAATTGTTTGGATTGTGCCTGCGCCTGCAGCAGGGCGATCACATGCTGCAAATGTGCTTGCAGGTCGAGCGGGATTTTACTGGGCGCACGCGGACGGGCAGAGTCTATCAGCGTGCTGACCAGTTTGTTCAGGCGCTCGGTTTCAGAAATAATGAAGCCCAGCACTTCTCGGCCATCTTCTGAAAGATTCGGTTCGCGTAACAAGACATCTGCGGACGAACGCATGATACCCAAGGGGGTGCGGACTTCATGGCTCATGGCCGCTGCCATTTCACCGACCACCGCCAGCTTGGCCGCGCGTGTCAGTTGCTGCTCCGAGGCGGCGAGCTCTGCCACCATGTCGGTAAACGCCTGGTGCAAGGACTGCACCTCGACCGGCCCGCTGGAGACCGGGGCAATGGCGTCGAGTTGGCGAAAGCGTTGTACATAACGGGTCAAAGCTTCCAGTGGTCGGCTGATGTTTTGCGCGATCGGGCGCACCAGCAGGATGGAGCAGACCAGCGTCACCCCCAGCACCACAATAAAAATCATGCCCAGCCTATGCACAGGCGCGACGGCTTCATCGTGATCTTTATTCAGATGTACCTGCCAGCCCTGTAACGGCAGGCGGCTGATCAGCGGTGCCTGAGCATGCAGGCTATGCTGTTGATCCGCCCAGTGGCTGGATTGAGCCAACAGGTTTAATTTTTGATCAAACAAGGCCAGCTCGGTGCTGTGTTGGGCTGCATGGTCGAGCAGATTTTCAATCACGCGCCAGTTAAAGGTGACGACCAGGGTGCCAAGCGGTTGCAGGGTATTCTGCGACAGGATGGGGGCCGAAATCATGAGCTGCTGATGGTCCAGCCGGTAAAGCGTGATTACCTGGTCATCATCCTGGAACCGCATCCATTCAGGCGGAATTGCCAGGGGCTGGCCAATATGTGCGGGCTCACTGGAAGCCGCGACATGCCCTTTGAGGTTAATGACATCCAGGCTGAGGTATTGCTCGGCGTAGCTTTTACGCGTCTCGGCCAAAAACATCGACAAGCGTTTATCAATGTCTTCTATGAGCAAGTCTTGCATGATGCCAAGCTGGCTCCAGCTGCGGACGTTCTGTACACGTTCGTTCAACACCCGGTCGACGTGCTCGGCAACTGCTTTACCGGTGGTTTGCAGGTCGTGCTTGATTTCTACGCGTAGCGCCTGCCTTGCCTGGTAAAAACTGATCAGGCTAACCATGAGTGCCGGCAACAGGCCCGCCAGCAAAAATACAATTAAAAGCATTTTGCGGATGGTGAGTGGCGTTTGCAAGCGCGGCAGATGTGAGAAAATACGCATCAAATGGTTTTAGCCGGGACGATCATCATGGGTCAGATATGTTAAACAGCTTCAGTCGGGTTGTGCTCAGTATTCGAGTCATGCTCAGTGTAATCAGCCTGAGTATGCTATGCAAGCCGGTGGCCGCCGAAGACCTGGATGCATTCTGGAATGCGTTTCATGTGGGGGGCTACACCAGTGCTGACATTCGCGTCCCTCGCACGCAATCCACCCAGTTTACGCTGAATCAGATCAGTATGATCACCACTTGGGACCAGGGGGGCCGCGTCAAGTTTTTTAGCGAGCTGGAGCTGGAAGACCCACTGTCTTACGACCATCATCAGGGCGTCAATACCAAAAAAAGCTACGTTGACCTCGAGCGTTTTTATTTTGATTACAACCTGAATGACAAAGCCAATGTCAGGCTGGGACGTTTTCTAACCCCTGCCGGACGCTGGAACCAACTGCATGCGCCGCCGTTGGTTTGGACCGCCAGCCGGCCCTTGGTCACGCGCCGTATGTTCCCTTATGGCATCAACGGTGCCATGTTGTTTGGCAGTTTGCCGGTCAAGCAAGTAGATCTTGAGTATCAGGTATATGCAGAAGCCCTCAAGGATCAGCATCAGGATGGCGACGAAATCATCTTTCGCGACGTCATGGGAGCCCGCGTCGCCTTCAACAATATTTTAGGCCTGACCGGCGCCAATGCTGGTTTAAATACTTTGGGCCTCAATGTGATGAGCTATCAGAAAAACTATGCGGGCTCACCCACGTATCATGTCTTTGGCCTGGATTTTTTGCTTGAACTCAACCGCTGGGAGTTTAGCGGTGAAGTGTATGAGCGCAGAACCACGGCGGGCGATGACGGTGGCAGCGGCGGCTACGTGCAGAGTGCCTATGCGCTAGGTCAGGAGTGGTACTGGATCACCCGCCTGGAAACGCTGCATGAAGTGGAAAGCAAAAATGCAGACCGCTGGGTATTAGGCATGACCAAGCGCGTCAAACCCAACCAGTTGCTCAAGTTTGAGTTTATTGGGGGCAGCGGGGAGTACAGCGATGTGCCGCGCGGGTTTGTAACCTCTTTTGCGGTGATGTTTTAATGTTGTTACAGCAAAGACATCATCGCCTGCGTAGACTCGTCAGTCTGCTGAGCATCCTGATGCTCATGGCGGCAAGCGTACAGGCGGCAGACGACAACCGTCCCATTGCCGTGATTGTGCCTGCACAAGCGGGGCTGGCCCCCAGCATCCATGCCGATGAGCTGGGCCTGATTTTCTGGCGCAAGAAACTGTATGCCGAGCATGGGCAGGCGCTGCATCCTGTCAATCTGCACAGTGAGCACCCACTGCGGCTCAAGTTTTCACAATGGGTATTGCATAGTACGCCGCGCTCACAAATCAACTACTGGAACGGGCTCTACTTCCACGGGGTGCAGCCGCCATACACGGTGCAATCCGAAGAAGCGATGATTCGTTACGTGGCTGAAACCGATGGCGCCGTCGGCTACATTGATGCCTGCCATGTGGATGAGCGTGTCAAACCCGTGTTGTGGCTGTCCTCCGGCAAAGTGAGCGCGGATGCGCCCACGATGAGGTGTGATACGAATTAGTTTGCCGGGATGGCAGCTTGCCCCGGTTGTGGGATCAGGTGCTTTCTTTGCTCCTCGATCAATTCACGGTTTTGTGCCAACCAGCTAAATTCGGCATGACAGACTTCTGATTTCAGCTCGTAGGCGGTGAGCAGTGTGCAGAACACATCGTCGTGGCTGAGCGGGTAGTTTTCATAAGGGGTCACTTGCGACAGCTGATAGTCAAAGTGCTGCCCCAGCCACAAAATGGCCGGCACATGTGTTTGCTGCTGCGGCGCAATCATGTAGGGTGCCGCATGCAGGTAAATCCCGTGTTCGCCCAGCGATTCGCCATGGTCGGAGACATAGAGCATCGCTGTTTCACGCTGGTCGTCGTATTTTTTCAGAAACTGAATTACTTCAGATAAGAAATAATCGGTGTATAGAATGGCATTGTCGTAAGAGTTGTCAATTTCTTCTTGTGTACATTCCGACAGGCGGCCGGTTTTACACACAGGCGTAAATCGTTTGAATTCATCGGGATAGCGGCGGTAATATTCCGGCCCGTGATTGCCCATCTGATGCAGCACGATCAGAATATCCTTGTCTTTATTTTTTGCGACAAAATTGTCCAGGCCGCTCAGCATGCCGATGTCACGGCACTCGTTGTCATTGCAGACCGGATTGTGTATCGGTGATTTGAAATCCTCATAAGGTACGCGCAACGCCACCCCTTTTGAATCCGAGTTATTGTCACGCCAAAGTACGCTTACGCCATGCGCTTGCAGTACGTCCAGCGCATTTTCCATATGCAAGGCTTTTTCCTCGTCATATTGCTTGCGCGTCAGCAAAGAAAACATACACGGTACGGAAACCGCGGTGGACGTCCCGCAAGAGGTCACCTGCTTAAAGCTCAGTACCGTTTCCTTGCTCAGTCTGGGGTTTGTCAGCCGATGGTAGCCGTTCAATGAAAAGCGATCAAACCGGGCGGTTTCACCGACCACCATAATAATCAGTTCATTGTGATGCGCTTCCCCCACATTGACCGCATCTACCGCGGTTTTCTGCAAGCCGGTAATACTGCGGGTAAACACTTTTTTAGAGGCCCACTTCACCAGCGAGTAATGAAAGAAGGTAGGGTTTGCATACATGCGTACCAGTTTGTGTTCGCGGATAAAGGTCGCGTAATCTGCACTACAGGGGATGACCACCAGTACCATGCCCAACATCAACAGGCCGATCTGTTTGAGGCGAACGCTGAGCGCATCACGCACAAAAAAACGGTCAGGCACGGCTTTGATCAATACCAGTGCCGGTATCACACCCAGCAATAGCATTTTGATGAAAAAGCCCCACGATAACAGCCCCATGACTTCACGTGCATCTGTTTTGGCGGCGTTGTCCAGCATGACATGGTCAATAATCACGCCGAATTCATCCATATAAAATGCGGCCCAGGCGGCAGACAAGACAATCACCGCTAACACCCAGCGGGCGGATTTGCCATGGCTCAACAGCATCAGCCACCAAGTAATGCTAAACGTGAAAAACAGGCTCAAGCTGATAATAAAGCCCGCATTGTGTCCGTTCCAGGGGTAAAGATTCAGGATATGGCTAAACAATGCATGGTTGCTTGTCAGCATCAACCACAGGCTGACGGCCCAAATCAGGCCGATTTGGGGGGTAAACATCACGTGCAACGCACGCTTGAGGCTTGCAAATAGTTTCATTCAATACGACTCTTGGTATAAGTAAGGACCAGCAATAGCCAACTATACATCAGCCAAAGCGATGTGAGGGTATGCGATAAAAAATGAGCACCTCTGACTTGTTGCGCCCAGCCCAGTATTAAGCCGATGGCCAAGCCAGACAGCGCGATCACCAGGGCTTTGCGCGGGGCGTGGGGCAACCACAACAAACAGAGCGCTGACAGCCAGACACCGCTGGTGGTGTGTCCGGCTGGAAAACAATGTCCCTCTTCAACCCCCGTATGGCTACTGAATGTAGGCGCCCAAGGTAGATCGCCGCCATAACGCGAGACATCCCAGGGGCAGGCATGCGGCATTTGTTGTTTGAGACCAGAGACCAGCAGGGCGTTCAGCAAGGCTAAAAAAAGAATCCAGCGTAATTTATAGCGCATGGAGGCCGTCAGCTGCTTGCCGACCCAGCGCTCGGGCAAACTGCTGATCAACAACAGGGTGAGCCATAGCAAGGTCAGCAGATGCTTGGCATATTCATGCATGATGGTTTCGTAAAAAAAAGCATGCTTTTGGCTAAAGGCATGCTGTGCAAAATCAAAGTGCTGGTCAGCCAGATAGAGATCTATGCTTGTGCCATTGGCCAGCCAGACAATCACCATGGCAGACAATAGCCACGCTTTCCACAGCATGGCCAAGGTCGGTTCAGGTAACCAGGGTTGCGTTATTGTTTGAGTATTCATTGTTCAGTGTTTATGCCTGTTTTTATCCATCTTCGCACGATGGGATGGACGTGCGTCTCTTGTTTTCAAGAACGTGGACATGAAATGCAAACCGTGTGCCACTTTCCCGTACGCGTCGGTAATACGGGGTAAACGACTGATTTGCATTGATAAAACACCATACTCCTGACATGGCTGCGTCTAATGATAGACGATCAGCTTCTGCAAAATGTGCAGAAGCTGAATACACGTCATTCAATAGCCTGCAAAATATGCAGGGGGCTACTCGGTGGTGCTTTCTTAAGATGATGATTTATAAGTATTAATTTATCTGGCATGAGGATTGCAGATGAAAGCCCAAGAGCATTCTTTGCGAGACGGTTGACATGTTACATTCAGAACCAAACACAGCATTTTATCACGCGGCCTCTGCCTATGAGCTAAGAGACTTTGCCCAGTCCAAGCGTTATCAGGTCAATGAAATTACCGGACACCTGGTCGAGCAGGGAGCCCCTTGCCGTCAGGAGGTGGAAGCCTTTATTGCCGCGGTGTTTAAACAGATTTATGGTGCAGAAGTTAGCCAGTTTATGCCGCAACTGGTGGCCTTACGGGATGCCAATGGTGTGCTGATGGCCGCCTTTGGGTTACATCATGCCGCCCATGGTCGCCTGTTTCTCGAGCAGTATATTGATGAGCCGATTGAGCAGTTGATGTCGCGCCAGCTTGGCCGCGACATTGCACGTGAGGAAATCACCTATTTTGGTAACCTGGCGGTGGCCAATCCGCGTAATGCCGGCGTGCTGATTGCGCATGTGATTCAACATAGCCTGAGTATGAATTTACCATGGGGCGTTGCGACCGCACATCACAGTTTGCAAAATGGCCTGATCAAGGGTGGGCGAGACTTATATCCATTAGCGGCGGCGAATCCTGATCGTCTGGACGCACAAGAGCGTGCAAAATGGGGCAGCTACTACAAACATATCCCGCAAATTGTGGCGATTCGCGGTGTAGCTGATCCTTTATAAGCCCCGATCATGATACTAAACGAAATTCAAGCGCAGGCGGCTCAAGTTCCCGAGCAGATTGCCTTACAGGGCGCACAGACGCAACTGAGCTATGCTGCCCTTGCCAAAGAAATCACGCGCGTGTCTTCGGCGTTGATGACGTTGACACCGCAAGCCAGTGTCGCCTTGGCGCTTGATAATAGCCCGGCCTGGATCGTGCTGGATCTGGCGATACTGGCGGCGGGCTGGATCAATGTACCGGTGCCCGCCTTTTTCTCTGCGACGCAAAAGCAGCATGCCATTCTGGATGCGGGCGTCAGCCTGGTGTTGACTGATACGTCCGCAGTTTGGCTAGGCCTGTTCCCCGAGGCTGCGCTAGTTGCTGAATGGCAGGTGGCCGACAAAATGGTCACGGTGCTTCGCGTGCAGGCGCATGACAGGGCGGCGCCTGTGGCCAAAATTACTTATACCTCTGGCACGACCGGTGCGCCCAAAGGCGTTTGCCTGAGCGAAGACCACATGTGGCAAGTTGCCAGTTCGATTCGCACACAGGTCAAACCAAGCCACGATGACTACCATTTTTGCGTGTTGCCACTGGCCACCTTGTTGGAAAATGTCGCCGGCGTTTATGCCAGCCTGATCTCTGGCACCACCGTCGTGGTCTACAGCTGCGAGGCCGTTGGCTTTAGCGGTAGCCAGTTTGATATCTTCAAGCTCTACCGTGGCCTGCAAGCCAGCCAGGCCACCACGGCCATTTTGATTCCAGAGTTGTTGCGTGCGCTGGTGGCTTGCCTGCAAGCCGGTCAGTCGGCCCTGGCTCAGTTGCGCTTTGTCGCAGTGGGGGGCGCCAAGGTGGCGCCAGCGCTGCTGTTACAGGCACATGCACTGGGGTTGCCGGTATACGAAGGCTATGGCTTGTCCGAATGTGCCTCGGTGGTCACACTGAATACCCCACTGGCCAATCAGCCCGGCAGTATTGGTCAGCCCTTGCCGCACGTGCAATTGCGCGTGGATAGCCACGGCGAGTTGTGGGTCAAAGGAGCCATTTACGCTGGGTATATGGCGGCAGATGGGACGATCACTGAACCAGCGCTTGATGTGGACGGTTACTTGCCGACCGGCGATTTGGCCTACCAGGATGCCGAAGGTCACTGGATGCTGTCTGGCCGCAAAAAAAATCTGTTTATTACTTCATTCGGGCGCAACGTGTCGCCAGAGTGGGTCGAAACGACATTGATTCAGCAGGCCGGATTGTTACAGGCTTGTGTGTTTGGAGAAGCGAGGCCGTATAACGTGGCGGTGGTGGTGCTTGCACCACAGGCAAGTCAGGCGCAAGTGGCGCAAGGCATTGCAAGGGCGAATCAGGGCTTGCCTGATTATGCGCAAGTGGGCGATGTGATATATGCCAAGCAGCCCTTTACCCCACAAAACGGACAACTGACGGCCAATGGCCGTTTAAAACGCGATGTGATTGCTGCCGCGTATGCCGCAGAAATCAACGCCCTTTATGAAGGAATTTCCGCATGAGTTTTTATCAGCAATTATTGAGCGCCACTGAGCAGGAACGCAACGCCTTAATGACTTTGCCCTTGATCCAACAAGGCGCACAGGGCAACATCACCCTGGAAACCTATCGTGCTTTTCTGACGCAAGCCTATCATCACGTTAAACACACTACGCCGTTACTGATGGCCTGCGGCGGCCGGTTGAGCGGCGAGTATGAATGGTTGCGGACCGCGATTGGTGAATATATCGAGGAAGAAATGGGGCATCAGGAATGGGTGCTGAATGATATTGAAGCCTGCGGTGGCGACAAGGAGTCTGTGCGTCACAGTGCAACCGAGCAAGATGCCGCTTGCCATGCAACCGAGGTGATGGTGGCTTATGCCTACGACATGATACACCGCGTGAATCCACTGGGCTTTTTTGGCATGGTGTTAGTGCTGGAAGGCACGAGCACAGCGGTGGCCACCCAGGCCGGCGAAAAAATCATGCAGGCCCTGCAGTTGCCTAAAAAAGCCTTTAGCTACCTGTTTTCGCATGGGTCGCTGGATATTAGCCATGTCACTTTCTACGAAAGTCTCATGAATCAAGTGACCAACGTAGAAGACCAGCAAGCGATCATTCATGCGGCCAAACGGTTTTACCGCTTGTATGGTGAGATCTTTAAACATGTCGCGGCACAAGCGGCGATTAATTACACGCTGCACCAGGCAGCTTAGGAGCCATCAGTCATGGAGTTGCGTAATTTACATGTGGTATTGACGGGTGCAACCGGCGGCCTCGGTTCGGTGCTTGCGCTTGCGTTGAGTGCCAGAGGGGCTGTCGTCGGGCTCGTTGGCCGAGATCCGGCCAAGTTGCATGCCTTGCAAAAAAGAATCACCAGCCAGGGCGGCAAGGCGCACATTATGGTTGCCGATCTGGCGCAGCCAAATATGGCCAGTCAAGTGCTCACGCAATCTTTGCGCGAGATGGGGCATGTCGATTTGCTGATGAACAATGCTGGCATCATCGAGTTCACCGAGTTTGCCAAGCAGGCCGAAGTGAACATTGACAACATGATTCACACCAATGTCACGGCGACCTTGGTATTAAGCCGTGAATTTGTCAGCTATTTTAGCCAGCGCGGCCGCGGGCATCTGGCATTTGTCGGCTCTATTTTTGGTTCGCTGGGGTTTCCGCATTTTGCCACCTACTGCGCCAGCAAGTTTGCCATCCATGGCTTTAGCCAAGCCTTGCGACGCGAACTCATTGATAGCAACATCGGGGTCACCTATATCGCCCCCCGCGCTATCGCCACGCCTATGAATGACGACCGCACCAATGCCATGTGGCAAGCGTCCGGCCAAGCCATTGATGAACCACAATTTGTTGCGGATAAAATTATCCAGGCGCTGCTCAAAGACCAGCAAGAGCTGTTTATCGGTCAACCGCAAAGCTTCTTTGCCTGGCTCAATGGTGTTGCGCCCAGGCTGGTGAATCTTGGCTTGAAGCAACAAGCGAGGCTGGCGAAGCGGTTTTTGTAGCCTGGCTTATTCCCATTCCAGTTGCGGGTAAACCACATTGACATTGCGCCGGTTTGCGATGTCGAACAATACCCAGTTGTCATGCTCAGAGGCGGCTGCAGTGTCCATGGTTTGTTCCATGCTGATGCCTTTTTTGATGCTGTTTCTGATATCACTTAATAACAGGTTGAGGTAGCGCAACGCATTTCCAATGATGGTTTTCTGGTCGCTGCTCTCTAGCCCATGGCCGGGGACGATGAGCGAGTATGGTTGCTGGTTGATTTGCTCCAGCACGGCGATCAAGCCTTTGAGGTCGCCTTCTACCACTGGCGTCCGTTGCGCAAACAGCAAGTCGCCCGCAAACAGGGTGTTGGTTTGCGTGTCTAGAATAGTGAGGTCAGTATGGGTGTGGGCCACCTTGCGCGCTTGTAGTTGCAGGATGCGGTGCCCCAGGTCCAGCGTCTGCTCAGCATGCACAAGGGTATCCGGGGGGATGGTGGGGCTTGCCGCACCGTCAGCCCCCAGTAGGCGCGCATTCAGTTTTTCATATTGCTCCTTGCGCAGCAGCATGTTGGTGGCCAGTTTTTCGTGACCGACAAAGTTGGTAGTGCCATTTTGAAAAGCGGCGTTGCCATAGGTGTGGTCTGGATGGACATGGGTATTGATGACATAACGGATGGGCAAGGGGCTGATGCGGCGAATGGCGGCGAGCAACTGGTCACCGGTATGTTTGCTGCCGCCACTGTCAATCACGGCAATGGCCTCTTGGCCAATAATGACGCCGAGGTTGCAGATGTCGCCCTGATAGCCATCATCAATATCCAGATGCTTGCCATGGTGCACATAGATGCCGTCCGCCACCTGTTTAAATTCAAAGTCGTCGGCCCAGACCTGGCTACACAGCGTTACAAATACGTATACAAGACGCACACCAAAGCGGTTGATTTTTGATAACATGACGGCTTACCCATGAATGATTCATGCATCATAAACAATTCATGCATGCAGTCATAGTGACCGCTGTCACAGGCTGCTCAGATTCATCTACAAAGGAGATTCAATGAGTTCAACCCAGCGTTATACCAAGGTGGCGATTATTCTGCACTGGCTCATCGCACTGGTCATTATTGGCATGTTTGCCCTGGGCTGGTACATGGGCGAGTTGCCAAAAGACGGGCCAAAACAAACGGCCTTTGATCTGTTCGATCTGGGGATCGTCACCTGGCAGATGGATGAGCCGGCCACAGCCCGGACCCTGTATTTTAATCTGCACAAGTCCATCGGCTTTACCTTGCTCTGGCTGGTGATTTTCCGCGTCTACTGGCGTGTGACACATACCCCGCCTGCCATGCTGGCCAGCTATTCAGCGCTGGAGCGTAAGCTGGCGACAGCCGTGCATCACATGCTGTATTTGCTGATGGTCTTGATCCCACTGAGCGGCGTACTCATGACGCTTTATAGCAAGTTCGGCTTGAAGTGGTTTGGGTTGGAGGTGTTCGGCGGGCTGGATAATGCCGATTTGCGCGATGTGTTCAAAGAGTCTCACGAGTTGTTTGCCAACCTGATGCTGGCTGCATTTATCGTGCATGTGCTTGGGGCACTCAAACATCAATGGAAAGATAAAGACGAGACCATGTCGCGCATGTCTCTGAAGTAGAGAGCGGTTTGCCTGAAAAAAGCCTGCAATCGCAGGCTTTTTTATTTTCCTTTTTCGGCTGATGGTGCCCAAATGCACTGCAAAAAGTGCACCCGGCTGATTAAACGCATATATAGCCCTGCAAAAAATGCACAGAGTAAATTGGTTTTGATTGCAGGTAATTGATTTTAAATGTGATTTTATTTGGCATAAGCCTTGCTGGTGAGTGATAGATGTCGGGAATCAACATGGCGCCTATCAGCGTGTGATGAATCCTGACTCGCCATTCAGTCCTTCATCAATCACAAGCGGATAGGCATGTCGCCAGTACAAATAAAACAAAACAGTCATTTGAATCATTTTTTCTGGTTAGCGGTCACCCTGCTTTGGTTAGGCATGGCCGCCGTTTGTCGGCCACTCACCCTGCCGGATGAAGGCCGCTATGTCGGCATTGCCTGGGAGATGTTGACCTCTGGAAATTGGGCGATCCCTCATTTGGATGGCTTGCCATATTTTCATAAACCGCCTTTGTTTTACTGGATCACGGCGGCCAGTTTCAAACTTTTTGGCCCCTCGCTGCTTGCGAGCAGGCTGGCCTCCTTGCTGGCTGCCGTATTGATGGCGATCGCGCTGTATTGGTTTACAGCCAGGCATCTGGACAAAAAAACTGCGGTACTGGCTTTTGTCGCGCTCGTGACGCAGCCATTCTTTTTTGCCAGTGCCCAGTTTGCCAATCTGGATATGTTGGTTGCCAGCATGATTGCCATGACGATCATGCTGGCGGCAGAATTTACCTGGAGTATTGAACAAGGCCAGCCGGAGCGGAAATATCTGTATATGGCGATGGTGTTTGCTGCAGGAGGCGTTCTGGCCAAGGGCCTGATTGGCATGGTCTTGCCAGTACTGGTCGTTGGTGGCTGGCTGCTGGTGAGTCGCCGTCTTGCGTCTCTCAAGTATTTCTTATGGTGGCCAGCGCTGGTATTGTTTTTTCTGATGGCCAGTCCCTGGTTTTTATGCATGGAATCGCAGTTTAAGGGCTTTCTGGAGTACTTTTTTATTCATCACCATGTGCAGCGCTTCACCGGCACGCACTTTAACAATCAGCAGCCGTTCTGGTTTTATCTGCCCGTGCTATTGGCGCTGACCTTGCCCGCTTCTCTGTGGTTGACCCGCTTGCGCAAGCACGAAGTCCAGCGCTGGAGTTCACGGCAGCAGGATGTGGCATTGCTGATGGTATGTTGGCTGGCATTGATCCTACTATTTTTTTCGATCCCGGTTTCCAAACCACTGGGCTACATCATGCCAGTTTTGCCGGCGATAGCGGTCTTGACAGCCATGGGTATGCGGCAAGCCTGGCAGCACCGCTTCCCCAAGCGGTTGTGGGTCACATTTTTGGCGGCGGCAGTGACCTGTGTGATAGCCATGGGGATGGTGATTCAGCACGCGCAAAAAACAGCTTCTTTCCTACTGGCAACCAAGGTCCAGCCCTTGGTTAGCAAACAGGATCAATTGATTCTGCTCAATAAATACCAGTTTGACTTGATGTTTTATCTGCGGTTATCGCATCCCGCCTGGATGGTGGCTGACTGGCGCACTGCTGAGTATGAGGTGTTGGACGACAGTTGGGAAAAAGAGCTGATAGAGGCCAAGCATTTTGACCCGCAAACAGCGGTAAACCAGTTGTTAACCGAAAGTGTGTTGACACAACACGTTTGCCAGCTAGGGCCGCGGCAGGCCGTTTGGGTGGCGGGCGATCCTGGTAACGCCAGCCATTTACCCATGCTCGCCGGCATCGCGCCGATCGCCACTGTGCGAGATCACTATTTGTGGCGATTCAGTCCCGCGCAAGTCTCACGTTTTTGCCTCGCCCAAACAAGGCCTCGTGAGGGCATCACAGCACAGCCTGGCCGCAATAAGCTCGTGCGGTGACGACGGTTACAGGTGATAGTGTGGACTGAGCTTGCGCAGGGTTTCAAGCATGCAGGCCGCATGCTCAGGAGGTGTCCATTGCGTGATGCCATGGCCCAGGTTAAACACATGGCCGTGACCATGGCCGTAGCTGGCCAGAATCTGCGCGACTTCTTTTTCGATGGCGGCAGGAGAGCTCAACAGGATCGCCGGGTCCATATTGCCTTGCAAGGCCACTTTGTCCCCCACGCGTGCCCGTGCCTGGCCGAGATCCACGCTCCAGTCTAATCCGAGGGCATCGGCACCAATAGCCGCCTGTGACTCCAGCCACAACCCGCCGCCTTTGGTAAACACGATGCTGGGCACCGGTTTGCCTTCTGCGGTTTTAGTGAGGCCAGCGACAATTTTCTGCATGTATTGCAGTGAAAACTCCTGATAGCCTTGATGCGATAAGGCCCCCCCCCAAGAGTCAAAAATCATCACCGCCTGTGCACCGGCCGCAATCTGTGCATTGAGGTATTGCGTCACCGTTTGCGCCGTAATCTCCAGAATGCGGTGCAGTAATTCGGGTCTGGCATAGCCCATTTTTTTGGTATTCAAAAAGTCGGTGCCGCCTTTGCCTTCCACCATGTAGGTGGCCAGTGTCCATGGACTGCCTGAAAAACCGATCAAAGGAACACGGCCATTCAGTGCTTGACGGATGCTGCTGACAGCATCAAACACATATTGCAGTTTGGCCATGTCAGGCACTTCCAGTTTGAGGATGTCTGCCTCTTCTTGTAAAGTCCGCTCAAACTTGGGGCCTTCCCCTTCTTCAAAATACAAGCCCAGTCCCATGGCATCAGGGACGGTCAATATGTCGCTGAACAGAATGGCCGCATCCAGTTGGGGATAGCGGTCCAGCGGTTGCAGGGTCACTTCGGTGGCAAAGGCCGGACTCTGGCACAGTTGCATAAAGCTGCCCGCGGTTTTGCGGCTTTCGCGGTATTCAGGCAGGTAGCGGCCTGCCTGGCGCATCATCCACACCGGGGTATATTCAGTAGGCTGGCGCAACAGGGCGCGCAGAAAAGTGTCATTTTGAAGAGTGGTCATTTGCTCTGGTTTCGGTTGCCTGTGCTGCTGTGGTCGTACGCACATCAGCTAAAAGCATGATTATAAAGGCCAAGCCGTTGTTTCACCTGAAAGAATGCGGTTTTTTTGCGATATGACAAATAAAAACGCCGATGAAAACCATCGGCGTTTTGCGTCTCACGGCAACCTGGACTAGCGTGGCAGAGTAGAGCTGCCCATCAGGAACGCATCGACTTCGCGTGCGCACTGACGGCCTTCACGAATCGCCCAGACTACCAGAGACTGGCCGCGACGGATGTCACCGGCAGCAAAGACTTTGTCCTTGCTGGTTTTGTAACAGCCTTCGCCATCGGTCGTGGCTTTGGCATTGCCGCGGTTGTCTTTTTCCACGCCAAATGCATCCAGCACTTTTTGTACCGGTGAGACAAAGCCCATGGCCAAAAACACCAGATCAGCAGGAATGGTGAACTCTGAACCTGGAATTTCAGACATTTTGCCATCTTTCCATTCCACACGTGCACCTTTAAGGGCTTTCACCTTGCCGTTCTCGCCGATCAGCTCTTTGGTTGTGACCGACCAGTCACGATTCGCTCCTTCTTCATGCGAGCTGGAGGTGCGCATTTTGAGTGGCCAGTTTGGCCACACCATAAATTTGTCTTCTTTTTCAGGCGGCTGTGGCATCAACTCGAACTGGGTGATGCTGGCTGCCCCATGGCGGTTGGAGGTGCCTACGCAGTCAGAACCGGTATCGCCACCGCCGATAACCACCACATGTTTGCCGGTGGCTTTAATCTGGTTAGGGACGTTGTCGCCGGCCACCATTTTGTTGTTAGGGGTCAGGAAGTCCATGGCGAAATGAACACCATCGAGTTCACGACCTGTCACGGGCAGGTCACGTGGCTGTTCTGCGCCACCTGCCAGGATGACGGCATCAAAGTCACGCTCCAGATCGGCCGCGCTGACGTTTTCACCGACATGCTGATTCACCTTGAAGGTCACGCCTTCGGCTTCCATCTGCGCCATCCGGCGGTCAATGTTTGCTTTATCCAGTTTAAAGTCAGGAATGCCATAGCGCAGCAAGCCGCCGATACGGTCATTTTTTTCAAACACGGTCACGGCATGGCCCGCGCGGGCCAATTGTTGTGCTGCGGCGAGGCCTGCGGGGCCAGACCCCACAATCGCCACTGTTTTGCCAGTTTTGTTCGGGTTGATTTGTGGTGTGACCCAACCGTTTTCCCAAGCTTTGTCGATGATGGCGTGCTCGATGGACTTAATCCCGACGGCGTCGTTATTAATGTTCAAGGTGCAGGCTGCCTCGCAAGGGGCGGGGCAGATACGGCCAGTAAAGTCCGGGAAGTTGTTGGTGGAATGCAACACGTCAATCGCGCTGCGCCAGTCCTGATGATAGACCAGGTCATTCCAGTCAGGAATGATGTTATTGATTGGACAGCCGGTGGTGCAAAATGGAATGCCGCAATCCATGCAGCGTGCCCCTTGCTGTTTGGCCTGGTCGTCTGTCAAATGCAGGACGAACTCTTTGTAGTTCTTGACGCGATCCTGAACGGGCAGATTTTCTTCTGCCAGTCGGCCAAATTCCATAAAACCTGTGACTTTACCCATGTGAAATCATCTCTTCCCAGTTGCTCGTGACAGACACAACTTTAAACAGCCCCGCCAATCACGCGGGGCATTCAATTAACAAAAACGATTATGCGGCTTGCTTGGCGGAGGCTGCAGCCATTTCGGTCAGTGCGCGTTTGTATTCGTTCGGGAATACTTTAACAAATTTTGCACGCGCGGCTGACCAGTCGGCCAACAGTTCTTTTGCTCGAGGGCTGCCTGTCAACGCCAGGTGCTGCTCGATCAAGCCTTTAAGAATCACTTCGTCTGGCTGGCCTAGGTGTTGTACTTTGCCAACATCTGCTTCAGCCGCTTCGACTTTTTCCAGTGACACCATGCTCATATTGCAGCGTTTGGCAAACTGGCCGTCAATGTCGTAAACATAGGCAATGCCGCCACTCATCCCAGCTGCAAAGTTCTGGCCGGTCTGACCCAGTACCACCACGGTCCCGCCAGTCATGTATTCGCAACCATGGTTGCCTACGCCTTCAACCACGGCAGTTGCGCCTGAGTTACGTACGCAGAAGCGCTCACCCGCCACACCGCTCAAGAAGCTGCTGCCTGTGGTCGCACCGTACATCACGGTGTTACCAACGATGATGTTTTCATAGGACAAGCCACGGAAGGTTGCAGGTGGTTTGATAATGATCTGACCACCACACAGGCCTTTACCCACGTAGTCGTTGCCTTCACCTGTCAGCTCAAAGGTAATGCCCTTGGCCAGGAATGCCGCAAAACTCTGACCGGAGGTGCCAGTGAATTTGACGTGGATGGTACCGTCAGGCAGACCGGCGTTGCCATAACGGCTCGCCACTTCGTGTGACAGCATGGTACCTGCTGTACGGTTAGTGTTCACAATTGGCAACTCAAGCGTGACTTTTTCGCCTTTTTCCAACGCCGGTTTAGCCAATGCGATCAATTGGTTATCCAATGCTTTGGCGATGCCGTGATCTTGCACGTCATTGTTTTTGCGTGCCACACTGGCTGGCATGTCTGGCAAGTGGAACACTTTGCTGAAGTCCAGGCCATTGATCTTCCAGTGCTCTATGCCGGCTTTCATGTCCAGCAAATCGGCACGGCCGATCAAGTCATCAAACTTGGCAATGCCCATGCTGGCCATCAGTTCACGCACTTCTTCAGCGACAAAGAAGAAGTAATTCACGACATGCTCAGGCTGGCCGGTAAACTTCTTACGCAGCTCTGGATCTTGGGTGGCAACACCGACCGGGCAAGTGTTCAAGTGACACTTACGCATCATGATACAGCCTTCAACCACCAGCGGTGCAGTGGCAAAGCCAAATTCGTCCGCACCCAGCAGTGCGCCAATCAGTACGTCACGGCCGGTTTTCATCTGGCCATCGACTTGCAGCACCACGCGACCACGTAACTGGTTGAGTACCAGCGTCTGCTGCGTTTCAGCCAGACCAAGCTCCCATGGCGTGCCTGCGTGTTTGATCGAAGAAATTGGTGAGGCACCTGTCCCGCCGTCATGGCCAGCGACCACGATGTGATCAGACTTAGCCTTGGCCACACCCGCTGCCACGGTACCGATGCCGGTTTCTGACACCAGTTTGACCGAAATCGAGGCTTTTGGATTGGCGTTTTTCAGGTCATGAATCAGCTGCGCCAAATCTTCAATCGAGTAAATGTCGTGATGTGGTGGTGGAGAGATCAAGCCGACGCCAGGCACCGAGAAACGCAGTTTCGCAATGTAGGGGGACACTTTGTGGCCAGGCAACTGACCGCCTTCCCCAGGCTTGGCACCTTGTGCCATTTTGATCTGGATCTGGTCAGCGCTGCTCAGGTATTCGGCAGTCACGCCAAAGCGGCCAGAGGCCACCTGCTTGATGCGTGAGCGCAAAGAGTCACCCGCTTGCATTGGCACATCTGCTTCAATCAAATCACTGCCCAATACGGTGGCCAGGCTGGATTCTGTTTGGACCGGAATAAAACGTTTGACGTCTTCACCGCCTTCGCCAGTATTGGACTTGCCGCCAATCCGGTTCATGGCAATAGCCAAGGTGGCGTGCGCTTCGGTTGAAATGGAGCCCAAAGACATGGCGCCAGTGGCAAAGCGTTTAACAATCTCTTTGGCCGATTCCACCTGATCCAATGGGATCGCTTTACCCGCCGGTTTGATTTCAAACAGTCCGCGCAAGGTCATGTGGCGACGTGTCTGATCGTTGATCAGTGCGGCGTACTCTTTGTAAGTTTCGTATTTGCCAGTCCGGGTCGCGTTCTGCAATTTGCTGATCGACATCGGCGTCCACAAGTGCTCTTCACCGCGTACACGGAAGGCGTACTCACCGCCCGCTTCCAGCGCATTGGAGAGCACGGGGTCATTCCCAAATGCTTGCATGTGCATACGTACAGTTTCTTCGGCAACTTGCTCCAGACCGATGCCTTCAATCTGGCTGACCGTGCCAGTGAAATAGTCATTCACAAACTGGCTATTGAGGCCGATCGCTTCAAAAATCTGTGCGCCGCAGTAAGACTGGTAGGTCGAGATGCCCATTTTGGACATGACTTTGTACAAGCCTTTGCCGATCGCCTTGACGAAGTTTTTGCCGGCTTTTTCAACATCGCCGGTCAGGGTCTTGATGGTTTCGTACACCAGCCATGGGCAAACAGCTTCCGCACCATAGCCTGCCAGCAGGGCAAAATGGTGTACTTCACGGGCTGAGCCTGTATCAATCACCAGACCGGTGCTGGTACGCAAGCCGGCTTTGACCAGAAACTCATGCGTGGCCGAGCAGGCCAGCAGGGCTGGAATGGCAATACGGTTCGCTGAGACGGCACGGTCCGAGAGGATCAGTACGTTATAGCCGTCATGCACGGCTTTTTCGGCTTGGTCGTGCAAGACGTCCAGGGCCTGTTTCATGCCGGTTTTACCTAAGGCGGCATCATAAGTCAGGTCAAGGACGATGGACTTGAACTGGCCTTTGGTCAAAGACTCAATCTGTTTGAGTTTTTCCAGGCCTTCCAGGCTCAACACTGGCTGGCCGCTTTCCAAACGCAATGGCGGGTTGGTTTCATCAATCGCCAACAGGTTGGGTTTAGGGCCGATAAATGTCACCAGGGACATCACCAGCTCTTCACGGATCGGGTCAATCGGCGGGTTGGTTACTTGTGCAAACAACTGTTTAAAGTAGTTGTACAGTGTCTTGGCTTTGTTGGACAGCACGGGCAAGGCCGCGTCGTTCCCCATGGAGCCTGAGCCCTCTTCGCCGTTGTCTATCATGGGTTGCAAGACAAACTTCAAGTCTTCCTGAGAGTAACCAAAGGCTTGTTGGGTATCCAGCAAATCTGCTTGCAGGCTGACTTCGCCATTGCCTACGCCAGGCAAGTCGGTCAAATGGAAGCGGGTCTGTTCAATCCACTGGCGATAAGGTTTGGCTTGTGCCAGTTCAGTTTTGACTTCTTCGTCGTCGATAATGCGGCCTTGCTCCATGTCGATCAGCAACATTTTGCCTGGCTGCAAACGCCATTTTTTAACGATTTTTTCTTGTGGGAAAGTGATCACGCCCATCTCAGACGCCATCATGACGATGTCGTCTTCGGTGACCAGATAGCGGGCTGGACGCAAGCCATTGCGGTCCAGCGTGGCACCAATCATTTTACCGTCAGTAAACGCGACTGCAGCCGGGCCGTCCCATGGCTCCATCAGTGCCGCGTGGTATTCATAGAAGGCACGGCGGTCTTCGTCCATTAATGGGTTACCTGCCCAGGCTTCCGGGATCAGCATCATCATGGCATGCGGCAGGCTGTAACCACCCGCGACCAGCAGCTCAAGACAGTTGTCAAAGCAGGCGGAGTCTGACTGGCCTTCTGCAATCAGTGGCCACAGTTTTTCCAGATCTTCACCCAGCACCGCAGATTTCATGGTCTCATGACGGGCGGCCATCCAGTTCACGTTGCCTTGAACGGTATTGATTTCACCGTTGTGTGCAATCATGCGGAAGGGGTGGGCCAGATCCCAGGCTGGGAAGGTGTTGGTAGAGAAACGCTGGTGTACCAGCGCAAGCGCTGAAATCACGCGCTCATCTCTCAAATCTTTGTAGTACACGCCCACTTCATTAGCCAGCAGCATGCCTTTGTAGACGATGGTGCGAGAAGAGAAGGACGGCATGTAAAACTGTGCCTTGTCTTGTAGGTTCAGTGCGCGAATCTCGTGTTCAATGCGTTTGCGAATCACAAAGCATTTGCGTTCGAACGTATTGCTGTCGGTCACGGTGCTAGCAATAAACACCTGGCGCATCACAGGCTCAACCGCGCGAGCCGCGTCGGCAATATTGCTGTTGTCGACCGGCACATCACGCCAGCCCAGCAGGGTTTGATTTTCTTCTGCAATGATTTTGGCAAAGATCGCTTCGCATTGCGCGCGATTGTCTGCGTTTTGCGGCAGAAATGCCTGGCCGACGGCGTATTGTCCGGCTGCTGGCAAGGTCATGCCCAGCTTGGCAGCCTCTTCGCGCATAAAGGTATCTGGCATCTGCATCAGCAAGCCCGCGCCGTCACCCAGTTTAGGGTCATAACCGGTCGCGCCGCGATGGGTCAGGTTGTCCAGCAGTTGCAGGCCTTTAGCGACAATGTCGTGGCTTTTCTGGCCTTTAATATGGGCGACAAAGCCCACGCCACAGCTATCTTTCTCGTGGCGTCTGTCGTATAAACCCTGGGATTGCGGAGCTAAACCAAACTGGTCGTCCCGGGTGGTTGCGGTATCTTGAGAAGCACTCATCAGGTTGTTGTCAGACTGCATGTCCATTGCCAGATTCTTCACTTACAAAACATTTGGAGGAACCTTCAATGATACCGTTAAAGTTTAGCAATTTCAATTGTTTAGCCTGCGTTAAATAACGGATAAAGGCATTTTATTTTTTAGTTGAGAATGGTTTTTATTTACCAATTGCTTGCGCTTTAATTTGCACAAATGCTAGCGATGTAATCGGTGCTTAAAACTAGGTGGTTAGTTGAATCTGTCGCGCTTGTAAGGCGGTTTATCCATGAACAGAGCAGCGCACCTGGCGCAGCCATGGATCAGATGTTGTGATTGGATCGCCTCATATGGGCAGTCTGCCAGAAAGCGTCAGGCTGCTCAGGGGGCGCCATCCTGGATGTCAGTGGTGTGGCGATTGGTTTGCGTGGCGAGCCTTGGTGGCAATCGCCACGCAAACGCTTGGCTTACAGGCTGGCAAAGGCTTGTTCGGCCGCCTGTACGGTTTGGGCGATATCGGCATCGGTATGTGCAGCCGAGACAAAGCCCGCTTCAAATGCTGAGGGCCCCAGATAAATGCCGCTGTTTAGCATGCTGTGGAAGAAGTGATTAAAGGCATTTTTATCTGCCTGCATCATGTCGGCGTAGCTAGTGGGGTTGCTGGCGCTGAAATAGAGGCCAAACATGCCGCCTACGCTTTGTGCGCTAAAGGTCACGCCCGCTTTGTGTGCTGCCTGCTTCATGCCGTCCATTAACTGCGCTGTTTTTGCCGTCAGTGCCTCATAAAAGCCTGGTGCCTGGATCAGTTTGAGGGTGGTCAGCCCGGCGGTCACCGCCACGGGATTGCCTGACAGCGTGCCGGCCTGGTAAACCGGCCCGAGCGGAGCTAGCACGCTCATGATGTCTTTGCGGCCACCAAAGGCGCCTACGGGCAGGCCGCCACCGATCACTTTGCCCAGGGTCGTCATGTCCGGTCTAATGCCATACAGTGCCTGTGCACCGCCCAGTGCCACGCGGAAGCCGGTCATGACTTCATCAAAAATTAGCACCGTGCCATGCTGAGTGCACAGTTCACGCAAAGTGGTTAAGAACTCGCGGTGAGGCACAATGAGGTTCATATTGCCGACTACTGGCTCCAGAATCACGCAGGCAATCTCGTCCCCCATGCTGGCAAAGGTGTCTTTGAGCATTTGCGAGTTGTTGTAATCGAGCGTCAGGGTGTGCGCAGCGACTTCTGGCGGGACACCGGCGGAGCTGGGTTCGCCAAAGGTGAGCAAGCCGGACCCAGCCTTCACGAGCAAGGCATCGGCATGGCCGTGGTAACAGCCTTCAAATTTGATGATTTTATTGCGCTTGGTAAAGCCACGGGCCACGCGAATGGCACTCATGGTCGCTTCGGTCCCGCTGCTGACCAGGCGTACTTGTTCCATGCTGGGCACAAGTTGATTAATTAATTCAGCCATTTCGAGCTCTAGGCCGGTTGGCGCGCCGAAACTCAGGCTGTTAGCGGCCGCTTGCTGCACGGCCGCAACAACTTCCGGGTGGGCATGTCCCAAAATCATGGGGCCCCAGGAGTTGATGTAGTCAATGTATTCTTTACCATCCGCATCCCAGAGCTTGGAGCCGAGGCCCTTTTTGAAAAAGATGGGCGTGCCACCGACGCTGCGAAACGCGCGTACCGGCGAGTTGACGCCGCCTGGAATCAGTTGCTGGGATTTTTCAAACAGTTGCTGGTTGCGAGAGGTCATGACGGAGCAATCGGATAAACATTAAAAACGCTATTCTAGCAGAGCCTCTGGGGTTGATCATGCGTACGCTTGGCCGGATGGCTTGTGGTCAGCGAGTGTGCCCAAGCTATTGAGTCTGGCTGGCGAGCTGTTGAAGGTGGCGCTCAGCCTCCACCTGCAAGCTTGGCTGCGCGGATTGTTGAGCGAGCAAGGCCAGTCCTGACCAAGCCTCCAGATAGTTCGGCTCCAGCTTAGTGGCTTGTAAATAGGCTTGTTGGGCTGCGGCGAGGTGTCCTTGCCGATGTAGCGCACTGGCTAAATAAAAGTGTGCTTCTGCGGCCTCTGCTTGCTGGCTTAACCAAGTGCGCGCGATGTGCTCTACGGCCGGCCAGTCGCTGTTTTGGTAAGGGATCACCACTTGCATCCAGAACGGGCGCTCATTCAGCGGTAAGTCCCAAAAGGGAGTGGCGTCGGCCTGAATGCTGTTGCTGGCTTGTTTGCCAAGCAGCGTTTGTATCCACTCGACCGGCACACTATAAAAGTAGGCCTGTTTGCCGGGACTTTTAAACGTGCTTAAAGCAACCAGTTCGCCTGTCTGGTTAAAGGTCGGGCTGCCACTGGCGCCCATGATAAACGCGGCATCGGTGCGCACAATCAGGCTGTCATCATAGGGGTACAAGGCTTTCACATGGCCTGCGATGGTTTGTGGCTTGGGCGGTCCACCTGGAAAGCCGATGGAAAAGACGGCATCACCATAATGTAAGGCGGCGGTTGTGCCCAGCTTGACTGGCGGCAGTTCCAGATATTGAAATTTCAACAGGCAGATATCGTGTTTCCAGTCCGCGACCATGCCAACCGGGCTGACGCTATCACCGAATTTGGAAACGCTAACGCCGCTGCTGTTCGCCAGCACATGGCAATTGGTAGCCACTGTATCTGGCGCCACAACCACGCCGCTGCCGACGCCGTGACCGCCCGTTTGTGTCATGCTGTGCACTTTTACCACCGAGGCTTTCAGTCGGTAAACCAGCTCATGGTCGAGCTCGGCATGGGCCACCAAAGCGCTCGTGCTGAAGAGCATGAAGCAAACAAGATTGAATGAGGGGCGCATACAAACTCCCATGGTTGGTGATGAAGGCAAGCTACCTAGACTTTGTCAGCCGGAATTGCAAAAAATTCTGCTTGCCCTGACACAATATCTGTGAAAAGCCATGCAAACAGCGCTAGAATAGCCGGTATTTTTTGATTGTTTAAGGATTTATCATGCTGATTACGAGCGAAATCGTTGATTTGGACACCCCGACCGGGGTGATGCGTACTTATTTTCATCGTCCAAAACACGATGGCAAAGTGCCTGCGGTTTTGTTTTACTCTGAAATTTTTCAGCAGACCGGTCCGATTGAGCGCGCAGCGCGCTTTTTAGCAGGGCATGGTTATGCCGTGCTGGTGCCTGAAGTGTTCCATGAGTTGAATCCGATTGGCACGGTATTGGGCTATGACGATGCTGGCCGTGACAAAGGCAATGCGGACAAAATGGCCAAAGATGTGCAGGCCTACGACACGGATAATCGCGCCATGATTGACTATCTGAACAAGCAAGCCTGGTATGACGGCAATTTGGGTGCGGCCGGTTTTTGTATCGGTGGTCACCTGGCTTTCCGTGCAGCTTTGCAACCCGAAGTCAAAGCGACGGCCTGTTTCTATGCCACCGATTTGCACACCAACATTATCCCGAACCAGCCTGGTCAGCACAGCATGGACCGTGTCGGCGAAATCAAGGGCGAGTTGCTTATGATCTGGGGCAAGCAAGACCCTCATATCCCGGGAGATAAACGTGCAGAGCTGTATAACCGCTTTGCCGCGGTGCCCGGACTGCATTACACCTGGCATGAATTTAATGGACAACATGCTTTCATGCGCGATGAAGGGGAACGTTACGATGCGCAGCTGGTCAACATTGGATATCAATTGACCTTGCAGATGTTCGGTAACGTACTCAAGTAACCGACTGGAACACTTGAGCGAAAGAAAACTAAGGTGCTGAAAATGTTATGCCAGTTGCGATTCTCAAAACAACTTGCATGGGATATTCAATACATACCCTAGTCCAAGCACAGGCCAAAAGCCTGTGCTTTTTTTTCAACTAAATTAACCATTGTTTAGAGAGAACTATGACTATAAAAAATGCGGATATTGGATTGGTAGGATTGGCAGTGATGGGCCAAAACCTGGCGCTTAACATTGCTGATCACGGCTATACCATTGCGGTCTATAACCGTGACCCGAAAAAAATGCTGAACTTCATCGAGGAGTGTAAAAAGAATGAGCCCTCACATGAGCGTGTGGTAGGGCATGCTGATTTGGCCTCTTTTGTACTGAGCATCAAGCGTCCACGCAAAATTGTGTTGCTGGTGAAAGCCGGGAGCGCGACCGATGTGACCATTAACGCCCTGTTGCCTTTCCTGGAGCAAGGGGACATTATTATTGATGGCGGTAATGCGCTGTGGACGGATACCATCCGTCGCGAAAAAGAGCTTGCTGCCAAAGGCATTGAGTTTATTGGTTCCGGCGTGTCTGGTGGTGAAACCGGTGCCCGCTTTGGTCCATCGTTGATGCCTTCAGGTACACGCAAGGCCTGGGCTAGTCTGGAGCCCATCTGGCGCGATATTGCAGCCAAAGTGGATCCTGTGACAGGTGCCCCGTTAGAAGGTGGCGCACCTGGCAAACCAGTTCAGGGTGGGTTCTCTTGCGCGGAATATATCGGCCCGGACGGTGCGGGTCACTATGTAAAAATGGTGCACAACGGTATCGAGTACATCGATATGCAGTTGATTTGCGAAGCCTACTGGCTGATGAAAAATCTGCTGGGCATGCCGGCCGATGAAATCGGCAAAGTGTTTGCCGAGTGGAACAAAGGTGAGCTGTCCAGCTTCCTGATTGAAATTACGGCCGATATCCTGCAGCAAAAAGATCCGGCTGGCAAAGGCTTCCTGGTTGACCAGATTCTCGATACGGCAGGCCAAAAAGGCACCGGCCAGTGGACGGCGGCCAATGCGCTCGAGTTGGGGGCGCCCGCCAATGCGATTGCAGCTGCCGTCTATGCGCGTGCATTATCCAGCCTGAAAGAGGAGCGTGTTGAAGCCAGCAAGATCCTCAAAGGTCCAGTGATTGTGCAAGAGAAAGACAAGGTTGCAACCATTGAGGCGATCAAGAATGCCTTGTATTGCTCCAAAATCTGCGCCTACGCACAAGGCTTCCAGCTGATTGATAAGGCGCAAGTGGCTTACAACTGGAAACTCAACTTCGGTGAAATTGCCCAGATCTGGCGTGGCGGTTGTATCATCCGCGCGCGCTTCCTGCAAAAAATCACCGATGCTTATGCATTGAACTCACGCCTGAAAAACTTGATGCTGGATCCATACTTCACCAATGCGATGAACGAAGGTCAGGCCGGCTGGCGTAAAGTGATTGCGTTGGCTGTGACCAATGGCATTCCGGCACAAGGCTTCGCGGCGGCATTGGCTTACTATGATGGCTACAGAAGTGCTGACTTGCCAGCCAACCTGCTGCAAGGCCAGCGTGACTACTTTGGCGCACATACCTATGAGCGCAAAGATCAGCCACGTGGTCAGTTCTTCCACTTAGATTGGCCAGAAGCTGGTCGTCCACAGCTGTCGGTTGAATAGTCTGCAGTTTCTTAGGATAGCAGTGACCGCTCTTACGGGTCGTCGCTGCTTCTGAATCAACCGCTGAAAAGAAAAAAGATGGCGATAAAAGCCATCTTTTTTCTTTGTCTCATCATTACCTCTACTTTAACGCAGGGAATTCGATATCGCAGTCGTTGCGCAATTTTTGGGTAAAGGGCGCCCGAAGTGAATTTTCACATATTTCCGGCTAACCCAAGATTGGATTCAAGCATCCAACCTGAAAATCAGTGACCCGTTGCGGGGTCGGTTTGAAACGCCCTGCGTATTAAACGCAGTCGCAACTCGATTCCAAAAAGCGATGAAGCTCGTTGATGGCTTTCAAGTGTTGCTGTTCTTCGGCAAACGCTTTAGCGTTGGGAGCAGCATTGTTGAGGCTGGGGGCGTAAATTTCATCAATCAAAAAATGTTGTGATGAAACGGCTTGGTAGGATTCTACGATTTGCATTTTTACTCTTCCTTTTGGGATTCTCAATATTCATTACACAAAACAACGAATTGTGTTCGCCGTGCTTGTGGCGCCAAAATTAACAAAAAGTTCATTCTGCAGCAATGCGGAATTTGCCGTAGTGACCAAACTTGTCAAATTCTTCAGGCATATTTGTATCGCTACAACATTAAAGCAAACATGGTGCCATGTTCACGCTTAAAATAACGCATACTCCTCCAGGTTGGATGACACGTGTTGAAGATGGCTTGAAACCATGTGACGTAAAAACTGAAAGCCAAATCCGCTGATTTTTCGTAGAATAACGGCTTGTTTAATAAAACCTTTAAAAGCAGCATGCAAATTTTCGTCAATGGTAAAGCCATGCAACTTGCCGCAGAGGCCATGAGTCTGCAAGCGTTGGTCGAGCAGATGCAACTGACAGGCAAGCGCATTGCGATTGAGCGTAATGGCGATATTGTGCCGCGTAGCCAGTTTGCCCACGTGCAGTTGCACGCGGATGACAAGCTGGAAATCGTCGGTGCGGTCGGTGGCGGTTGAGCGCGATCTCATCAGCGTTATGCAGCTAAGAATGGAATAGAAAGTTTAATGATGAATGATGCTTTAGTGATTGCCGGTCAATCTTATCAATCCAGACTGTTGGTTGGCACCGGCAAATACCAGGACTTTACGCAGACACGCGCTGCGATAGACGCCAGTGGCGCTGAAATTATTACCGTGGCCATCCGCCGGACCAATATCGGTCAACATGCAAGCGAACCTTCTCTGCTGGAGTATTTGCCGCCGAACGAATTTACTTATCTGCCGAATACCGCGGGTTGTTACAGTGCTGAAGAAGCCGTGCGCACCTTGCGTCTGGCGCGTGAGTTGCTGGATGATCACCGCCTGGTCAAGCTGGAGGTATTGGGTGATCCGAATACCTTGTATCCGAATGTGACCGAAACCATTGCTGCAGCCAAAACGCTGGTCAAAGAAGGCTTTGAGGTCATGGTGTATACCTCGGATGACCCGATCATCGCCAAGCAACTGGAGGATATTGGCTGTGTGGCAGTGATGCCGTTGGCCTCGCTGATTGGTTCCGGCATGGGGATTTTAAATCCATGGAATCTGCAAATTATCATCGAAAATGCCAAGATCCCGGTCTTGGTGGATGCTGGCGTAGGCTGTGCGTCTGATGCGGCGATTGCGATGGAGTTAGGCTGTGCCGGCGTGTTGATGAATACTGCCATTGCGGCTGCGTGTGACCCGGTGTTGATGGCAGGCGCCATGAAAAAAGCCATTGAGGCTGGCCGGGAATCCTTTTTAGCCGGACGTATGGCGAAAAAACTGTATTCTGCCAGCCCTAGTTCACCAACCACTGGCATGATAGGATAAATGTGACCGAACGCGCCCTCTATGCCTGTCAGGTGTCTGTCGAGACAGAGTACTTGCCTGATCAGTCTTCGCCAGAAACGGGGCAGTACATCTATGCCTATACGATTACGATCCGCAATACCGGGCAAACGCCTGCGCAGCTGATTAGTCGACATTGGGTGATTACCGATGCCATGCAACAGGTACGGGAAGTCAAAGGGCTGGGGGTGGTCGGCGAGCAGCCCTTGCTGGCGCCCGATGCAGAATACCGCTATACCAGTAGCGTCATGTTCAGTACACCCAGTGGGGAAATGTATGGCACTTATCAGATGGTGGCCGTCGATGGTCACTGGTTTGAAGTCGATATCCCGACGTTCTGGTTGCATCAGGCAGCCGGGCTGCATTAAACCGCACGCGCAAACATTTGCCTCGTCTGCTGTCTGCTGCATGAGGCCGCAGACCTATCAATGGTCTTTAAGTTGAAGTCACAAACGTGTTAACCATCAAAAACAGTTCTGTCATCCGTCTATGTCTTGTCCTTTCCAGTCTGCTATGGCTGGCAGGATGTCAAACGGTGCCAACGCCGGACACCTCGGGCAGAACATCGCCAGCTCCGAGCAAGCCTGCGGTTGAAAGGCCCGGTACGAGTAGCAGTGTCCCGCCTGTTACGCCATCACAAGCCTTTGCCTTGCTCCAGCCTGCGCAGTGGGCAGACCTGCCAGGGTTGGAAAAAGAAGACTGGATCGCCAGCTGGAAGGCATGGCTACAAGGATGTCAGGGGCTCAAAAACAAAGCGGACTGGAAAGCGGTTTGTGCTGCCGCGCTCTTGGTGCAGGCTGAGGATGTGTCTGCCATTCAGGCCTACTGGCAACAATATTTTAATGTGTATGCCACGCGGCAGGCGGATGGCGCCTCGCAGGGCTTGATCACCGGCTATTATCAGCCTGTGTTGCAAGGGGCTAGGCAAGCAAGTCCGCGTTACCGCGTCCCGCTTTATCAAGTGCCGTCGGATTTGATTACCGTGAATTTGTCGGCATTGTTTCCCGAGCTCAAGTATAAACGCGTGCGTGGCCGCTTGCAGGGCCAAACGCTGATTCCCTATTTCACACGGGCAGAAATTGAGCAGCCGCAATCGCCGTTGAATGGCAGTGAGTTAATCTGGGTCAGCGATCCGGTAGAAGCATTTTTTCTGCAGGTACAGGGGTCGGGCATCATTGCGCTTGAAAACGGCGAGCGTGTTCCCGTAGGTTACGCCGACCAGAATGGGCACCCTTACCAGTCTATTGGCAAGATCCTGGTGGAGCGCGGAGAAATGACCGCCAGCGAGGCTTCCATGCAGGGAATCAAGGCTTGGGCACAGCAGCATCCCGAGCAGTTACGCGGTTTGCTGGATGCGAATCCCAGCTATGTGTTTTTCAAGTTGCTGCCACCGGGGTTGTCCGGCCCATTAGGCGCATTAGGGGTGCCGCTCACAGCTGAACGTAGTGTTGCGGTCGATCCGTTTTACATTCCCCTGGGCGCCCCGGTCTATCTGGCGACCACTTACCCCAATGATGTGGCACCTTTGCAGCAATTGATGCACGCTCAGGATACGGGGGGGGCGATCAAGGGCGGCGTGCGTGCCGATGTGTACTGGGGAGAAGGCGATGCTGCTGGCAAGCTGGCGGGGGCCATGCGCCAACAAGGGAAATTATGGGTGTGGTTGCCCAAAACGTTCCCGTTGCCACATTGACCGAGATGCGGCAGCTGAAGCAATCTTCTGAGCGGGCCTGGCAACGCGCTGTTGTTGGTCAAACACCCTTAAGGTCCTGGTTGCAGGAACGGGGTTCATTAACTGCCCGCCTGAAAAAACACTATCCGGCGTTTTCGGTTGAGCTGTTGGCCCAAGCCTGGCGCAAGCCGCATGTAGACGAACAGGCCATGTTGCGCCTGAATGCGATGTCCCGTGCATGGGTGCGAGAAGTCATGTTGCGCGGAAACGGCCAGCCGCGCGTGTTTGCGCATAGTGTCATCGCGCGTCAGGATTTGCGCGGACCATGGTGCCGCTTGCGTGCAATCGGGCGGGTGCCGCTCGGGGCAGCGCTGTTTGCCAATCCTAAAGTCACACGTGGGCCGTTGCAGTTCCGCAAATTGTACGCACAGCATCCCTTGCATCAGGCGGTATGCCGCTATCATCCGCAGTTGCAGCAACATCCCCTTTGGGCAAGGCGCTCCTTGTTCCGTCTGCATCATCACCTTTTGCTGGTGACAGAAGTGTTTTTGCCTGCTTGTGTGGATCATCCCCATGATTAATTTTTTAATCGGAAAGCTTTTGTAATGCAGTCAACCATCAACTGGCATGCGTATTATCGCTTAACCCGTCTGGATAAGCCGGTCGGGATTTGGTTGCTACTCTGGCCCACATTGTGGGGGCTGTTGATTGCAGGCGCAGGGTTCCCTGATCTATGGGTGGCAGCCGTGTTTGTGTTGGGTACGATACTGATGCGCTCAGCCGGCTGCGCATTGAATGACATTGCCGACCGGCACTGGGATGGCGCGGTGGCGCGCACCCAACGCCGGCCGTTGGCGACCGGGGAGATTTCTGTCAAAGAGGCTTATGCCGTGGCGGTAGCGCTAGCTTTGATAGCGTTTGTGCTGGTGTGTACGCTGGGCATGCAAGTGGTGCTGTGGTCCGTCCCAGCTTTGTTTCTGGCGGTTAGCTACCCGTACACCAAGCGCTTTTTTGCCATTCCACAGGCCTATTTGGGCATTGCGTTCGGCTTTGGTATCCCGATGGCATTTGTTGCCTTACAGGGGGCTGTGCCGGCAACTGCCTGGTGGTTGTTGCTGGCGAATGTCTCCTGGTCAGTGGCCTATGATACGGCTTATGCCATGGTGGACCGTGAGGATGACCTTAAGATCGGCATCCGTTCATCCGCGATTACCTTTGGTCACCGTGAGGTATTCGCGATTATGCTGTGCCTGATTGCCACGCTGGCCATGATGGCCTGGGTCGCCATTCAGCTCAGGCTGGGCTGGCCATTCTGGCTGGGTTGGGTGGCCGCTGCCTTACAGTTATTCAGGCAATATGGACTGATCCGTACGCGTCAGCGTGCGCAGTGTTTCAAGGCATTTTTGGAGAATATCTGGATAGGCGCGGCATTAACCGCAGGCATCGCTGGTGCCTATTGGTTAGGCTGATTTGCGTCCACCAGCGGGCTCAGCCAGCTCAAAGGTGAAGTCGGTCCAATACTGGAAGGGCGCTTGTTCTGCCGGAGCGAGGATATAGATGTCTTCAGAGAGTTGCTGCAACTCGCGCAAGTTACCATTGATGGACGTCTCTTCGTCCGGGGCTTTTGGCGCAGGGGGCATTGCAGGCAGGTTTTGTGTCTGGCAGGCAATTTCTTTCAATAGCATGAGGTCTTCAAAGACGCTACGCTCAAAACCCATACGCGGCACAAGGCGGGTGTTGTAAACCAGGTCGTCAATCAGCGCAATCACCTGCGGCGTGCCCCAGGCCTGCTGCAAGGCTTTCATCACGCGCGGGAAAGATTCGATGCCTTGTTGTTTGAGGTCTGGCGCGTGCTCTACATTCAAGTTGAAATGCTTGCGGCACTCGCTGGCCATCATGTCAAACTCCTGGTGCTTGCCTTCTTTGGATAATAAATCCAGTAAATACAGCCACATCCAGGGGGAGCATTTCGGGTGTTTGGCCAGGTGTTGTTGCAAGTGCTCAATGGCCTGATTCACTCGACCATGTGTGAAGAGTCTGGAAGCATCTTGCATCACGGACTGCGTGCTTTTTTGTGAGCTGAGTTTTTGTGGAACCGCTTCGAGCCCGAGCACATCATCATTGGCGTGGATAGGAACCGACTTCAAGCGACTTCCGGTTCGTTGGGTATAGGGCGGTTGCGTCGCACCAGAGACTGGTTGTGCAGGACTTGGTGAGCTGGTGAGTGGCGACAAAGTGGTTGTGAATCGCTGGCTGGTTTGCGGCTGGGTCGCCGGACCGGTGGATTCTTCCGTGGCTGAGGCTGGTTGGCGGCCTTTGGCGCGCTTGGGTACTGCCGCATGCCGCCTGAGCCAGTCGGCAAAGAAAAAGCCGCTGGCGATCAAGGCCAGGCCTAGCGTCATCACCAGTGTGCGCAGCAGGTGGTTTTCATTCTGCACATGGACCAATTGCGATTTCAGAGAGGCGAGTAAATTCGTTTGCGCCAGTGAACTGGCATAAAGGGCATCGGATTTGCTTTGCAAGGTGTTAAATGCCTGCTGCAATTCATTGATTTGTTCCTGTAACTTGTCGTAGGCCTCCAGCGGGATGCCCTCCTGTACCGGTTGAGAGGGTGCCTGTGGGGTCGAGGTGGGCGCCTCTGCAGTAATTGGCTGGGTCGCTGTTTGCTGAGGCGCCTCTACTTCAAACGACACCTTCATGTCCGGGTGCAGGGTAAAGGTCTGCGCGGTGCGCTGGCATGTATCTGTTAGGGTGACTTTGACCGGGCTGCTCATTGCGCGGTCGGACCATAGCATGAGCATGCCTTGATCCGCGCTCAGTGTGGTGTATTCCAGATGCACAAAATCAGCCACAGATTGCTGCAGTTGAAAACAGCTGATGTCCGTACTGGATGTGGCATGCGTGATCGGCACTTGTGCCAGCAGGGGTTGGCCAGGTTCAGACTCAAAGCGGAATGCGGATAAATCCGCGGCCTGCACGAGTGAGGTTGGCGCTAACAAAAGCCACAATGGCAACGCCATGCAGCGCAATGCTGTTGTAATCGTGGACTCTCGCGTCTGTGAATGGCCTGAGCGCATGAAAATATTATTTTTTAATCTCTGCGGTTGAAATGATTCAGTGCATCAAGTCGAAACTTGAGCTAATATAGCATCTGTTTGCAATTATTCCTGATAAAACAAAGATCTTTTGCTTAAAAAGCATACTTTACTTCAACTTATTTGCAAAATTGATGGCAAACAGCCCCAAATCTGCAGCCTGATAAAATCATCAAGGCTCGCGGCATTGGTCAGGGATTATTTTAGAATAATCCGTTGACAAGCTTTCTCAAGCTAGCATATAATCCGCCCTCTTAATTTATACGCTATAACTCGGTAGTTATAAAATGAAAACTTTTTCAGCAAAATCGCATGAAGTACAACGTGACTGGTTCGTGATTGACGCCACTGACTTGGTATTGGGTCGTCTGGCCAGCGCAATCGCTCATCGTCTGCGTGGTAAGCATAAAGCTATTTACACACCGCACGTGGATACAGGCGACTACATCATCGTAGTCAATGCGGACAAAATTAAAGTAACCGGTAACAAGGCTGGTGACAAGCTGTACCACCGTCACTCTGGTTATCCAGGCGGTATTACAACCACTTCATTCTCCAAAATGCAAGACCGTTTCCCAGGCCGTGCATTGGAAAAAGCAGTGAAAGGCATGTTGCCAAAAGGTCCTTTGGGCTATGCCATGATCAAAAAAATGAAAGTGTATGCGGGTGACAAGCACGAGCATACTGCGCAACAACCGCAACCATTAACCATCTAATTCAAGACGATTAGGATAAAACATGATCGGTAAATACAACTACGGCACAGGCCGCCGCAAAAGTTCAGTGGCACGTGTGTTCATCAAGTCCGGTAGCGGCAATATCGTTGTAAACGACAAGCCAGCTGACGTGTACTTCTCACGCGAGACTTCTCGCATGATTTTGCGTCAACCTCTGGAATTGACCAACAACACTGCGAGCTTTGACATTCTGGTCAATGTGCATGGTGGTGGTGAATCCGGTCAAGCTGGTGCAGTTCGTCACGGCATTACCCGTGCATTGATTGACTACGATGCTGCCCTGAAGAGCGCATTGTCCCACGCTGGTTTCGTAACACGTGATGCACGTGAAGTTGAACGTAAGAAAGTCGGTCTGCGTAAAGCACGTCGTCGGAAACAGTTCTCCAAACGTTAATTTTTCAACGTTTGTTACAAACCTGTTGTGCAAAAAGGTCGCATTGGCGGCCTTTTTCATTTATATTAATTAACTTTTTACGCAGTGTGCGTTTTAACTCCTCAACTGGGTAAGGCAGATGGAAAAGATTAAGGTAGGCATCGTTGGCGGCACAGGGTATACCGGTGTAGAGTTATTGCGCTTGCTGGCGCGTCATCCCAATGTGCAATTGCAGGTCATTACTTCACGGGGTGAAGCGGGCCTGCCTGTGGCAGAGATGTTTCCCAGTTTGCGTGGCGTCGTTGAACTAGCCTTTAGTGACCCAGCGACCGTTGATCTGACCCAATGTGATGTGGTGTTCTTTGCAACGCCCCATGGGGTGGCCATGGCACAAGCGCCTGCGCTGGTGGCTGCTGGCGTGAAGGTGATTGATCTGGCAGCAGATTTCCGGTTGCAGGATGCCGCTGTCTTTGAAAAATGGTACAAACTCCCCCATAGCTGTACCGATATTTTGCAAGATGCCGTCTACGGCTTGCCAGAGCTATATGGCGAAGAGGTGCAGCAGGCGCAAGTGATTGGTAATCCAGGGTGTTACCCCACCACCGTGTTGCTGGGGTTGGCGCCCTTACTTGAGCAAGGCTGGATTGATTTCTCGGTGCCAATTATCGCGGATGCGAAGTCGGGTGTCTCCGGCGCCGGCAGAAAAGCAGAAGTGTCTACGCTGTTCTCTGAAGCGAGTGATAACCTCAGAGCCTATGGTGTGGCCGGGCACAGGCATCATCCCGAGATTCTGGCACAACTCAAAAAACTGTCTGGCAATGAAGCTGTCCAGCTTATCTTTGTGCCGCATTTGATCCCGATGATACGCGGCATGCTCAGTACGCTCCATGTCAAACTCAATAGGCAAGCGCAGCGGGCATCCATTCAGCAGGTGTATGAGCAACGCTACCAGGGGTCGACTTTTGTCGATGTGATGCCGGCCGGTGCGCTTCCCGAGACACGCTCGGTCCGTGGATCGAATGTTTTAAGGATGGCGGTGTACCCACAGGCAGATGATTATGTCACAATCATTGTCGTGCAGGACAACCTGGTTAAAGGCGCCTCTGGTCAAGCGGTGCAGAACATGAACCTGATGTTCAATCTGGCCCCTGAGGCTGGTTTGCAAGTGTTGCCATTGTTGCCATAATGATCAGGCCTATCCGCAGAAGACTCAGGAATCACTTTGGCCTGACTGCCAAACAGGTGGCTGTGCGCTCACATCGTCCCTGGTACTTTCAGGGGATATTGGCGGTTTCCTATGTGGTGATTGGGTTTGCATTGGCCTACTGGGTGTTGCATGATGATGATAGTGAAAATATTCGGCATCGCCTGCGCCAGGTCACGACGGAAAATATAGAGTTGCAGAAGAAACTGATCGCTTCCCAGCGTGAGTTACAGGTGGAATTGGCAACGAGCAACAACCTGGCCAAAACACTGACTGCGCAGCAGGACGAAAATATCAAGCTCAAAGAGGAGCTGGTTTTTTACAAGAACATGACCAAGCATTGAGTCTGTGTGAGCAGCGCTGACGCAATCAGGATTGCCATTTAAGTAAATTCGGAACAGGAAGTCGCATGTTTTTCAAGAAAAGTGTTCAAATTGACAGTCACATTGATACCCTGATCGGGCATGAAACGCAGTTAAATGGCAATATGCAGTTTGCAGGTGGCTTAAGAGTAGATGGCTTGATCGTTGGTAATGTGATTGAAAAGCAAACCCATCCCAGTACACTGATTATCAGTGAAAACGGGGCGGTGACCGGCAGTGTAGAGGCTTCCAAAATTGTACTGAACGGCATGATACGCGGGCCGGTGCGGTCTTCCGTCTTTATCGAGTTGCAAAGCAAGGCGCGTATTATCGGCGACCTGTATTACAAATCGCTCGAAATGCACACCGGTGCAGTGATTGAAGGAAAACTGATTTATCTGGGTGAGCAGTCGGAAGCAAGCCCCACAGAAACATCAACGACAGAAGCCACTTAAACGCAGCCACTTGAAATCCGGCGGAATACCGCCATATACTGAATACGAATTTTACAGGAGTCTATGATGACCACAGAAGCCACCCTTGAAATGCCTAGTCCTTTGGTATTTACCGATAATGCTGCCAAAAAGGTCAAAGAGCTGATTGATGAAGAAGGTACGCCAGAGCTGAAACTGCGTGTGTTTGTGAGCGGTGGTGGTTGTTCCGGCTTTCAGTATGGCTTCACCTTTGAAGAAGAAGTGAACGACGACGATACCCAAGTGGACAAGGACGGCGTGACCTTGTTGATTGACCCGATGAGCCTGCAGTATCTCATGGGCGCAGAAATCGACTATACCGATAGCCTGCAAGGCTCGCAATTTGTCATTCGTAACCCGAATGCGACCACCACTTGTGGATGTGGTAGTTCATTCTCGGTTTAAAAACTAGCGTAACTCAAAATAAAAAAACGCCAGATGATGTCTGGCGTTTTTTTATTTCTTCACTATTTGCATCGCGAAACTAACGCTGATGCAAAGGCACGAATTCCCGACGCTCAGACCCCACATACAATTGCCGAGGACGGCCAATTTTCTGTTCGGGGTCGGCGTTCATCTCACACCATTGTGAAATCCAGCCTGCAGTGCGGGCCAGGGCAAAAATCGCCGTAAACATCGAATTGGGGATGCCCATGGCGCGCATGACGATGCCACTGTAGAAGTCCACGTTTGGATAGAGTTTGCGCGAAACGAAGTATTCGTCCT
The DNA here is from genome assembly GCF_056314085.1 of Methylophilus sp. DMC14. Lineage (NCBI taxonomy): Bacteria > Pseudomonadati > Pseudomonadota > Betaproteobacteria > Nitrosomonadales > Methylophilaceae > Methylophilus > Methylophilus sp. DMC14. The sequence continues at coordinate 468,606 of NZ_JBQUZA010000002.1, read as the reverse complement.
CAAGCGCAATTTTTTCCAGTTCCATCGCCAGTTTGAACATCGGGTCATCGTGCAGGCCCAGTTCATTGAGCACTTCATGGCAGGTTTTGCGCATGATAGAAGCGCGCGGGTCCATGTTGCGATAAACGCGGTGACCAAAGCCCATCAGGCGGAAGCTGTCGGTTTTGTCTTTGGCGCGTTTGATAAATTCGCCGATGCGGCTGACGTCGCCGATTTCTTCCAGCATGTTAAGCGTGGCTTCGTTGGCACCACCGTGTGAGGGGCCCCATAGCGAGGCGATGCCGGCTGCGATGCAGGCAAACGGGTTGGCGCCGCTGGAGCCGACCAGACGCACGGTAGAGGTAGAAGCATTTTGCTCGTGATCTGCGTGCAGAATCAGGATGCGTTCAAATGCACGGGCCAGAATCGGATTAGGCACATAATCTTCACAGGGCGTGGCGAACATCATGTGCATAAAGTTTTCGGCGTAGCCCAATTTGTTTTTGGGATACATGAATGGCTGGCCGATGTTGTACTTATAGCTCCAGGCGGCAATGGTGGGAACTTTGGCCAGCAGGCGCATGGCAGCCACTTTACGTGATTCCGGGTCGGACACATTGTTGTTGTCTGGATAGAAAGCCGCCATGGCGCCTACGACCGCGATCATGACCGCCATCGGGTGCGCATCGCGGCGGAACCCACGAAATACATTGCTCATCTGGTCGTGCAACATGGTGTGTTCGCTGATGGTGCTCACGAATTCCTCACGTTGATTGTTATCCGGCAGTTCGCCGTGCAGCAACAGGTGCGAGACCTCAAGGAAGTCACAGTTCTCGGCCAGTTGCTCAATCGGATAGCCACGGTAGTAAAGCAACCCTTTTTCACCATCAATAAAGGTAATGCCAGACGTACACGATGCGGTAGACATGAAGCCAGGATCAAACGTGAAATAACCATGTTTGCCCAGGCTGCGGATATCAATCACATCCGTGCCCAGTGAGCCTTTTAGTACCGGTAGCTCAATTGCGCTACTATCGTTGTCAAATGTAATGGTCGCCTTGGTAGCCATAACGTACTCAGTCTTTAATCAAGTTGGTTAAATTATACGCAATCGTTTTGTTTTATCACCGCTTGTGCGGTGACTGTCGCGGAAAAGTTAAAAAAACAATCAAAAGCCTGCACCAGATGTAATCAAGTCACTGGTGCGTTTGCACTGCTTTTGGGAATCATTGCTACGCGTCGTTGCCGGGGGCTTAGTTGGGGTAAACGGCACCCAGAATGCGAGGCCCCGCCGCGCCGGTGACTGCGGCCAAATTGCCCGGCAAATGATCTACACAGCGTTGCGCCAGCCAGGCAAAGGCGACCGCTTCCACCCAGTCCACGCCAACGCCCAATTGATCCGTCAGTTGTATGGACTGGCCAGACAGCGCCTGCAGTCTATTCAGCAAGGCCAGATTATGCGCACCACCCCCACAGACGTAGACTTCCTGAGCCCCTGGGCAGAATCGCGTCAGCGCATCGGTGATGCTCACTGCTGTTAACTCAAGCAAAGTACGCGCCACATTTTGTGCACTGTCGGGGTACTGATGCAGCAGTTGCATTAACCAGGTGTCGTTAAACAGGTCGCGTCCCGTACTTTTAGGTGCGGCCAGTGCAAAATAAGGATCGGCCAACATGGCATTGAGCAAGTCTGGATAAGTTTTCCCGCCAGCTGCCCAGTGCCCGCCCGCATCATAGGGTTGGCCTGTGTGTTGCTGGGTCCAGGCATCCATGAGCAGGTTGCCGGGTCCCGAGTCAAAGCCTGTGACTTGTCCGCGTGCTGGTAGATCACTCAAGTTGGCAATGCCGCCGATATTAATGATGACGCGATGCCTGTCTGCACTCGTAAACACCGCCTGGTGAAAGGCCGGCACTAACGGTGCACCTTGGCCGCCAGCGGCAATATCGCGACTTCTGAAGTCGCCAATGACCGTGATCCCTGTTAATTCTGCCAAGCGGGCATGGTTGCCCAATTGTATGGTGTATGCCATGCCCTCTGCCAGTGTCGGACAGTGCCGGATGGTCTGGCCATGGCAACCGATGGCTGTCACGGCCTCGGCACGGATGTCGGCGAGCTTAAGCAGTTGCTTGACGGCTTGCGCGTAGAGTTCTGCGAGCTGGTTAGCAACCACTGCGGCCTCGTGTAACTCGTTATTGGCGGGCGTGTGCAAGGCCAGTAGACGCTGTTTAAGCGCGTCAGGGTAGGGCAGAAAATAGGTGGCCGTTTGTGTCAGTTGCTCGCCCCGTTGCGAGGTGAGCACGGCATCCACCCCGTCCAGGCTGGTACCGGACATCAGTCCAATAAACAAACGTGGCTGGGAGCGATCGGCAGAAACTTGCATGGGTGTCATTTTAACACTGCTCCAGCCGCGCTTACAGAAATGCATGGGATTACGTTAAAATAGCTGTTTTACTTATTTGAGACGGTGCCATCAGTGCGCATCGTTGTATTTGACGGATACCCGCATGACCGATACCAAACAACCCTCATCTGAAGTGCCAGCATTGAGCCCAGAAATTGCCAAGGCGTTGGCCATTATCAAGCGTGGTGCAGATGAGTTACTGATCGAGCAGGAGCTGGTCGAGAAACTGAAAACAGGCAAGCCGTTACGTGTGAAAGCAGGCTTTGACCCTACCGCGCCCGACTTGCACCTGGGTCATACCGTCCTCATTAATAAATTGCGCCAGTTGCAGGACCTGGGCCATCAGATTTTATTCCTGATCGGTGACTTTACCGGCATGATTGGTGACCCAACGGGCAAAAGCGCCACCCGTCCACCCTTAACCGTGGAGCAGGTCAAGGCCAACGCCGATACCTATGCCGCACAAGTCTTCAAAATACTGGATCCCACCAAAACCGAGATTGTTTTTAACTCCAACTGGTTAAGTGAACTCGGTGCGGCGGGGATGATCAAGCTGGCTGCCAGCAATACCGTGGCCCGCATGCTGGAGCGGGATGACTTCTCCAAACGCTTCAAGGGTAATCAACCGATTGCGATTCACGAGTTTCTGTACCCGTTACTGCAAGGATATGATTCGGTCGCCCTGCAAGCGGATCTTGAGCTCGGTGGTACCGACCAGAAGTTTAACCTGCTCATGGGGCGTGAGTTGCAAAAGCAGGCCGGCCAGTCGCAGCAATGTGTGCTGATGATGCCGCTGCTGGAAGGGCTGGATGGCGTCAATAAAATGTCCAAATCACTCGGTAACTACATTGGCATTAGCGAGGCGCCAGAGACTATTTTTGCCAAGATCATGTCGATTTCAGATGAACTGATGTGGCGCTATATTGATTTGCTGTCTTTTGCGACGCTGGAAACCATTGCCGAATGGAAGGCGCAAGTCGCCAGTGGCGCAAACCCCCGCAATATCAAGGTCGGCTTTGCCCAAGAAATTGTGGCGCGTTTCCATGGTCAAGCCGCGGCTGAAAAAGCCTTGCAGGACTTCCAGACCCGTGCCAAAGGCGGCATCCCGGATGACGTGCCCGAAGTTGAAGTGACCATTGAAGGCGACAGCATCGGCATTAGCCAATTGTTAAAACAGGCGGGCCTGGTTGAAAGCACCAGTGAAGCCATGCGCGCAGTGCAGCAAGGCGGCGTCAAGCTCGACAGCGTCAAGGTGGATGATAAGAATCTGCCTTTGACTAAAGGTGTGACAGTGATCGCACAGGTGGGTAAACGTAAATTTGCCAAGATCACAATCAGGTGATCGGAGCTGAGAAACAAAAAAGGCCGCATCTGCGGCCTTTTTTGTTTAGAGCGTTTTGCGCAAGTTCGCGGGCGGAATATTCAGGGACTCGCGATATTTGGCTATGGTACGGCGGGCAACGACGATGCCTTGTTGTGCCAGTGTGTCGGTGATCTGGTTGTCCGACAAAGGCTTTTTCGGGTTTTCTTCGGCCACCATTTGCTTGATCAAGGCTCGGATGGCGGTGGCAGAGCAGGAGCCGCCTGCGTCTGTGGCTACCGAGCTGCCAAAGAAGTATTTGAGTTCATAGACGCCACGCGGTGTGAGCATATACTTATGCGTGGTGACACGTGAAACTGTGCTTTCATGCAAGTCGAGTTCTTCGGCGATTTCACGCAGTACCAGTGGGCGCATGGCTATTTCACCATGCTCAAAGAAGTTGCGTTGGCGGTCTACAATGGCTTGCGACACGCGCAAAATGGTCGAGAAACGCTGCTGGATATTCTTGATCATCCATTTGGCTTCCTGCATCTGGCTTTGCAGGTATTGGCCTGAACTCTCGCGGTTGCGCTTGAGGATGTCCGCATACATCTGGTTGATGCGCAGTTTGGGGATCACGCCATCATTTAAGGAGGCGACCCAAATGCCCTTGATTTTTTTAACCACCACATCGTGCTGGATAAAGTGATCGTGACTAAAGCTGGAAAACTCGCTGCCGGGTCTGGGGTTTTGCTGGCGGATCAGGTGCTGCGCCGCCTTGAGTACCGCTTCATCGCAACCAAGCACCTTGCGCAGTTTGACAAAGTCTTTGTTGGCAAGCAGCGCCAGGTGGTCTTTGGCAATGGCAATGGCGGTTTGCAAGTGTGGCGTTTCTTGCGGCAAACGCGTCAGTTGCAAGAGCAGGCACTCGCGTAAATCGCGCGCACCTACGCCTACAGGGTCCAGATTCTGGATCAGCTTGAGGGCGGTTTCCAGTTCCAGCAGCTCGACCTCAAGTTCGAGTGGCAAGTGCTCCACAATCTCCTGCAGATCTTGCTCCAGATAGCCATCATCAGTGATGCTATCCAGTAGCAGTTTGACCAGGCTCATGTCACGTTGCGACAAATGTGCCAGTTGTATCTGGTCAATCAGATGCTCGCGCAAACTGATGCTGGTGGTTTCCTGTCTGGAAAAGTCACTGTCTTCGTCTTCCTGATGATTGCGTCCGGCTTCGTCCCAGTTGCTGGTGCTGCCAAACTCTTCATAATCATCTTCAAACTCTGGCGGCGTGAATTCCTCGTTTAAATTGGGCAGGTCGCTCTCGCTCCCGCCCAACTCATCGTGCAAGTCTTCACGCAGACTTTCTGCCGGTGCGGTGATCTCTTGCTGCGTTGCCATGTCAAACGAGCTGGCATCTGTCGGCTCAGCTTCTACAGTGGGGGGAGGCGGTGTGTTATCTTCAAACTCGCCTTCTTCACCGTCTGACATTTCCAGTAACGGGTTTTCCTGCAGGATGGTTTCTAGTTCCTGGTTCAGTTCCAGCGTGGAAAGTTGCAGCAAACGGATCGATTGCTGCAGCTGCGGCGTCAGCGCCAGATTTTGCGAAATACGTAATTGCAGGTTCTGTTTCATGACGGATTACAGCCTAAAATTCTTGCCCAGATACACTTCACGCACACCTTCGTTCTGAATGATTTCATCGGGCGTGCCTGCTGCAAACACAGCGCCTTCATTGACAATATAAGCGCGGTCACAGATGTCCAGCGTTTCGCGCACATTGTGGTCGGTGATTAAAATACCAATATTCTGACTGCTCAGGTAGCGGATGATTTTCTGGATTTCGATCACGGCAATCGGATCAATCCCGGCGAACGGTTCATCCAGCAAAATAAATTTAGGGTCAGTGGCCAGGCAGCGCGCAATTTCAACGCGTCGACGTTCGCCACCAGACAAGCTGACGGCCTGACTGTTGCGGATGTGCTGGATATGCAATTGATCCAGCAAGGACTCAAGCCTTGCCTCACGCTGCTCTTCCGTATAGGGACGGGTTTCAAGAATGGCGAGGATGTTGTCGGTTACGCTGAGCTTGCGGAAAATGGATGCTTCTTGGGGCAGATAAGCCAGGCCCATGCGCGCGCGCTCATGCATGGGCGCGCGGCTCACGTCGGCGCCATTCAGCGTAATGTTGCCTTCATCCAGCGCAACCAACCCTACAATCATGTAAAAGCTGGTGGTTTTGCCTGCCCCGTTGGGACCCAGCAAGCCGATCACTTCGCCACTGCGTAACTCAAGCGTCGTGTTTTTGACGACGGTACGGCCCTGATAGGTTTTTTTCAGGCGGTTAACCTGCAAATGGTTCTGATCTGCTGCCATGGTTTCCATCTTTAAGCTTACTCTTTGCCTTGCTCACCAGTGTTTTCGGCAGGGGCAGGTTCGACCTTGAGTTGCAAGGAGCGATTCATCCGTAATCCCTGTTGAGAGGTTGGCTTGTTGTCAATGACAGGCGGTGTGGTTTTATTTTTAGGCTGTATGGTGGCCTTGACGCGGCTGCCAGCCGTTCCGTTCGGGTTGGCTTTGGTGCCGCCAATCACCTCGGCATACTCGGCGTTGGCGTCGTAGCTGATGTAGTCCCCGGTCACGATGTCTTCACCACGTTTAACCCAGGCATTGGTATACAGTTGCACTTTATCCATGCGGGCGTTGTATTCGATACGTTGACCACTGCCTTGCATCCACTCGTCTTTACCGGTACGTTTTTGTTTGAACGTGGTGGGGTTGCCGGTACAGGTGCTATGTTGAAAGCCGTCCTGATCCTCGCGTACGATCATTTTGTCCGCCTTGATTTGCAAAGTGCCCTGATTAAGAATCACGTTGCCCGTGTAGATACTGATTTTTTTAGCATCGTTCACGGTCACGGTATCCGCTTCAAGCTCTATCGGTTGATCTCGGTCAGATTCTTCGGCCAGCACACTCAGCGGCATGGACAATAGCGCCCATACGCTCATGCAGATCGCTAAAAATAAGGGCTTGTGCGTGTTCAACTCATTTCTCCATAATCAACGGTCATTGGCGTTCTGTGTTTGACGCCTGGGCCGGGCTTGCCAAATTGCTGGCGACGGGTGGACGCTCATAATGCACATGCACCCGGTTAAACAATTGCATGGTATCAGCCCGGTTATCAAAACGCATGCCCGTGCCTGTAATCACTGTCGCCGGTTTTTGGCGGATGACCACCGGCTGGTCTGTGTGTGCCACCTCGGTGTCCGGCTCCAGCCAAAGCCGCTCGGTTTGCATTTGTGTTTCTGGCTTGGTGGCAGAGGCTTGGCGGATCACCTTGACCTGTTTGCTAAACTCCACCAGTTTACCATTGGCGGAAACACGTCCTTGCTGACCATAAATTTGCGTGTAAGGCTTGTTCAGGCCAAACTGGGTAAAGCGTGGCCGCTGCAATTCTGTATAGTCATTGGCAGGAAAGTGGCGCATTTTTGCGGCCGCCAGCACATATTTGGTATTACCGGACGCATCCGTGCGGGTACTCACAAAGTTGTACAACATGTAGTCCGGCGCTTGGCGATTAAGTATGTTCATTTTGAGTGCTTGCTCTTGTACATTCTGGTTAATCCAGAATGTCAGCAGCGCCAGCAACAGCATTAACGCAATCGGCAACAAAATGGGGTGTTTAAGCATGCCTGAATTCTAATGCCTGTTTAAGCTAAACGACTTTGGCTTTCAATAAGTCATGCATATTGAATGCCCCTACCAACTGCCCTTGGGCATCTACTGCCAAAAAGCCATTTATTTTGTGCTGCTCCATCATGTTAACTGCTTCAACCGCCATCTGATTCGTCTCCAGCAAATACGGCTGTTTGTTCATCACGGTATCAATGGATGCCTGTGGATTGTTCTTGCCCTGCATAAACAAGCGGCGCAAATCGCCATCGGTAAAAATGCCTATTGGGCGTTGCGCGTGGTCCACAATAGCCGTGAAGCCCATGCCCTTGAGTGAAATTTGCGTGATGGCTTCCTGAATGGAGGCGTGTTGATCGATTTGGGGCACGGCCGCGCCGGTGCGCATGACATCCTTGATGCGCACCAGTAGCCGTCTGCCCAAGCTGCCACCGGGGTGCGAACGGGCGAAGTCTTCGGCAGTGAACTCACGCAAATCGAGCACGCAGAGTGCTAAAGCATCGCCAAGGGCCAAGGCCGCTGTCGTGCTGGCTGTGGGAGCCAAGCCGAGTGGGCAAGCCTCATGGCTCACGGCAGCACTCAAATGCACTTCCGACTCACGTGACAAGGTGGAGTCTTCGCTGCCCGTGATGCTCAACACCCGAGCACCGATGCGGCGGATCGCCGGCAAAATATTAATAATTTCATCACTCTCGCCAGAGTTGGACAGCGCGATCACCACATCTTCTGCCGTAATCATGCCCAAGTCGCCGTGGCTGGCCTCGGCCGGGTGCATGAAAAACGCCGGTGTGCCGGTACTGGCCAAGGTGGCCGCAATTTTGCCGCCGATATGGCCGGATTTGCCCATGCCCGTGACCACCACCCGGCCCTTGCAGGCCAGAATCATATGCACGGCAGCCTCAAAAGCCGAGCCAATGCGGTCTGCCAGATGCCTGATTTCATCGGCTTCGTGCAACAACACCCCTCGTGCGCGCGACACGATATCGGGTGTTTTAACAAGATGGATGCCGGAATTTGCTGTCATCATGGCGGGTAAGTATAACAAGCGAGTTGCCTGACAATAAAGTAAAACACCCTTTTTTTACGGTTTTTTTATTCTCAGGCACATTTTTTGCATAAAACAAAGTTTTGTGGCACGATGCATCATCCTGAAACAATTGCGTTTCATAATAGACCTTGACCCTTCAGCGCTGGCTGATGGCGATCAAACCCCTGTTTGACCGGCTTGGTATAAATGCGTTAGAGCTTTGCATGTTTGATTCCCTGATACATCTTTTATTACTGCTGACCAGCTCGGTCTTCGCCGTGGGCTTGTTCCGCATCCTCGGCTTGCCTGCCATGCTGGCCTATTTTGTCATCGGCATCGTGCTGGGCCCGCACGCCCTGGGCTTGCTGGAGGATGAAGAGTCCGGTCGCCAGGTGGCCGAGTTTGGTATCGTGTTTTTGATGTTTAGCATCGGTCTCGAGTTTAGTCTGCCTAAGCTGTATGCCATGCGAAAAACGCTGTTCGGGCTAGGGGGCGGACAGGTCGTGCTGACCTTGCTGGCCAGTCTGGTGCTGGGCAAAGTGGCCGGGCTCAGCCTGACTTCTGCTTTTATCATTGGTGCGGCCATCACCATGTCCTCGACCGCGATTGTGTCCAAAATTCTGATGGAGCGTGTAGACCTTAACTCCAGACATGGTCGTCTCAGTATCGGCGTGCTGCTTTTCCAGGATCTGGCCGTGATTCCGATTCTGGTGTTGATCCAGACGCTAGGCTCGCATAGCGACAATTGGCTGGATGTGTTGGGGCTGACGCTGTTCAAGTCGTCTGTACTGCTGTTTTTACTGTTCAAGTTCGGGAAAAACATCCTTAACTTCTGGTTTGAGCTGGTGGCCAAACAGCGCTCACGCGAGTTGTTTGTGCTCAATGTGCTGATGGTGACCCTGCTGATGGCGGCAGCCACCAACTATGTCGGCTTGTCCTTTGCGCTGGGGGCCTTTGTGGCCGGGATGCTGATTTCTGAGACCAAATACCGTTATCAGGTCGAATCAGATATTGCGCCTTTCCGCGATATCTTGCTGGGTCTGTTTTTTATCAGCGTCGGCATGCTGCTCGACGTTTCCGTATTGATCAATCATATTGTATTGATTGTTTTCCTGTTAGCCCTGTTCCTGGTGTTCAAGATTGGCCTGATTGCCTTTTTAACCAAGTTGTATGGCTTTGAGATGGGCGTGGGTGTCCGTACCGGCATTATTCTTGGCCAGGCGGGGGAGTTCAGTTTTGTGGTGCTGGCCCTGGGCTTGCAAACGCATTTGATCGACGGCGAGTCCCTACAGCTGGTGCTGTCCGTGGCCGTGCTTTCCATGCTGGTGGCGCCATTCATTATTCAATATAACGGCAGGATTGCGCGCAAACTGGTCAAGAGTTATACGCGAAATAGCTACAAGGTGGTGGAGACTATTCAGGAGCACAGCCTCGATTTGCGCGACCATGTCATCATCTGCGGCTATGGCCGCAGTGGTCAGTATCTGGGCCGCTTTTTGCGCGAAGAAAATATCCCCTATGTGGCCCTGGATATGGATGCCAGCCGCGTTCAGGAAGCCGCCGCCGCCGGTGAAAATGTGATTTACGGCGATGCAGGCCGTCGCTCAGTGCTTGAGGCGGCCGGGCTGGCCAGGGCCAAAGCGGTGATTGTCAGCTATGCCGAAACGCGTGGCACCATGAAGGTTCTGCATGTGATCCAGGAGAAATATCCAACCCTGCCCGTGATTGTGCGCACCCATGATGACAGTGAAATGGATTTGCTGCGAGATGCCGGGGCGGCAGAAGTGGTGCCGGAAATTTTGGAGGGTAGCCTCATGCTGGCCTCGCATGCACTGGTCACGCTGGGGATTCCGCTTAACCGCGTGGTCAAACGTATCCGTCTGTTCCGCGAAGAGCGTTACAAAATGTTCAAAGGTTACTTCCGCGGCGTGAGTGATGCGGATACGACCACCGCCGCTCTGCCACAACTGCATTCGGTAGAGATGTATAAAAACTTTTATGCGCATGGTTTGCGCCTGGACCATATCCCGTTTGAGGATTTTGCGGTCGAGGTCAAACAGCTCAGGCGTACCAATATGCCAGAACCGATTGCACCCAGACCGGATATTATTCTCAACGAAGGCGATATTCTGGTCCTGCTCGGTAGCAATGCCGCCCTGATCGCCATGGAAGTCTATTTGATTTCTGGCCGTAAACCGTAAGACAATAGAGGCCTGAGGCCCTGACTGTTGCAGCTCGGGGCCTCAGGCTTTTTCATTTTAAATACCGGGTCTTATGGCAAACACTTCAGTGGTCGTGGTCGGCGGTGGCATCGTAGGCTGCCTCACTGCCATGCAGTTAAAGAAACAAGGGCACACCGTCACGCTGGTTGAGCGCAATATCGTCGCTGCGCAAACGTCAGGGGAGTCTTCGTGGGCTGGGGCGGGCATCGCTTTTCCGCTGTTGCCATGGTTTTATCAGGAGATTGTCAACGAGCTGGCGCTGGCTGGTGCGCGCGCCTATCCAGCCGTCAGTGCAGAGCTCTTTGCCGAAACCGGTATAGACACCGAATGCACGCGTAGCGGCATGCTGATCCAGCCGCCGTTTGACCAGCAAGCAGCCCTCGACTGGTGCCAGCGCTATGGACTGCAAGCAGAGTTGCAAGGAGATAACCTGCTGATTCCTGAAGTGGTGCAAATCCGTAACCCGCGCCTGCTACAATCGCTCAAAGCCTGGTTGATCAAGCATGGCGTCACTCTGCGCGAACAAACACAACTCATGCCTTTGCAAGAAGGTGCTTCCAGCATCCACACCTGGCAAACCACAACGGGCGACACCTTGTCGGCCGACCATTTTGTCGTCACCTCCGGCGCCTGGAGTTTTGAGCTACTCAAACAAACCGCTCTAAGTCTGGAGATCAAACCCATGCGCGGGCAAATGCTGTTGTATCAGATGTCCCCTGGCCTGCTACCGCATATTCTTTACCGTGAAGGTTTTTACATGCTGCAACGCCGCGATGGGCACTTGCTAGCCGGCAGTAGTCTGGAAGATGTCGGTTTTGATACCGGGGTGACTGAAAGCATGCGTCAGGAAATGCTGCAAAAAGCCGAGGCGATTCTGCCTGCCTTGCGAGGGCAATCAGTGATCAAACACTGGAGTGGCTTGCGCCCCGGCACGCCGCACAATATCCCGACCATAGGCCGTCATCCAAATATTGAAAATCTGTATTTGAATACCGGTCATTTTCGCTATGGTGTCACCATGGCGCCAGAATGCGCGCGACGGATTGCGGCGTTATTATCTTGATGCGAGAAAATTAAAAAACCAATGAGCAAATTTTCCTACAGCAAGTGGTGGACTCGGTTTTGTAATTTAGTGTGGGATATTTCATGTTATCTCAAACAGCATCGGCATGTGATCGCTTTGTGATAGCCATTTGTCTGCACTTCCTACCTCTACAGTGACTATCTTCCACGCGTTACCAAAGAAGCCATAGTCAATATGGTACGACTTTGAGTGGTTGCGATGCAGGTAAAGCGTAGGTCTTGTCTCATCTCCTTGAGCTTCTGCAAAATATGAGTGATAGGCGCTTTCCAGACCGAGTTCAGACAACTCTCTTACAACGTCTGTATGGTTCCACCACCTATCCCATTCATCCCAGCGCTTGTTGCTATTGAGGTCGCCCACAAGCATCGCGAAAGGGTTATTTAAAAAAACCTTATGTTGCTGTAAGAACTTCCAGAGCTGGCCTATATATGCAAAATTTGGAGAGTTTGCCTGCTTAGTCCAAGTAGCAAGTAGAGGTATGTGACCATCCACCATGCAAGGTAGAAAAAGCTCTAATGGTTTAAGGTTAAGTTTAATCTGTTCAAGTGAGATGCCATGTTTTGCGAATACTCCCAAACCTTTATTTTTGGTCTTACCATGCCATAGAAAGTTGGCGGCAAAAGCTTGGTAATGTTTATCCTTGGATTGATGGGGATCTTCACACTCTTGAATAACCAGAATGTCTGCATCGTATTCTGAAACTAGCTGGAACTTCTTACGAAAGGCACCGTTACAATTCCAAGTTAAGACTCTCATTGGGTGTATTTTCTAATCTCAGGGTTTATTTGCTTAGTTTGCCACCCAATCCCCACTCTTCCCACCATGTTTTTCCAGTACGCGAACACTTTGTATTGTCATGCCGCGATCAATCGCCTTACACATATCATAAATTGTCAGCAGGCCAACCTGTACAGCAGTCAAGGCTTCCATTTCCACCCCGGTTTGCCCGGTGGTCTCACATTGCACTCGGCAAGTAATACTGTGTTGCGTTTCATTCGCCATAAAACTGACATCGACGCGGCTTAGGCTAAGCGGGTGGCAGAGCGGTATGAGGTCGCTGGTTTTTTTGCTGGCCTGGATCGCGGCGATACGGGCGATGCCGAGTACGTCGCCTTTTTTAGCGTTCCCTTGCAGGATGATTTGCAGGGTGGCCGCTTGCATTTCAATCTTGCCTTCAGCGATGGCGATGCGTTTGGTGTGAGCCTTGTCACCGATATCGACCATATGGGCCTGGCCTTGGGCGTTAAAGTGGGTGAGTCCGTTGTTGGCAGTTGACATGGGTATTCTTAACCTGGCGCTAGTGAAAAAGGGTGAACTCGGGCAATGAAGTCGCTATCATAACAAGTTTGGGTCTTTAGCACAGGGCACATGCGTTTTAAACCACTCCACATGGCATTTCAATCTGGCAATCTGCGTACACGTTGTGCGCGGCTGTTGCGCGGGTTGTGTTTGTGCACACTGTTTATCGTGCCAGAGGCGTCCTTGTTGGCGAATAACGCGACTGGTATTTTTTCTGGTAAGCCTTATGAGCCTGGTGATCTGGATGTCACCCTGCCTGCCGATTCATCTAACCAGCTGCCTGAGTTGGGTGACGCTTCGCAAACCGTATTGTCATTACGTGATGAAGAAAAAATTGCGCACCAGATTTTAAAGCAAGTCGCTACCGATGAAGATGTGTTCGATGATGCTGAGGTAACGGATTACCTGCAGGCACTGGGGACGCGGCTGGGGGCGAGTAGCCCGGACCGCGCCCAGAAATTTTATTTTTTTGTGGTACAGGACAAGTCGATTAACGCTTTTGCCATGCCGGGCGGCGTCATTGGCGTCCATACCGGTTTATTCATTGCGGCCAACAGTGAGTCTGAGTTGGCCAGTGTGCTGGGGCACGAAATCGGCCATGTCACGCAGCATCACCTGGCGCGAATGCTGGCCTCTCAAAAGTACGATATGTTCAAGAATATCGCTGCGACGGCCCTGGCCTTGCTGGTGGCACGCTCTAACCCGCAAGTGGGCATGGGCGCGATGACTGCGGCCTCTGCTGCCGGGATACAAAAGCAGCTGGATTACACGCGTGAGCACGAGCGCGAAGCAGATCGGGTCGGCTTGACCATTTTGCAGGATGCAGGCTTTGATGTGCGCGCCATGCCGGCCTTTTTTACCACCATGCAGCGGGCGACGCGCTTTTCAGATGGCAATATGCCCAGCTATTTGCGTACCCACCCGCTGACCAGCGAGCGGATTGCCGATATAGGCAACCGTGTACAAAACCTGCCTTATAAGCAGGTGAATGAAAGTCTGCCCTTTTTTATGATGCGGGCAAAAATCCGGGCCTTTCAAGGCGCGCCCCAGCAAATGGTAGAAGAGTTTCAGAACAATATTAACGAGGGCCGCTACCAGAATGAGCTGGCTGAACACTATGGCCTGGCTTACGCCTGGCTGCGTGTCAATCAGCCGCAAAAAGCACAGGCCGAGGTCGACTGGCTGGTTAAGCATGGCCTTTCCAGCCCTTATCTGGTGACTTTGCAAGGCTTGACCCTGGCCAAGTCGGGGCAGGTGGCACAGGCGCAAAACCGTTTTGTTCAGGGCTTGCAGCAATATCCGCAACATCGTGCGCTGGCGCAAGGCGAGGCTGAGTTATTGATCCGCAGCAATCAGTGGGCGCCGGCAGTCAGCTTTATCCAGAAACAGCTGGAGGCCTTCCCTGAGGACCCAAAACTGTATGACTGGCTGGCTGCCGCATATCAGGGCCAGGACAAACAGATGTTGCGGCATCAGGCGCTAGGGGAGTCTTATGTGCGCAAATATGACTTGCCGCGGGCGATTGAGCAGTTTGAGATTGCCAGCAAGGCCAAGGATGGCGATTTTTACCTGCAATCCAAAGTCGAGGCCAGATTGAAAGCGCTCAGGGTGCAGCTCAAGCTGGAGCAGGGGGATGACAAAAATGGATAGGAGGGCAGGATGGACAGACGTCGCTGGTTAAAAAACAGTGTGCTGCTGGCAGCGCTACCGTTGTGGATCATCGCCCGTAAAGTGCAAGCGGCCACCTGGTTTGCTTCTGCCTTTGAGGCCAAGCAAACGGCACAAGTGTTGGCTGCGCTCAAAGCCACCGCGGTGCCTGTCACCACTGATCTCAGTATTGACGCACCGCAAAAAGCTGAAAACGGCGCTGTGGTGCAAATTGAGCTGAGTAGTACGCTGGCGGCGGGCAAACTGCGTAGCTTGCGTTTGCTGGCAGATGCCAATCCCACTCCCTTGATTGCGAGTTTTGAGTTAGGCAAGCAGGTATTGCCCAAGCTTGTGACACGCGTCAAGCTCGCGCAATCGGGGGAGGTGATCGCGTTGGCAGAGCAGGTGAGCGGCCAGTTTGTGCAGCAACGGCGCCAGGTGATTGTGCTGGAAGATGGCTGCGCCAGCAGCGAACGTGAAGAGCCGTTTGCCAGCAGCATGAAAATGCGTGCGCGCATGCTGGAAAGCAGCCCGCTGGGTAGCAATGTCACTGAACTTAAAATCATTATTGTGCATCCCATGCGTACGGGTCGTAGCAAAAACGAGGATGGCCAGTTAATGCCGGCGCATTTTATGCAACTGATGCAAGTGGTGATGAATGGGCAGGTGATTGTCGATGCACAGACAGGCACCGCGATTTCGCGTAATCCTTATTTCACGTTTTACATACAGGATGCCCGGATTGGTGATGTGATTACGGTAAACTGGCAGGATAACCGTGGTCTTGAGGGGCATGGGCAAGTCACGGTTACCTCATAGTTTGATAAAAATAATTTATTAATAAAATTAAAATAATCAATTTTACATATTAATTTTGTATGTCTAAAATGCATACATTCGCTGTTGAGACACAGCAATTTTTAATAAGCCCTGTTTAATTAACCCATGTTCTAAATCATAAAGGAGAACTAAATGTCATTGATTAACACACAAGTACAACCATTCAAGGCACAAGCATTCCACAACGGTAAATTTATCGAGGTGACTGAAGAGTCTTTGAAAGGCAAATGGTCTGTGTTGATTTTCATGCCGGCAGCATTCACTTTCAACTGCCCAACAGAAGTTGAAGATGCGGCTGACAACTACGCAGAATTCCAGAAGGCTGGTGCTGAAGTGTACATCGTGACCACCGATACCCACTTCTCCCACAAGGTTTGGCACGAGACTTCACCTGCAGTTGGCAAGGCAAAATTCCCACTGGTTGGTGACCCAACGCACCAATTGACACGTGCTTTTGACGTGCATATTGATGAAGAAGGTTTGGCTCTGCGCGGTACGTTCGTGATCAACCCAGACGGCGTGATCAAGACTGTTGAAGTACACAGCAACGAAATCGCCCGTGATGTGAAAGAAACACTGCGCAAATTGAAGGCTGCGCAATATACCGCTGCTAACCCAGGCCAGGTGTGCCCAGCCAAGTGGAACGAAGGTGCAAAAACCTTGACCCCATCTTTGGACTTGGTAGGTAAGATCTAATCTCGTTGAGATTGGTATGAGCAACGCCCTGCGCAAGCAGGGCGCTCAGGAAAAGTCACTGAGTGGATGTGAACGGTGGTTTTTCCTGAGCGAGTTTCCCCCAACCATTTTTGATTGCCATGCATGATGGCCACGGCTTGTTGTTGCCTGAAGAAATGCACCAGCCGTGATTTTGGAGAATGAATATGTTAGATGACACCTTAAAGGCCCAGTTACAAACCTACCTAGGCATGTTGCGCCAGCCTATCCGCTTGATCGCTTCGCTGGATGGGAGTGAGCGTGCAGCAGAAATGCGTGAACTGTTGCAAGAAATTGCCGCGTTGTCCGACAAGGTCAGCCTGGATGAGAGCGGCAATGATGAACGCAAACCTTCATTTGTCATTGCTAAAGAAGGCGAAACCCATGGTGTGCGCTTTGCGGCGATTCCATTAGGCCATGAGTTCACCTCCTTGGTACTGGCCTTGTTGTGGACCGGTGGCCATCCGCCTAAGGTTGAACAGGATGTACTTGACCAGATCAAGGCGCTGGATAGCGATTTGAATTTTGAAGTGTATATGAGCTTGTCTTGCCATAACTGCCCGGATGTCGTGCAGGCAACCACGCTGATGACCGTGTTCAACCCACGCATTCAGACCACCGTGATTGACGGCGCGCTGTTTCAGGACGAAGTCAATGAGCGCAACATCATGGCGGTGCCTGCGACTTTCCTCAATGGCGAAATGTTTGCCTCGGGCCGTATGCTGGTCGAAGAAATTCTGGCCAAAGTGGATACTGGCGCAGTGGCCAAAGAAGCCGAAAAGCTCAATGCCAAAGAAGCGTTTGATGTGCTGGTGGTGGGTGGTGGCCCGGCGGGTGCTTCAGCCGCAATTTATGCGGCCCGTAAAGGCATACGCACGGGCATCGTCGCTGAGCGCTTTGGTGGCCAGGTTAACGATACCCTGGCGATTGAAAACTTTATTTCAGTCAAAGAGACCGAGGGCCCTAAACTGGTCGCGGCGCTTGAAGAGCACGTGAAAACCTACGACGTGGATATCATGCCATTGCAACGTGCCGTTGGATTGGCCGAGCCTAGCAAAACCGACAGCAAACATGCTGGCTTGATTGAAGTGAAGCTCGAAAGCGGGGCGATTTTGCGCAGCAAGTCCGTGATTCTGGCCACCGGTGCTCGCTGGAGAAATCTGAATGTGCCTGGCGAAGAGGCCTATAAAAATAAAGGCGTGGCCTACTGCCCACACTGCGATGGCCCCTTGTTCAAGGGCAAGCATGTCGCGGTGATTGGCGGCGGTAACTCCGGCGTTGAGGCTGCGATTGACCTGGCGGGCGTCGTGGGGCATGTCACCTTGCTGCAGTTTGATACTGAACTGAAAGCCGATGCCGTGCTGCAACGCAAACTGCGCTCACTTGAAAACGTGACGATTTTAACCAGTGCGCAGACCACCGAAATCACGGGGGATGGGGCACGCGTCAATGGCTTGACCTACACGGATCGCGTCTCTGGCGAGAGCAAACATATCGCACTGGAAGGCGTGTTTATCCAGATCGGCCTAGTTCCCAACAGTGACTGGCTGAAAGGCACCCTGGACCTGAGCAAATATGGTGAAATTGAAATTAACCACCACAATGCCACTTCGTTGCCAGGCGTGTTTGCGGCCGGGGATGTCACAACGATTCCTTACAAGCAGATCATCATTGCCATGGGGGAAGGCTCGAATGCGGCACTGGGGGCATTTGATTACCTGATTCGTCAATAATGAATCATTAACCTTAAAGTATTACTGTTGCATCGCCCTCTACTTTGGATCAATCTCCAAAGTAGAGGGCGTAATTTTTTGTCGAAAAGAGGTTAATCGTTAAGCCTGCAAGGTCAATGTAAGACAATTTATTTAGCATACTTTCCAGAACTCAAAAGGTTCATGAGGAAATGGGCGGTTACATTCATGACGGCCAAGGTCATTTCTCGCCCAGTCACAGGTTTGATGTGGCGCAAGTTAGTTAAGGAAGTTGCTATATGCAGGAAATCCCGTTGAGTGAAATTCTTCCCCAACATGCTGTAGAGTGTCTGACCAATTGTTCATCATGGGTACTACTC
Organism: Methylophilus sp. DMC14; assembly: GCF_056314085.1. Taxonomy (NCBI): domain Bacteria; kingdom Pseudomonadati; phylum Pseudomonadota; class Betaproteobacteria; order Nitrosomonadales; family Methylophilaceae; genus Methylophilus; species Methylophilus sp. DMC14. The sequence continues at coordinate 450,334 of NZ_JBQUZA010000002.1, read as the reverse complement.
GATCCCGCAGGGCCCGTGGCCGCAGATGAAAAAAGACTAATTATTATTGCGTTTGCGCTGATGTTAACGGTGGTCATTCCGGTCATCGTGATGGCGATCATGTTTGCCTGGAAATACCGTGCCTCCAAACAATCAGCAGACTTTGCCCCGAAATGGGCACACTCCTTCAAGATTGAGGTCGTGGTTTGGCTGGTGCCAGCCGTGATCGTAACAATATTGAGTGTTCTGGTGTGGGACTATTCACATCGGCTTGATCCTTACCAGCCACTGGCGTCAACAGTAAAACCCATTCAGGTGGAAGCTATTTCCATGGACTGGAAATGGCTGTTTATTTATCCTGAGTTAGGTATCGCGTCTGTTAATCAGCTTGTGGTGCCTGCCAATGTCCCGGTCAGCTTCCGCATTACGTCTGATTCGGTCATGACTTCTTTCTTTATTCCGCAGCTGGGTAGCCAAATTTACGCCATGGCGGGGATGGAAACCAAATTACATTTGCAGGCCAACCGTATCGGGGTGTTTCAAGGCTTGAATTCACAGTTTAGTGGCGATGGTTTTTCGGGCATGCATTTTCATACGATTGCCACAGATGAGAAGGGCTTTAACACTTGGTTGAGTAAAGTGCGTCAGTCCAAGATTCCATTGGATCAAGCGCATTTTAAAAGCTTAGAGATCCCTAGCCATCATACGCCGGTGCAATATTTTACGCAGGTAAAATCAGGCCTCTTTGACGATGTCCTGATGAAGTATATGCCGGACATGACTTCCCAACAGCAAACTGCTGACTTATGCCGACAGCCTGCTGGTCATCAGCAATTTGCTTCTGCGGCTTCGCAGCCGACAACAATTTCGCATTCTCGGGAGTAGTACCTTGGAAACAGAGCTGTTTGGAAAGCTGACGCTTTCTGCAATTCCCTATGATAATCCTATCGTTATGGGGGCGGTGGGTGTCTCCGCATTGATCGGTCTGCTTATTCTGGCTTGGATCACCGTCCAGGGTAAGTGGGCTTATTTGTGGCATGAGTGGTTCACCAGTGTCGATCACAAACGTATCGGTATCATGTACATTGTGCTCGCAGGGGTCATGTTGCTGCGAGGTTTTGCCGACGCCATCATGATGCGCATACAGCAAGCCATGGCCGTCGGATCCTCCTACGGATATTTGCCGCCCGAGCATTATGATCAGATTTTCAGTGCGCACGGCACCATCATGATTATTTTTGTCGCAATGCCATTTTTTATTGGCTTGATGAATGTGGTTGTGCCACAACAGATTGGTGCACGGGATGTCGCGTTTCCTTTCCTTAACTCGGTGAGTTTCTGGTTGACCGCAATCAGCGCCATGCTGATCATGCTGTCTTTGGCGGTTGGTGAGTTTTCCAAGGCGGGTTGGACCGGATATCCGCCATTGTCCGAGATGGACTACAGCCCGGGTGTTGGGGTGGATTACTGGATTTGGAGTATTCAGATCGGTGGTATTGGCACCATGGTCACAGGGATTAATTTCTTTGTCACGATCATGAAAATGCGTGCGCCAGGTATGACGCTCATGCGGATGCCAGTATTTAGCTGGACGATATTGGTGACTAATGTGCTGATTATGTTGTCTTTTCCAGTACTGACTGTTACTTTGGCACTGTTGAGCCTGGATCGCTATCTGGATATGCATTTTTTTACCAACAGTTTGGGCGGCAATATGATGATGTACCCGAATCTTTTCTGGATATGGGGCCATCCTGAGGTCTATATTGTGATCTTGCCGGCATTTGGCATGTTCTCTGAAGTGGTCTCTGCCTACTCGCAAAAGCGCCTGTTCGGATATAAATCCATGGTCTACGCGACCGCGGCGATTGGCGTCCTGTCATTCTCTGTATGGTTGCACCATTTCTTTACCATGGGTGAGGGCGGTGATGTCAACGCAGTATTTGGGATTGCCACCATGATTATTGCGGTCCCCACAGGCGTGAAGATTTTTAATTGGCTGTTCACCATGTATCGCGGGCGCGTGCAAATCACCTCCCCCATGTTGTGGGCGTTGGCGTTTATTGTTTATTTCAGTATTGGTGGCATGACGGGCGTGCTGCTCGCCGTGCCACCAGCCGACTTCGTTTTGCATAATAGCCTGTTCCTGGTGGCGCATTTCCATAACATGCTGATTCCTGGCGCTTTATTTGGCTATTTCGCTGGCTTTACTTATTGGTTTCCAAAAATGTTTGGTTACAAGCTGGATGAAGTCTGGGGTAAGCGGGCTTTCTGGGCCTGGGTACTCGGTTTCGGTTTGGCCTTTATGCCATTGTATGCTCTGGGCTTAATGGGGATGCCGCGCCGACTGGAGCACTACATTAATCCTGAGTGGCATCCATTGCTGATGGTCGCCCTTGTCGGTACGGTGTTTGTGTTTGCGGGCATCGTTATGCAAGTCATCCAGTTGGTGGTCAGCTACAAAAATCGTGCTGAGTTGCGTGATGCCAGTGGCGACCCATGGAACGGACACACCTTGGAGTGGGCCATGTCATCGCCACCGCCTTTTTATAATTTTGCAGTGGTTCCAGTGGTAGAGGATCTGGATGCGTGGACTGACATGAAAGAAAAAGGCGTCGCATATGATCGTCCACAACAGTATGAAGATATTCATATGCCAAAAAATACAGCTCTGGGCTTTGTTATGGGGATATTGGCATTTATTTTCGGCTTTGCCATGATCTGGCAGATTTGGTGGCTGGCATTGCTCGGTGCCATTGGTTTAGTGGTGAGTGTTATTGTGCGCGCTTCAGATACCGACGTAGATTACTATGTCCCGGCAGCAGAAGTGCAGCGGATTGAAGATGCGCGTTATCTTCAGCTCGCCGGGTTAAGCAGCAAGTCTTCCGATATTTCTCAAGCATTTGATGATCAGGTGAAACCATGAGCGTACAACATTCTACTCAAGTGATGCATACGCACGGTCATGCCGGGCATGACCCTGTCGGTAATACTATTTTCGGCTTCTGGCTGTATATCATGACCGATTGTGTATTGTTCGCTGCCCTGTTCGCGACTTTTGCCGTACAAAGTCAGAGTTTTGCTGGCGGTCCGAGTGGCAAGACCTTGTTTGAACTGCCTTATGTGTTTGCTGAAACCATGTTGTTGTTGGTCAGTAGCGTGACTTATGGTCTAGCAATGCTTAACATGCAAAAGAATCAAGCGCAGAAAGTGATGCTTTGGTTGGGGATGACATTTTTGCTGGGCCTAGGATTTATCGGGATGGAAATCAATGAGTTTCACCATCTGGTCATGGCTGGTCACGGGCCTTCTCGGAGTGGTTTTCTATCAGCATTTTTTACGCTGGTAGGGACCCATGGGGCACACGTCAGTTTCGGGTTGATATGGATTGTTGTGATGATGGCGCAAGTCTCTGCACGTGGGCTGAATACTCCGGTGCGATCAAGACTGGTGCGCTTAAGCTTGTTTTGGCATTTTCTGGATATCGTCTGGATTGGTGTCTTTAGCATTGTTTACCTGATGGGAGTGATTTGATGCAGACAGAAACACAGCACAATAACGGGCCGACTGAGGTGCCATACCACGGCACTTTACAGGGATATGTGACGGGTTTTGTATTAGCACTTGTGCTGACTGCAGTGCCGTTTGCGCTTGTGATGAATGGATTTTTACCACAATCAGGGTTGCTGGTGGGGGTATTGCTGGCAGCGATTGTGCAGATGGTCGTACATTTGCACTTCTTTTTGCATCTAGACCGATCTGCTAATGAGCGCTGGAACGTCATGTCACTCTTGTTCACCGTATTGATTATGGTGATTTTTGTGGCGGGTTCAGTCTGGATTATGTACAGCTTGCACCTACGGATGCACGCCCCTGTCTCGGTTCATCACGCGCATGTGCACCGCTCCATGGAGATGCCGGAAAAATGAGACCAGCACACGTGCCAAACATGTGCTGATCTTTAAGACAAGATAGATATTGAAACTGCTTCAGCTACTTTAATCCCATCTACGGCAGCTGACAGAATGCCGCCTGCGTAGCCTGCGCCTTCACCACAGGGAAACAAGCCTTTGGTGTTGATGCTTTGCAAGGTATCGTCGTTGCGTTTGATGCGGATCGGGCTGGATGTGCGGGTTTCAACACCTGTGAGGACGCCATCCGCCAGGTCAAACCCGGTAACTTGTTTGGCAAAAGCCGGGATCGCTTCACGCATGGCGCTAATCGCGAATTCAGGCAATGCCGTATCCAGGTTGGTCAAGTGCACACCGGGTGTGTAAGACGGCGTCACTTCACCAAATTGGGTCGAAGGGCGGTTAGCTAAAAAGTCGCCTATCAGTTGGCCGGGGGCTGAGTAATTACTGCCGCCGAGCACGTAGGCCTGGCTTTCTAGCTGGCGCTGGAATTCGACCCCGGCCAGCGGATGGCCGGGATAATCCACTTCCGGCGTGATGCCGACCACAATGCCGGCATTGGCGTTACGCTCGTTGCGGCTATATTGGCTCATGCCATTGGTCACCACGCGGTTGGGTTCTGAGGTGGCGGCAACTACCGTGCCGCCCGGGCACATGCAAAAGCTATACACGCTACGGCCATTTTGCGCGTGATGCACCAGCCGGTAATCAGCTGCGCCCAGTTTTTTAAGGATATCGTCGCTATAGCTTTTGCCATAGCGCGCGCGATCTATCAGGCTTTGTGGATGTTCAATGCGGAAGCCAATCGAGAACGGCTTGGCTTCAACATACACGCCTCTTTCATAGACCATCTCAAACGTGTCCCGTGCGCTGTGGCCGACGGCGAGCACCAGGTGGTTGGTTGGAATGAACTCACCACTATGCAAGGTCACGCCTTGTACCTGTTCATTTTCAATCGCAATATCGGTCACCCGGCTTTCAAAGCGGATCTCTCCCCCCAGGCTAATAATGGTATTGCGCATTTCTTCAACCATGCCGACCAGACGGAACGTTCCGATGTGCGGATGGCTGACATAAAGAATTTCTTCTGGCGCCCCGGCCTTGACGAATTCCTGCAAGACCTTGCGGCCGTAATGCTTGGGGTCTTTGATCTGGCTGTAGAGTTTGCCATCCGAGAACGTGCCTGCTCCGCCTTCACCAAACTGCACGTTGGACTCAGGGTTCAATGTGCGTTTGCGCCAGAGTCCCCAGGTGTCTTGGGTCCGCTTGCGTACTTCTTTGCCGCGTTCGAGCACTATCGGAGTGAAGCCGGCTTGCGCGAGAATCAGCGCGGCAAAAATCCCGGCTGGGCCAAACCCGACCACAACAGGCCGGTGTGTTTTGGCTTGATTTGACTGTGCAACAAAATGGTAGCTGGTATCCGGTGCCGGTTTGATGTGCGGGTCTTTTTTAAACCGTGCCAGTATTTTGGCTTCGTTTTTGACTTCGACATCCAGGTTGTACACATACAATATGGCATGTGATTTGCGCGCATCCACGCCACGCTTAAAGATTTCAAAGCGAATCAGATCGCTTTCGGGGATCTCCAGACGCTTGAGCAGCGCGGCCTTGATCTGGTCGTCTTGGTGTTTGAGTGTATCTGCAAGCTCAATGGCTAGCTTGATTTCTGTGATTCTGAGCATAATAGGGATAGTGGTTATCTATCAAACCGCTATTTTATTCTATTCGACAAGGCTTTATCATCAATTATTTAGCAAAAATCCCTAAACACCATGTGAATATGTGACGATATAAAGTCTGTATGTTTAACTACAAGCGACGAATACTTATCCCGCTAATCATTGCGGCTGCATTATTATGCATCTCAATGGCAGGGCTGTTTGTCGCCATGTATCAGCTCGTTAATTACTCAGAGCAAAAAGACCTGGTAGACAGGCAGCGCTACCAGGTGGTGGCGTTGGGCAAGGCGATCACCAATGCCGAGAGTGGGCAGCGTGGTTATTTGCTCACTGGCCATACCCTGTTTCTGGATGCCTTGGAGCAGGGCCAAGCAGAAGCCATGAAAGCGATCTCGCTACTGGAGCACGACCTTGAAGTGTCTTCGGCTGCACGCCCCTTGCTGGCTAACATCAAACAGCTGGTGCAACAAAAATTTAATGCCATGGATAAAAGTGTGCAGGTGCAGATGCATGCGGGTGAGTACGCGCCTCATCTTTCATTAAGCCGAGATCGCGGACGCGAGTTGATGAAACTTATTGATGGGCAACTGGCGCAGATTGATGAGCAGTTGCTGATCAAACGTCAGTGGTTTGAGCAAGCGATCCGCAATCGCATTCTGGCTTCAGTGACGGTAGCGATTCTATTGAGTATTGTCATTATCAGCGTCTTGGTCTTTTCTTACCGCAGTACCACCCTTTTGCTGGAACAGGTCATGGAAAATCAGGCCGTAGCTAAGCAGCTTAGCCATCAGGCGGATCACGATTTGCTCACCAGCCTGCCAAACCGCCGCAGTGTGAATGTCTATCTGGAAAGCACTTACGAAATGGCCAGGATAGGCTCCAAGCAGTTTGCTGTCTTTTTTATGGATCTGGATGGGTTCAAACGGGTGAACGATGCCTATGGACATGATGTGGGCGATGCCTTGCTAATTGAAGTGGCAAATATGTTTAAGAAAGTGCTGAGACAGTCTGACTTTCTGGCCCGTCAGGGCGGAGACGAGTTTGTATTGGTGGTGAGCAACTACTTACATCGGCTGGAATTGACGCAGCTCGCGCAGCGCTTGATCCACTTGTTTGCGCAACCCGTGGTTGTGCGCGGGATTCAATTGGAAATCGGGGTGAGTATCGGCATTGCCGAATACCCGCATCATGGCAAAAACGTGAAACAGTTGTTGCATGTGGCAGATAAAGCCATGTACGACTCCAAGAAAAATGGCAAGAATCGTTTCAGCTTTGGCGAGTAAGTCGATAGCTGAGTGTGGTGCCCGTCTTGTGTTTGATTACCGCGTTGTCTGCAACTGACGCATTTTTTTGAGCATGGCGACGGTGACGGGCTTTTTGGTGGTCAACGACCATTTATCCAGCGCGTCCAGCACGGCCATCAGTGTTGGCAAGTCCCGGCGCAAATAGCGCAAGCAGTAAGCAATCACCTCTTCGGGTAATTTCATGCCACGCTCATGCGCATGTGCACGCAAGGCTTCCGCTTTTTCACTGTCACTCAGCGGATGTAGTTGATAAACCAAGCCCCAGGCCAGCCTGGTCGCGAGGTCATCACGCAAGCCCATCTGGGTGGGCGCATGGCTGCCAGCGGTCACCAGCATGCCGCCTTCCGCCTTGATCTGGTTAAAAGTATCAAACAAAATGATTTGTGACTCTTCATCCAGCAGATGCACATCATCGGCAATATGCGCTCCCAGGGCTTGTGCGGCCAGCAATAAATGGCTTTTACCACTGCCAGATTCGCCCCAGAGGTAAAGAAATCGGGTGGGGGCTTGTGCGGCCAGCACGGCATGTAAGCTGGCCAGCGCCTCTTGGTTTTGGCCCACAATAAAGTTGTCAAAACCGGGCGCGGCCGGCGGCTGAATATTCAGTAGCAGTTGTTTCACGGCAGTCTTATCGCGAGAGATCACTCATCCAGGGTTTGGATCAGATTCGGCTCGCTATTCAAATAGGTTTCGCTACGCAAATAACTTTGTTTGGTATGGCGCAGGCCTACGGCAATCGCGGCACTCACCGGCAACGCCAGCAATACGCCGGCAAACCCAAATAATTGCCCACCTGCCATTAACGCGAGAATCACAATGACCGGGTGCAAGCCGATGCGGTCGCCCACTAAAATAGGCGTGAGCAGAAAGCTTTCTACAAACTGGCCGACGCCGAATACCAGCAGGACTGGGACTACTTCTGGTAGCGAGGCAAACTGTAACAATGCGAGCAAGACTGCCATCACAAAGGCCAAGGCAAAACCCAGGTAGGGGACAAAGCTTAACAAGCCGGCAATCATGCCGATGGAGAGCGCCATATCCAGCCCCACCAGCCACAGGCCGACGCTGTAAAACACGCATAGCGACAGCATGACGGAAAGCTGGCCACGCAAGAACTCTGCGACCACGCTGTCTACGTCTTTACAGATATGCTTTACCCGCGCGATCCAGTTGCGCGGGATCAGGTTGCCGGTTTCAGCCACCATATGATCCCAGTCTCGCAGAAAATAAAACAACACCACAGGCAACAGGCAAATGTTGGCAAACATGCCAATCAGGTTAAGGCCTTTTTGCCCGGCGCTGAGCAAGAAACTGCCCAGCATGCTGCCTGCGGTTTGCCAGTGCTCGCTGATCAGTTTTTGGACAACATTGCTGTCAATATCAAGGTGGATGCCGAATTTGTCGCGTAACCAGGGCTCTACCTGCTGATGGAAGTGATCGACCACGACCGGTAAGCGTTGCGCGATTAACTGCGATTGCTGTTGCAAGAGCGGAATCAAGATCAGCAACAGACCAATCAACGCCAGAATGACGCCAGTCATCACCAGCAAGGTGGCGACGGTACGGCCAAACTGCCAGCGACCCAGGCCGGCTTCGCTCAGTTTGTCCACCATGGGGTCCAGCATATAGGCAATCACGGCAGCGGCCAGAAAAGGCGTGAGGATGGGCTCAAGCAGGTAAAACAGGTAAATGAAAATGCCGATCACAATCCACCAGCGATGATCACTGACAAACTGGGTAGCAATGGACTTGTGATGGTCTTGATCTGACATGGGTAGGGCGCATGCGCGAATCCGGCATAGGTCGAACTGGCAAGATGCGTTAAAATAATGATTATTTTAAAATTATACTGAATTTCGACGCGGTCTTACGCTTTGTTGCAAACATCTGCACATTGCCGGTAGTGCGTCACACAATTAATCGCATTGAAAGAAACGAGAGTATCTTGACGACTTCTTCTGATAAAACTTCCATTACCTACCGCGATGCCGGTGTAGACATTGAGGCGGGCGATGCCCTGGTCGAACAAATCAAGCCCTTTGCCAAGCGCACGCTGCGTCCTGAAGTCATGGGCGGGATAGGTGGGTTTGGGTCATTGTTTGCCATGCCAAAAAAATTCAAGGAGCCTGTGCTGGTTTCGGGCACTGACGGCGTGGGGACCAAGCTTAAATTGGCATTTCAGTTGAACAAGCATGACACTGTGGGTATAGACCTGGTGGCCATGAGTGTGAACGATATTCTGGTGCAAGGCGCCGAGCCGCTATTTTTCCTCGATTATTTTGCCTGTGGCAAACTCGAAGTCGGCACCGCTGCAGCCGTGATCAAAGGCATTGCGCAAGGGTGTGAAGAGTCTGGTTGTGCGCTGGTGGGCGGTGAAACCGCGGAAATGCCTGGCATGTATCCTGCTGGTGAATATGATTTGGCTGGCTTTGCTGTTGGCTGTGTCGATAAAGCCAATATTATTGACGGTTCTACCATTCGTGCCGGTGATGTGGTGCTGGGCCTGGCTTCCAGTGGCGCGCACTCCAATGGCTACTCCTTGATCCGCAAACTGATCGAAACATCCGGGATTGATATGGAGTCAGATTTCCATGGCCGCAAATTCAAAGATGTGGTGATGGCACCGACCAAGCTGTATGTGAAGTCTATTCTCAAATTGCTGGAAACTTTGCCAGTCAAAGGCATGGCGCATATTACGGGTGGCGGTATCACCGAAAATATCCCGCGCGTGTTGCCTGAAGGTCTGACTGCAGAAATCCAGAAAGCCAGCTGGACGTTGCCACCCTTGTTCCAATGGTTGCAGGCACAAGGCAATATCGAACCGATTGAAATGTACCGCACGTTTAACTGCGGTATTGGCATGGCCGTGATTGTGGCGGCAGAGCACGCAGACCAGGCGCAAGACGTGCTGGCCTCCGCAGGAGAGACGGTTTACCGGATTGGTCAGATTCGCGCACAGCAAACGGGCGAAGCCCCAACCGTGGTGGTGTAATGGCTGGCATGCAGCGTTTTTGCCGCCATCTAGCGTTCTGTCTGGCGATTGCAGGCTTGTTGGCCGCACCGTGCTTGTCTGCTGCGCCCAAGCAACTGACCGTCACCTATGATTTGCTGCAGCAAGGCGTCAGTATTGGCACCATCAAAGATCAGCTCAATGTCTCCGCAGGGCGTTACGAGATTAATTCCCTGGCGGAAGGTAAAGGCATTTACAAGCTGATGGGTGAGCGTACACTCTCCAGTCAAGGCCAGGTTATCTCGAATGCTTTACGTCCGGCACATTTTGAGTCACGCCAGTCCAAGCATCCGAATAAAGCCTTGATCAGTGAATTTGACTGGGCGAAAAAAATCCTCAATATGCAAATCAAAGACGAGCAGGAAACCGTGCCGTTGACCAAAAACGTACAGGATTTGCTAAGTGTGATGTATTGCTGGATGTGGCAGCCCCCTAAAGGTAAACAAATCAGCCTGGACGTGGCAAATGGTAAAAAACTCTCGCCCCACGCCTTTGTGATCACCGAAGAAAAAACACCGCTTGTCACCGAGGCAGGGACGTTTAATGTGATCAAACTGGCGGATACCGAGGGTGAGAAAACGTTATACCTGGCCAAAGAAAAAGGCTATCTGCCAGTCAAGCTGATTGTGCAAGATGATGGCAAACAGATGGAGCAGGTGATCACCAGCATCACCGGCCAGTGATGCTGTCAATGCTGGGAACGTAAACATGCCAGCGTCAAGGTTACGAGAAAAGATCACGCAGCATTTTTCGTGGCCGTTGTTTCTCGCTTTCTGTGTTTCTTTGGTGCTGCATGTGCTGGCGTTGAGTGAGGTCAATTGGCGGAGCTGGTTACCGGCAGAAGCGGAACAGCCAGCGCGATTGCAAGCACGCCTTGTGTTGCCCACCAAGTCCGCGCCAGTCGCTTCCAAGGTTGAGGCGCAGGCCTCTCGCCCTGCGCCTGCGGCGAAAAAGCGCTCTTCCGCGCAGCCACTTTCAGAACCGGCGACTGATCAGGTTGATCGTGTCGCGCCGGATGCTTCAAGCGGGTCATCCTCAGCAGATGTGAGTCAGTCAGCTCAGGATGCGCCTGCTGTGCCTGAGGCTGAGGCGGTGTCAGAACAAATTGCCGAGTGGCATGCCAGTGATCATCCAGAGGCAACGGACGATGAGCGGCCTGCCCCGCCATATCGCCATGTGCTGACCGAGTATGCGGTGTATGTGAATGGCGAGTCGCGCCCGGCCGGCAGTGCCAGCATTGAATATGTGCGCGAGACTGCAGAAAGTTATTCCTTACGCTGGCTGGTTGAGGGCAAGGGGCTGCTAAAATTGTTGTACCCCTCGCTTGAACAGCAAAGTCGCGGTGAAGTGGGGCCCGCTGGGCTCAGGCCTAGCTATTACCGTTATGCGTTTGGTAGCCGTGAAAGCAAAACCTATGAGGCGACCTTTAACTGGGCGATCGGTGAATTGACCCTCAAAACCAGCAAGGGTGAGCAAAAGCGCGAGTTGCCCGCCAATACGCAAGACATCCTGAGTTTTATGTATCAGTTTATGTTTGTACCGCCGCTGCAAGAAATGCGCGTGACATTAACCAATGGCCGTCGGCTGGGCGAATATGAGTATGTGTTTGAAGGCGAGGAGACGCTGGAGATTGCCGAGCAGTCTGTGCCTACACTGCATATTGCGCACACCCGTGGTGACACAGATGAAAAAGTGGAATTATGGCTGGCCAGCGGCTATCGCTATGTGCCGGTTAAAATCAAAAAGCTCGAGAAAAACGGCATGGTGATTGAGCAAGTGGCCACGCGCTTGATCGCCGAATAACGCAACTATTGCAACTATCGTAAGTATTGAAAGAACCTGATGAACCAATCCCTGATGCGCCAGACGGCGATGCTGTTAAACGACCTGCTGAAATTTGAAAGTCCGGCCGATGCCAAGCTCGGCGAATTTTTCCGTCAGCATCGCGAGCTGGGCACCAAAGACCGTGCTTGGGTGGCTGAAACCGCCTACGGCGTCTTACGCCGCTATCGTTATTTGCGTGAAGTGAGTGTCAGCGAGCCAGATGAACAAGAAGACACACGCAAGCTCATTATCGCCTTGCTGCTTAAAATAGAGGGCAAAAGCATCCGTGACTTGGATGAGATGCTCGACGAGCGTCAAAAAGAATGGGCCGTCACCATCAAAGCCAAAAACAGTGAAGGCTTTGCGCCAGCAGTGCTGGCCGATGTGCGCGACTGGTTCTGGCAAAAGCTGGTTGAACAATATGGCGAGACAGAAGCCATGACCATCTGCCGCAGCATGTTTGAGCAAGCCAGTCTGGATTTGCGCGTCAACACCATCAAGGCCAGCCGTGAAGAAGTGCTGGCTCGAATGCTGGCTGAAAACACGGTTAAAGATAATGTGATCACGCCTACGCCATACTCCCCCGTCGGCATCCGTATGGGTTCGCGCCTCAATATCGGCAAACACATCCTGTTTACCGAAGGCAAAATCGAGGTGCAAGATGAAGGTAGCCAGTTGCTCAGCTATCTGGTTGCCCCCAAACGCGGCCAGATGGTGGCAGATTTGTGTGCAGGGGCAGGCGGGAAAACCCTGGCTCTTGGCGCACTCATGAAAAACACCGGTCGCCTCTATGCCTTTGATGTCTCGGAAAAACGCTTGAATAATCTCGGCCAGCGCCTCAAACGTAGCGGCTTATCCAACCTGCAAGCACAACTGATTAACAACGAAAACGACCTCAAACTCAAACGCCTCAACGGCAAGTTTGACCGCGTGCTGGTCGACGCCCCTTGTAGCGGTCTCGGCACCCTGCGCCGCAACCCGGATTTAAAATGGCGCCAAGCTGAAGAAGATGTGGCTGAACTGAATGTCAAACAAACCAACATCCTCGCCCGCGCCGCCAAGCTCTGCAAAGCCGGTGGCCGCGTGGTGTATGCGACCTGTAGCTTGTTACGTGAAGAGAATGAGGCCATCGCCGAAGCCTTTCTTGCTGTACACCCTGACTTCAAACTCATCCCTGCCAATGAAGTTTTAGCCCAGCAAAATATTGTGATGGATACAGGTGACTATCTGAAATTATTGCCTCATCTGCATGGCACGGATGGGTTTTTTGCGGCGGTGTTTGAAAAGTCTGCTTAATTGGCTAAGGCGTACCCACTGGCGGTACGCCAAGTGGTCTGCTAAGTTTAGGCCTTGCAATAAGGCTGTCTTAAGAGCTGGTTATGCATTAAGCCTATTCCCCTTTCAATGCTGTGATTACTCACCCGAGTTGCAGTATGATGTTTCCAAGCCATTGTTCCCTTAAAATGCCAAAAAAATGAAATTCCCCAGCCTCAACGTTCAAATATTCATTGCTGCCATTGGGGGTGTCTTTTTTGGCTGGTTGGCACATACGGGTGAACATGGTGTGGCGCTTCATGCGGCGAACTTAGTGGGTACTTTGTTCATTGATTTGTTGAAAATGGTGATGATCCCATTGGTGTTTTGCGCGATTGTGACTGGCATCGCCAATCTGCGCCAGCATCGTCAGATTGATGTGGTGTGGAAAACAACCTTGCTGTTTTTTGCTACCACGACCATCATCGCGGTGGTGATTGGGTTGACTGCGAGTCATCTTTTTAAACCGGGGGCAGGGCTGCATCTGGAAATGTTTTCGCATGCCATGCAGCAGTTTGAATCCAGGCAGATGAGCCTGCCCGAGTTTTCCACACAGTTTTTGCACGGCATATTCATGAATCCCTTCAAGGCGCTGGCCGAGGGTAATATTCTGGCGATTGTTGCTTATGCCATGTGTTTGGGCATTGCGCTGGTGATGGCGTCCGAGCGCTATCCGCAATGGCTGGCGTTGTTTGAAGAGGGCATGGGTCTAAGCATGCAGATGATTGGTTGGATCATGCGGCTGGCACCATGGGGGATTGCTGCACTGTTATTCAAGCTGGTCGCAACCCAGGATATGAGCCTGTTTACCTTTTTGACCAAGTTTATGCTGGTGGTGACCGGGACGACCTTGTTTCATGGCGTGATTGTTTTACCGGTCTTGTTGTTTCTGTTTACAGGCAAACATCCCGTGTGGTTTTTGCGGCAAGCCAGGGAGGCATTGGTGACGGCCTTTGCCACCAGTTCTAGCAATGCGACCATGCCGGTGACGATGCGGTGTGCGACGCAAAACATGCATGTGAAGCCTGAGATTGCCGGGTTTGTAGTGCCGCTAGGGGCAACCATGAATATGGATGGCACGGCCCTGTATGAGGCAGCAGCGGCCTTGTTTGTGGCGCAGTTAGCCGGGATTGATTTGTCGCTGGGGCAGCAGTTGGTGGTGTGTTTAACCACCATGATCGCGGCCATGGGGGCCCCGGGGATTCCCAGTGCGGGCATGGTGACCATGGTGATGGTGTTGCAAAGTGTAGGATTGCCGGCTGAAGCCATTGCCATTTTGTTGCCTATAGACCGCTTGCTCGATACCGTCCGTACTGCCGTCAATGTCGAGGGCGATATGATAGGCAGTTTGGTGGTGCAACATCGCATTGAAAAATTAGCACAATAAGGTCATGACTGAGTTAGTGATTAGACCTGCGCAAGCGCAGGAGGCCAATATCATCGCGGCACTGGTGAATCGTGCGTATCGCGGCGAGAGCAGCCGGGCAGGATGGACCACGGAGGCTGATTTGCTCGATGGCAAGCGTACCACGCCAGAGGAGGTGCTGAGTTTGCTCGCTAGGGATGATATCCAGATACTCACCGGTTGGGTGGCGTCACAATTGAGGGTGACGCTGTGTGCTGAATGGCATGCTGCACAGCAGACCGTGCATCTGGGCATGATTGCCGTAGAGCCGACTGCGCAGAACCGCGGGTATGGCAAAACAGTGATTCTGGCGGCTGAGCAATGGGCGGTGGAGCATTGGCAGGTGCGTGCCAGCCAAATGGCGGTTGTCAGTCTGCGGCAGGCATTAATCGCGTTTTATCAGCGGCTGGGTTATCAGCCGACCGGGGAGGTCAGGCCGTTTCCCTACCAGCCAGAGATGTGGCAGGCCAAGGTTGAAAACATGCAGCTGATCACCCTGCAAAAGCCGCTTGGCTTAAGTTGAGGCTATCGTGGCAATCACCCAACATCAGGCAATTGTCGTCTGTGTATCACAAGATGCTTGACCATTTTTGCCGATCCACGTAAATTGTCCAACCTTATGAACAAGCAATTTTTCTCAACTATTGTGTTGGCAATGCACCGAAAGGCATTGTGGCTGGTCGCCACAGCGTGCCGCGGTTGCTGCTTGTCGTAAATCTCATGCAACCGCGGGCTCTCCGCGGTTGATCTGTTGTTCCTCCCTCCCGGCGAGCCCTTTTATTTAGGGCACATATGAAAGACGCGACACACCCCTATTACGGTGCCATGTTGGTACTGTTATCCTCCGTGGCCTTTTCATCAAAAGCGATTATGGTCAAGCTGGCCTATGCCTATCATGTAGATGCAGCGACCTTGATCTCCTTGCGGATGGCGTTTGCTATTCCTTTCTTCGCTGCACTTGGCTGGTGGGCTATGCGCCAAGGCACGCCTGTGCGTATGGCGCGCCATGACTGGTGGAAGCTGGCATTGTTAGCGATGGCTGGTGGGTATGGGTCGATGTGGCTTAATTTTGAAGGCTTGCGTTATGTCTCTGCAGGGCTGGAACGAGTCATTTTATTCCTATACCCAACCTTGGTCGTTGTGATGAGTGCGATTTTTCTTAAACACCAGATTACCCGGCGTGAGTGGTTTGCCATGGTGACCAGCTATGCAGGTGTCGTGCTGGTGGTCTGGCATGATGTGGCGCTGGCGGGATTCGATTCTGCAGACACCTTGTATGGCGTTGGGCTGGTGTTACTTAGTGCGATTGTCTATGCCGGTTATTTACTGGTGAGCGGGCAACTGATTCCCAAGTTGGGGGGCCAGCCGCTTTACTGCGTTGACCATGGGTCTGGCCGCGCTCGCTAGCGCTACACATTTTGCCTGCAATGGTTCATACGAAAAGGTGGTCTCATTCCCGCAGGCCGTTTACTGGTTGGCTTTGTTGATGGCGCTGGTGGCGACTGTTCTACCTTCGATGTTGATGAATCTGGGCATCCAGCAATTGGGGAGCCGCAAAGTCTCGCTGATCAGTGCGATTGGTCCGGTCTCTACCATTTTGCTTGCTTACCTGTTCCTGGGCGAGCATCTGTCATGGGTACAGGGGCTGGGCACTCTGCTGGTGCTGGCCGGGGTGATGGCAGTGAGCCTGGATAAGGCTACGAAGGCTTAAGCATTCGTAGAGAGGCGCTGCCAGTCAAAAAACGGGCCGGGGTCGGTTTTGCGCCCCGGCGCAATGTCTGCGTGGCCGACAATATGCTGGATGGGATAGCGTTGCTGTAGCGCCTTGACCAAGGCTTGCAAGGTGACATATTGCGCATCTTCAAACGCCTCAATAGCACAGCCTTCCAGTTCAATGCCAACTGAAAAGTCGTTGCATCGTTCGCGGCCTTGCCATTGTGAAACGCCGGCATGCCATGCCCGCTGCGCGCAACTCACATACTGCAATAGCTCACCGGTTCGGCGGATCAGAAAATGTGAAGATACTCTGAGTTGCGCAATTTCTGCGTAGTAAGGGTGTTCGTCCGCATTCAGCCGGTTGGTGAATAACTGTGTAATGCCCTCGCCGCCATATTGTTGCGGTGGCAGGCTGATGTTGTGGATCACGATCATGTCGATGGCCGCATGC
This sequence comes from Methylophilus sp. DMC14, assembly GCF_056314085.1. Taxonomy (NCBI): domain Bacteria; kingdom Pseudomonadati; phylum Pseudomonadota; class Betaproteobacteria; order Nitrosomonadales; family Methylophilaceae; genus Methylophilus; species Methylophilus sp. DMC14. The sequence goes on along the minus strand of NZ_JBQUZA010000002.1, from coordinate 433,741 downwards.
TCAGGCCGGTCGTCCTGATTGGGCGAGGTGATGATGCGCGCATGACTGGCAAAGCCAGCATGATCAATTTCTATCATGGGTGACAAATGACGTGACATACGAACATTGTAGGTGAATTTGACCGAATTGCGTTATGATTTCGCCCGCGTGCACACCTTTGGCATGCACATGCGGATCGGGCGGTGGACGCATGCAGGATTGATGACCGCCAGACAGGGACAGGTATGGTTTTTTTACAATTATTGCTGATGCTGGTGCTGATTTTAGTTGCCGCAGAGGTGTTTACCAACGCGCTGGAACATTTAGGGGAGCGCCTGGGGATTTCTGAAGGCGTGACCGGCTCAATTTTTGCGGCGGTGGGGACTGCGTTGCCAGAGACGCTGGTGCCATTGCTGGCGATTTTTTCGTATACGTCCTCCACGGGCGACAGCCATGCCGGCAATGACATCGGGGTGGGTGCGATTTTGGGTGCGCCCTTGATGCTGGCAACCTTATCCATCAGTTTGATGGCTTTTTCAGTCTTAAAGCGTCGTGGCGCACAGGGTCATATCCGTCCCGAGCGCACCGGCCTGATCCGTGATCTGAATTTCTTTATCCTGGCGTTTATCTTTGCCACGGTGGCGATGTTTATTCCACATACTATCCCTATGGTGCGTTATGGGATCAGTATCCTGATGATCCTGATCTACTTTGTCTATGTGCTGATGACCATCAAGGCGTCTAAAGGCCTGGTGGAGGAGGGGCATGCGACCGAAGCAGAGGATGTGATGATGCTGTCCAGAGTCGGCTTGCCAACCAATATGCTGACCATTTTGCTGCAATTGGTCCTTGGCCTGGCATTGCTCATCGTCGGTGCCAAAGGTTTTATTAACGAAGTGGAAACTGCCGCTGCCATTTTGGGCGTGTCAGCCTTGCTGCTGTCATTGCTCATTATCCCGATTGCCACCGAGCTGCCAGAAAAAGTGAACAGTATTTTGTGGATACGCAAAGGCAAAGACACGCTGGCGTTTGGCAATATTACTGGCGCCATGGTGTTTCAAGGCACGTTGTTACCTGCCATTGGCATTATGCTGACTGACTGGTCGCCACGGCAAGAAGTCGCGCTCGGCATCATCATCACTTTGCTGGCGGCCATCTGGGTGCGTTACCGCATTGCCAAGGGTGGTTTGCTGGTATGGCACCTGCTTGTCAACGGGTTGTTCTATCTGGCCTATCTGGCCTTTGTGTTAAGTTAAACTTGGCTTGATGAAAAAAGGCGACCATTTGGTCGCCTTTTTGTTTTACTCTTCGTCGCCGTCTGCCTCGTCCAGATCCGCGTCTTGCTCTTTCGACAGTCCTAGCTTGGATAAGCGGTAGCGCAAGGTACGGAAGCTGATGCCCAGTAATTTGGCCGCCGCAGTTTTATTGTTGTTGGTTTTCTCCAGGGCTTGCAGAATCGTGCGTTTTTCAATATCTTCCAGATAATCAGACAAGCTCACATCCATCGGTAACATGGTCCCGGGGGCCGTCGCGGGTGCGGCGCTGGCTGGCGGGGCCGCGTCAACCGCTTTCGCCACAGGTTCGTTGGCGCGTTCCAATACTGGCGCCTTCCAGGGCAACACCGGGCGATCACTGAGTTGCGCCGGCATGTCCTCCAGCGACAAGTCCTCTACCGTAATGGTCTGGCCATCGCATAGCGCCAGAGCACGTTCCAGCATGTTTTCCAGTTCACGGACATTGCCATGAAAGGGCAGTTGCTGAATAAACACTTTGGCATCATCGGCAATCAGCGGGATGTCTATGCCTTGTGTCTGGCACAACTTGGCCAACAAGCGCTCGGTCAGTTCAGGAATATCTTCAGGGCGTTCACGCAAGGCCGGCATTTTGAGCTGAATCACATTGAGTCGGTAATACAAATCCTGCCGGAATTCGCCTTTTTCCATCATGGCATTGAGGTTTTTGTGCGTGGCAGAAATAATGCGTACATCCACGGCCTCTTCAATGGTGCTCCCCACCACGCGGACTTTTTTCTCCTGAATCGCGCGCAGCAGTTTCACTTGCATGGCCAGCGGCAGGTCGGCGACTTCATCCAGAAACAAGGTGCCCCCACTGGCGGCCTGAAACAGGCCTTGCGTATCCTGAACGGCGCCGGTAAAAGCCCCTTTTTTATAGCCAAAAAATTCGCTTTCCATCAGGTTCTCGGGGATGGCACCACAGTTGACCGCCACAAATGACTGATCCTTGCGAGCGCTGTTCTGGTGGATGAGACGTGCGGCCAGCTCCTTACCACTGCCAGATTCCCCGCTGATGTAAACAGGAGCCTGGCTACGTGCCAGCTTGGCAATCATGGTCCTGACATAGCCCATGGCCGGAGACGCCCCAATCAAATCGACGGTATTGGCTCCTTGAGATTCTTTTTGCGAGGAAAGCTTGAGCGCAGACTCGACTAATGGCCGCAACTGTTTGAGTGAAATCGGTTTGGTGATGTAGTCGTAGGCCCCGGCCTTGAGCGCAGAAACCGCATTTTCTGCACTGCCATAAGCCGTAATTACCGCGACGGGCAGCCCCGGAAATTGTGCATTGATGTGCTGTACCAGTTCCAGACCCAAGCCATCCGGCAGGCGCATATCGGTTAGGCACAAGTCATAGCTGAAAGACTGCAGCATATGTTTTGCATCTGTGACGGTACTGGCGCTCTCGGCCTGTATGCCCATACGTTCCAGTGTCAGGACGACCAGTTCGCGAATATCGGTTTCGTCATCAACTACCAGACAACGATAAGTGTTTGCCATTTAAACAATTGCCTTTTTAACTGTCAGTGAAAATTGGGTGCCACCGGCCCCCGTGGTATAACTTAATTTTGCGCCATTGGCCTCAGCCAGCTCTCTTGCGATAAACAAGCCCAGCCCGGTCCCGGTTTTCTCCGTGGTCATGAACGGTTCGAACAAGTGGGGTTGAATTTTCGGGTCCACGCCTTGGCCATCGTCTTTGACCAGCAGGTGAATAAACTGTCCGCTTTTATCGCTCAAGACGCTCAGTTGCAGGCTTTGTGCCTGTTGCTGACTGTGCCGCCATCCATTTTTACACAGATTCCATAAAATCTGGTTGATGTGCCGACGATCAAAAATAATGCCGGTCTCTGCTGCAGGCAAACTGAGTGTGAAATCACTCAGGGCAATCTTTTCTACCGCACAAAACTGCTGATAAAACTCCAGCACAAAGCTGTTGATATTTAATTTTTCCTGATTGGTGCGGTCGCGCCGGTTCAATTCCAGTACATCCTTGATGATCTGATCCAGCCGCTGCACGTTGTCAGAAATAATTTGCAGCATGCGCTGCGTGCCAGGCTGCTGCGAGTCTTCTTGCATGAGTTGCGTCGCATGGCTAATCGCACTCAGCGGATTGCGGATTTCGTGCGCGATATTCGCTGTCAGCCTGCCCAGTGCTGCCAGTTTTACCTGGTGGGCCTGGGTTTGTATTTGTGACCAGTCCTCAATAAAAATCACCACACCATTGTCTGCATTCTCTGAAATGGCGTGAAAGCGGATACCGAGGTCGCGATTGTTGATACTGAGCTTGGTGGCATCTGGCGAGGCCAGTTTGGCCGAGGACGTCGTACGCAATAATTGCATGATTGCCGGAATCAGTTGCTCCACCGGGGTGGAGAGTTCCAGCGCTGCTAGCATTTGTGATTCTTCCAACCCCAGCAGCTTGCAGGCTTGCAGGTTGTAGTGTTTGAGCTGCTGGTGCTGGTCTATCACCAGCACCCCGTTAGGCATTTCTTGCGTGATCAGGGCGTTAGTTTTGGCTAAATGTTCAATATCACGCCCACGCTGGCTGGCCAGCTTTTCACTGCTTTGCATGCGTGCAGTCAGCGTTTGTGCCAGCCAGGCCGTGGCAAAGCAACTCAATGACAACAGCACTGCATTGCTGTAATCGTTCATGGGCACGTTGCGGTTTAACAGCTGAAAAGTGTTCTCGAGCAGAATGCCTATGGTGGCAATGGCCGCATAAAACATGGCAAAGCGGCCATCGCTGATCAGCCCGGCAAAGATGATATTGATGATGAGCAGCAACCCAATCGCACTCTGGTTGCCAGGTAAAAAATGCAGCATGAGCACGATAAAAACAATGTCGAGGCTAGTCTGGATCTTGACGGCTAGCCCTTGCTTGCATTGCAGGGACTCAAAGCTGACACTGACAGCAATCGCGTATAAAAAGAATAGCAGCAATGCCCAAAAGGTGAGCGAGGGTTCTGCCGGGGCATTGCGAAAAAATGGCCACAACTGGCTGCCAAACAACATGCCCGAGGCTCCGAGCCTGAAGAGCGTGTACAGGCGCAAGTGCTGGATATCAGGGGTTCTTTCAATCGTGCTGATCATCATAAGTCGCACGCAGAAAAAACGCAGGGTTGCCGAGCGGCGGCTTGCACTACTTGGCAATTTACTGGATAAGGCATAAACATTATTTTTTAATTGTGAGCATAAATAGTGTGCTTTTGCTATTGAGCTTGTGGCCGTTATCACGTGGCAATTCGCAGGCTTATTCTAACAGTAATTAAATTTAAAACTGATATACTCCCTGTCAGAGGGAGATAAAACCGTGCATATTTGTTTTAGACGGATAAACACTCACAACAATGTCGCAAAAATGGCACCTTTGTCAGCATGAGAAACTGACGATCGCGGGAATGGGAATTTGTAGTGGCGAGTGCGCAAGAACTATCGGATTTTTTACGCCAGGTTGAAAAACGGGCCTTCAGGCAAACGGCGTATGCGGTGCGTGACGATCATGCCGCACTGGATATTGTGCAGGATGCCATGATGAAGCTGGCTGAAAAATACGCCAGCAAGCCGATTGAAGAATATCCATTGTTGTTTCAGCGCATTTTGCAAAATACCATGCGCGACTACTGGCGGCGGCAGAAAGTGCGCAACTTGTGGACCAGTCTGTTTTCGTCACTCGGTTCGCAAGAGGATGAAGACTATGACCCACTTGAAACGATAGAGGTGGAAACCCAGGAAGGGGATCCTGCCGAGCAACTCGAGCGGTCACAAGTGATGCGCCTGATTGAAAAAGCCCTGGCAAAATTACCGGCACGTCAACGGGAAGCCTTCGTCCTGCGTTATTGGGAGGAATTAGACGTTGCTGAAACAGCGTCGGTGATGGGATGTTCAGAAGGAAGTGTTAAAACGCACTGCTCCAGAGCAGTCAGTGCGTTATCAACGTTAATGGAGCAGGCCGGCATTGGTCGCCGGAAACTGCCAAACAAGGAGTAAGGCATGAGGATACAACGTCACGTGGATGATGACTTGCCCACCCCTCTGCGCGAAGGGGTGCAGGCACTCAAGCAGGATGATCGGCCGCTGTCTGCCGCAGTACAAGACCGGTTGGCGAAGGCCCGTCAGGCTGCTTTGGCGCAACATGCAGCTGCGCATCAGGCCCGTTCCGGTTGGTCGGATGTGTTGTCATGGGCTTCATGGGGGCATCCCCGTGTCGCTGGGATGGCCGCGTTCTCTATCTTTTTTGCGGTGGGCTTGATGTTTATCTCTAACAGCCAGAATGATGATGCGCTGTTGCTCAGCGATGATATGCCTGTCGAGGCATTTGTCGATAACGGGTTTGCTGCCTGGCAGTATTCAGAAGATATTTGATGGCGCTTTGGGTAGGGTTGTGCGCCGGGCGATACAAAATGCTTTCATGGAATAATGAGAAATGATACGAAATCATTCTTTGTGGATAGGGTGGATATTCTGTTTCGGCACTTCGTTGCCGAGTTTTGTGGCTGCAGAAGCGTTCCCGGGCGAGGCCGCTGCCTCGAGCGTGATGGCGATGGCCGATATCGGGGCGATCAAGAATGACCTGGCCCCGGCCGATCCTGCGGCCAATGTGACTTGGGCACAGTTGACGGAACAGCAGAAAACCGTGTTGGCGCCTTTGGCCAGTGAGTGGGATAGCTTGCGGCCCTGGCAGCGTGAAAAAATGCTCGATATTGCCAAGGAGTATCCAAAAATGGATGCGCAGAAGCAGCAGCGCATCCAGCATCAACTGGTGAAATGGAGCCGCATGACGCCATACGAGCGCGAGAATGCGCGCAAACGTTACCAGCAGTTTCAAAGCTTGAGTCCCGAGAAAAAAGAAGCTTTGCGCAAACAGTGGCAGCAGCACAAGCAAAAATCGGCGATCAGTGAAGGTTATGATCCTGAGTTTGATGGCGCAGAGCATTAAACTTTCTCTCATAAAAAAGGCCCGCTGGATGCGGGCCTTTTTTATGAGAGTTCAGGATTAGTTGGCTTCTTCATTCAGAGACTTGCTCATCGACAGGCCGGTCAGCACAATGCCGGAGCCTGCACTCTGGGAGGTCAGGGTGCTGTAGTTGTGTTCCATCCATTTTTTGATGCGTTTGGCATCGCCAATTCGGGTCAATTTACCAACGGAGTCCAGCAACACCATGATGAGCGGTTCACCCGCAATGGTTGCCTGCATTACCAGGCAGCGGCCTGCTTCACTGATATACCCTGTTTTGGAGAGGCCAATTTCCCAGCTGCTGTTGGAGCTGTCACGCACCAAGGCATTGGTATTGTGAAAGTGTATCGGCTGGCGTCTGCTATTCACATATAAGTCGTAGTCAGACGTCGTCGTAATCTGGCGTATTAATGGGTACTGATACGCGGCGTGAACCATCTTGGCCAAGTCCATGGCGGTTGAGACATTGTTGCTGGTCAGGCCGGTGGAGTCTTCAAAATGCGTATTCATCATGCCCAGGCTGGCTGCTTTGGCGTTCATTTCCTGGATAAAACGGGCCTTACCACCTGGATAGTGCGTTGCCAGCGCAGAAGCTGCACGGTTTTCGGAGGCAATCAAAGCCAGGTTCAACAGGTCGGCACGTGTCATGGTGGTGCCGACTGGCAGGCGTGAAGAAGTGCCTTTCAGGTAGTCAACGTCCATTTCAGTAATGGATACTTCTTCATTCAGGTTAAGTTTTGCATCCAGCACGACCATGGCAGTCATGAGTTTGGTGACGGAGGCAATCGGTGTCGGCGTATCGAGGTTTTTGGAGTAAATGATCTCGTGCGTGTTCTGGTTCATCACCAGCGCCTTGGTTGAGGCGATGGACAAATTGCCATTGTTGAGCGATTTGCCTTGGAACGAATCAAACATCTCGGCATCGACTGTCGGTCGCGCCGCTTTTCTGGCATGCGAGTGTAATTTCACCGGGCGCATCCCTTTGGTTTTTTCAGGGTTAACGCGGTACTGTGAAGAAACGCGCGCGCTGTATTTTTTACTTTTGCTCGCAGAAACGGTTTGTTTCTTGGAGGATGATTTGGCAATGGCTTGACCCGCAGGTGCAAAAGCAATTGAACACATTAGTAAAACTTTAAAACAGTGCTTGTAAAAACTCATAATCAACCTTCCTGAAACCCGCCTCATTATTGCCCAGTAATTATTCAGCGTCAATCACTTATCGCAATTTTTTCGTGTGAAAAGTTAAGCAATTTTCTTGCCTGTCTGAATAAGTTTTGGCGCGTTGTTCAGACTATGGCACAATAATTATCTACTAAACTTTTGATTTTTAAATTCTATGTCAGCAGGCTTGAAATACTTCTTTTCCAAAGACCACACCTGGGCAGCGCAAGGCGAAGATGGATTATGGCTGGTTGGGATTACTGACTACGCCCAAAATATGCTGGGGGATGTGGTGTTTGTCGACCCGCCCAAAGTTGGGCAGTCTGTTGAGCAAGGGGTGGTGTGCGGTCTGATTGAGTCAGTCAAAACCGGTTCTGATCTCTATGCGCCCTTGACTGGGGTCGTGGACGCCGTCAATGAACAGGCGTTATCTTCACCTGAGTGTATTAATGATCATCCCTATGACACCTGGTTGTTCAAGCTGGCAGCGACTGCCAGTGGTGCAGAAGCGTTGCTTGATCAATCAGCTTATGAGTCTCAGCTGTAGTGTTTGATTGTTTGGCTGTGGGCTGCTTAGTCCGCCTGTTTGATCCTGAGCGGGCGCTTGGTGGCTGCCAATTCGGCTGGCGTGAGGGCGGCCACTTTCACTGTGTCGGCTTTTTGATCTAGCGATAACATGGTGTGATGGATGTTCAAATCGCGGCTGGCTAAGCTCAGAAAAAATAGTGCGATCAGGCTAAGGGGTATTTTAAGTGACAGTGATTGCATGGCGGGTTCCTTAAAGTCTTTTTAATTCAAATACATCGCGCTGCTTTTTATGATTTGTAACGCGAATCGGGTATAATTTGTCTTTGTTCAGTTTTTAAGCAAGTTATCTTTCGGTTGACGTTCAAAATGCCTATCTACGATTTTCAATGTACCGCCTGTGGTTACCAGCAAGAGTTGATGCGTAAGGTCTCTGCGCCTGCAGTGGAGGCTTGTCCGCAATGCCAGCAGCAAACCTTTAGCAAGCAAGTGTCGGCGCCCAATTTTCAGCTGACCGGCAGTGGCTGGTATGCCACCGATTTCAAAAATAACCAGTCAGCCAAGAGCAGTTCTACGTCTGAATCTGCCAGTGCCGGAGATACTGCCAAGTGCTCACCAGGTTGCGCCTGCCACTAAAAAGACAAGCATGAAAAAATACTTTATTACAGGGTTGTTGGTACTGGTTCCATTGTTCATTACGGTGTGGGTGCTAAAAACTTTAGTGCAAACGCTGGACCAGAGTCTGCTGCTGTTGCCCGCCGCCTGGCGGCCAGAAGCCTGGCTGGGCGTAGATATTCCAGGCTTTGGCGTGATTCTGACCGTGGGCATTATTTTGGCGACCGGCCTGGTAGCGACCAACATTTTTGGTCAGCAACTGATTGTGTTATGGGAAGGCTTGCTGGTCCGCGTGCCTGTGGTCAAGTCTATTTATTCCAGCGTCAAGCAAGTGTCAGATACCTTGTTTTCTGACTCCGGTAACGCATTCCGCCAGGCATTGTTGATTCAGTACCCACGGCAGGGCGTCTGGACCATCGCTTTTTTAACCGGCACGCCGGGTGGCGATGTGAGCAAGCACTTGCAGGGAGAATATGTCAGTGTGTATGTGCCGACCACGCCTAATCCGACCTCAGGATTCTTTTTGATGCTGCCCAAGGCGGATGTGATTGAGCTGGATATGAGCGTAGATCAGGCCTTGAAATACATCATCAGCATGGGTACAGTGGCGCCCTTGCCTAAACAACATTAACCGCAACACCACTTTAAACTTTATAAAATTATTATGATGCGTACACATTACTGCGGTCACTTGAACCGCGAACATATTGGACAAACCGTGACCCTGTGTGGCTGGGCTCACCGTCGTCGCGACCACGGGGGGGTGATTTTTATTGATTTGCGGGACCGCGAAGGTCTGGCGCAAATCGTGATTGACCCGGATACCAAAGACGCATTTGCCATCGCAGAAACCGTACGTAATGAATTTGTGTTGCGTGTGGTCTGTAAAGTGCGTGCCCGTCCTGAAGGCACAGTGAATCCCAACCTGCCAACCGGCGAAGTGGAAATGCTGGCGACAGAGATCGAAGTACTGAATGCTTCACTGACACCGCCGTTCATGCTGGATGACGACAACCTGACCGAGACCGTTCGTTTGGAACATCGCTATATCGATCTTCGCCGCCCGGCCATGCAGAAAAACCTCATGTTGCGTTACAAAGTGGCGAAAAACCTGCGTGACTACCTCGATGAAAATGGCTTTATCGAAGTTGAAACGCCGATGCTGACCCGTTCGACGCCAGAAGGCGCACGTGATTACCTGGTGCCTTCACGCGTACACCACGGCATGTTTTTTGCACTGCCACAATCGCCGCAGCTATTCAAACAATTGCTGATGGTGTCCGGTTTTGACCGTTACTTCCAGATCACCAAATGTTTCCGTGACGAAGACCTGCGCGCAGACCGTCAGCCAGAATTTACCCAGGTGGATATTGAAACTTCTTTCCTGGAAGAAAACGACATCATGGACATCGTCGAAGAGATGATTCGTCGCATGATGAAAAAGGTGCAGGACATCGACCTGCCCGCCAAATTCCCGCGCATGCCCTTCTCTGAGGCCATGAACAAATATGGTTCTGACAAGCCTGATATGCGCGTGACACTGGAAATCACTGAGCTCACCGATGTGATGAAGGATGTGGATTTTAAAGTGTTTGCCGGTGCTGCCAATATGGCCGGTGGCCGCGTGGCTGCGATTCGCGTGCCTAACGGTGCGGCCATCAGCCGCTCTGAGATTGATGCCTATACCGAATTCGTCAAAATTTATGGCGCCAAAGGTCTGGCTTACATCAAGATCAACGACATCACCAAACTGAACGAAGAAGGTCTGCAAAGCCCGATTGTGAAGAACATTCACGTCAATGCCTTGCAAGCCGTGCTTGAGCGCACGGGTGCTCAAAACGGGGACATCGTATTCTTTGGCGCGGATAAAGCCAAGATCGTCAATGAAGCCCTGGGCGCGCTACGCACCAAGGTTGGCCATGAAAAAGGCCATGTCGATGGTCGTCAGTGGGCGCCATTGTGGGTGGTGGATTTCCCGATGTTTGAGCACGACGAAGATGCAGACCGTTGGGTCGCCTTGCATCACCCGTTTACTGCACCGAAAGATGGTCATGAAGACCTGTTGGTCAGCAATCCAGGCGCTTGCTTGTCTAAAGCGTATGACATGGTGCTCAACGGTTGGGAAGTGGGTGGTGGTTCCGTGCGTATCCACAAGCAAGAGGTGCAGTCCAAGGTGTTTGATGCATTGAAGATCAGCAAGGAAGAAGCGCAAGAGAAATTTGGCTTCTTGCTGGATGCACTGCAATACGGTGCGCCACCGCATGGCGGCTTGGCATTTGGTCTGGATCGTTTGGTTACCCTGATGGCTGGCGCCGAATCAATCCGTGATGTGATTGCCTTCCCGAAAACCCAGCGCGCACAATGTCTGATGACCAATGCGCCTAACGAGGTGGACGAGAAGCAATTGCGTGAATTGCATATTCGCGTACGTCAGCAAAACGCTGCTGGCAGCTAACATGCGGGCGACTTGCCACGAGATTGTTGCAGGTCTCTGTTTTGTGATCAACGCGCCCAGACGGGCGCGTTTTTTATTGGATGTTTAGAGTATGTTGTCACTGATACGCACGATTCCCGATTACCCAAAACCCGGCATTCAGTTTCGGGATATCACGCCTTTGTTGCAGGATAAGCAGGGGTTTGCAGCGGTGCTGGATGCGCTGGAAGCACATTGTTCCCAGATGCCGGTAGATAAGGTGGTCGCCGTGGAGGCGCGGGGCTTTATTATTGGCGCAGCATTGGCTGCACGCCTGGGAGCAGGCTTTGTGCCTGTGCGCAAACCGGGCAAATTGCCAGCGCAGACCATCAAGCAGTCTTACAGTCTCGAATATGGCACCGATACACTGGAGCTTCATGCCGATGCGATTCAGGCAAATGAGCGCATTTTGCTGGTGGATGATCTGATCGCTACCGGTGGCACCGCACTGGCCGCGGTCGCGTTGATTCGGCAGCTGGGCGGGCTGGTAACGCAGGCTGCTTTTATCATTGATCTGCCCGATTTGGGCGGGATGCAACATTTAGCCAATGCTGGCGTCCAAGGCTTTGCCTTGTATCAATTTGAGGGCGATTAAGTTTTGTACTATAGTGGCCGACTTGCATGCCACTTAACACACGGGACCTCACAGGATTACTATGCCACTGACCGAAATCAATCATGTCAATTTTCGCTCTGACCGCGAAACCATGCACAAACTGCGCGATTTTTATTGCGAGGTGCTTGGGCTGACGGTGGGCAAGCGGGTGGCGAGTACCACCTATGGCTATTGGCTGTATATCGGTGATAACGATGTGATTCATCTGGCCGAGTACAAAACGGCAGAAGCGCCGCAGTTGCATGTGCATGGCACCTATGACCATGTTTCATTCACCTGCACAGACATGCCTGCCATGGAGGCGCACTTGCAGGCGCACGGCATCACTTACACCACGCGCATCTTGGCCAATGGGGTTCGCCAGATCAACTTGCGGGATCCGGCCGGTAATGGCGTGGAGCTGAATTTTGAAGAGTACCGTGACCCGGCGTATGTGATGCGGCCATCTGGCGACCCGAGCAAAATGTGAGGGTCAATGTGATGCGTATCACATATTGTATTTGTCAAAGCATAAGAAAATCCTTTTCATGCAATCTAAGATAAAAAATGGAAGATGGGGAATCGTATGAAAAAAACATGGATGATGATCGTAGGGGTGTTGGCTTTCTGTGCTGCAAGTGTGGTGCATGCAGAGGCGGATCCTAAGTTATGGTCAGTAGTGAAAGAGGCTTTTTTCCCCAAGCGGGAGATTCAGGAAGTTGACTTCCTGAAAGTGGAGGGGCCACGCCGCGCCGAGAGCGGCGCACAGGTGCCCGTCACTTTCATTTACGATAAGGCGGCGGCCAACGGCATCCAGTTAAAGAAACTGTATGTGATCGTCGATGCCAACCCGATACAATTGGCGTCCACTTATCATTTAACCGACAGCTTGAACGGCTTTCAGATGGCGACCCGTATTCGTCAGGAAACCGATTCTTATGTGCGCCTGATTGGTGAAACTGCAGATGGCAAGCTGTATATGGGTAAGCGCGAGATTCGTGCGGCGGGCGGCTGTGGCGGTACCGTCGATAATAATGAATCCGAAGTGCGGGCGGCGGCGGGCAAGATCAAAATGAGTGTGGATGCGCCAAAATTTGGCGAGCCCGCCACGGCCACGTTCAACATTAAACATGTGATGCGGACCGGCTTGCAGCGCGACCTGGTTTCACAAGGCTATGTGCCTGCATTTTATATCAACAAAACCACCTTTACCTACAACGGCAAGGAGTTGATGACAGTCGATGTCGGTGTGGGCACCAGTGAAGATCCTTACATGAAATTTAGTTTTATCCCCGATGCACCGGGCAAGCTCGAAGTGGTCGCCACGGATAATGAAGGCAAGACGTTTAGCCAGAGCCTGGATGTCCATAGTTAATCGTGATGCATGCATAAAAAGGTCTCTCAGGAGGCCTTTTTTATTTGCGCTGCGTGGGCGCGTTTGGCCTGCTGACCGTCAATGTTAAAATAACATTATTTGGGGAAAGGGAAAGCATGAAAAGTTTTCGTAAAGAGCTGTGGTTTAACATTCCGGCACGCATGGATTTCAAGAATATCACCAGTGACGTGGTTGCGTGTGTGCGTGAAAGTGGCGTGCAAGAAGGTCTGGTGCTGATTAACGCCATGCATATTTCTGCCAGCGTGTTTATCAACGACGATGAGCGCGGCCTGCACCATGATTACAAAATATGGCTAGAAAAGTTGGCGCCCCACGAGCCGGTGAGTGGCTATCGCCATAACGATACTGGTGAGGATAATGCAGATGCGCATATCAAGCGCCAGATCATGGGCCGCGAAGTGGTGGTGGCGATTACTGAAGGCAAGCTGGATTTCGGCCCATGGGAACAGATTTTTTACGGTGAGTTTGATGGCCGCCGTAACAAGCGTGTACTGGTGAAAATTATCGGCGAATAAATGGCATTCGCTGCAAGTGATTGACCTATAAGCTTTTTTAATGGACTAAATTGAAATGAAATCCCCTGAATTGTTAGCGCCCGCCGGTGATCTTGATCGCATGCGTACGGCGTTTGATTACGGCGCAGACGCGGTGTATGCCGGACAGCCGCGCTACAGCTTGCGCGTGCGTGAAAATGATTTTTCAATGCAAAACTTGGCAATTGGCATTCAGGAGGCGCATGCACGCGGCAAAAAGTTTTTTGTCGCCAGCAATATTTCACCGCATAACGCCAAAGTCAAAACCTATATGCGCGATATGGCGCCGGTGATTGACATGCAGCCCGACGCATTGATTATGGCCGACCCTGGCCTGATCATGATGGTGCGCGAGCAATGGCCGGACATGCCTATCCATTTGTCTGTACAGGCCAATGCGGTCAATTACGCTTCGGTTAAGTTCTGGCAGCGCATGGGCCTGACACGGGTGATTTTGTCACGTGAGTTATCGCTGGACGAGATTGCCGAAATCCGCCAGGAGTGTCCGGATATGGAGCTTGAGGTGTTTATTCACGGTGCCTTGTGTATCGCTTATTCCGGCCGTTGCCTGCTGTCAGGCTATTTCAATTCGCGCGATCCTAATCAGGGGACCTGTACTAACAGTTGCCGCTGGGATTACAAGGTGCATGATGCCCAGCCCGATGCCGCAGGCGTGATCCGTTTAAAAGAGTTTGATTTTCAGGCCGAGCTGGAACAATCCAATCTGTCTTCCTGTGGCTCATTACCGCGCCATCCGGCGGCAGACCAGGTTTACCTGATCGAGGAAAAAGGCCGTCCTGGCGAGCTTTTGCCTATCATGGAAGACGAACACGGCACCTATATCATGAATAGCAAGGACTTGCGGGCGATTGAGCACGTGGAGAAGCTAATTGCCATTGGCGTCGATTCGCTCAAGATTGAAGGACGTACCAAGTCGCGCTACTACGTGGCGCGTACCAGCCAGAATTACCGCCAGGCGATTGATGATGCCGTAGCCGGGCGTCCGTTTGACTGGCGTTTGCTGGGCGAGTTGGAGAACCTGGCCAACCGGGGCTACACCGATGGTTTTTACCAGCGTCACCATACCGCCGAGCACCAAAATTACGTCCAGGGGCACTCGAGTGCCAATCGCAGCCAGTATGTCGGCGATGTGGTGGCCTATGATGCAGAGCAGGGGCTGGCTTCCATTCAGGCGCGTAACAAATTTGCTGTAGGTGACAAATTGCAACTGATACACCCCAGTGGTAACCGCGACATTGTGGTGGAGCAGCTTTTTGATAAGCGGGGCGAAGCCGTGCAGCAGGCCGCTGGCAGCGGGCATTTTGTCAAACTGCCGATTGCCGCATCTGCCCTGGATAATGCCATGGTTGCCAAATATCTGTAAGTGCGAATCAATCTGGGCAATCAAAAAAGGGGAGTGAGCTCCCCTTTTTTGTTGTCTGCTGAAATGCATCAGCTATGAATATAGCTTTCCAGTTGCTTGATCAGTGATTGCTGATAGTCGATCGTCTCTTTGAGAATATCCCCGATCGAAAGCATACCTAGCAGTTTGCCATGATCGACCACGGGCAAGTGGCGGATACGTTTTTCCAGCATGGTGTTCATGGCCGACTCGACCAGGTCACCCGGTTTGCCTGTGATGACTTTTTCCGTCATCACTTCACTGACTTGCGTGGTTTTGGATGAGCGGCCTTTCAGGATAATCTCGCGCGCATAATCGCGTTCCGAGAAGATTCCCACCAGTTCGCCGTCTTTGATCACAGCCAGTGCACCAATCTGGTATTCCGCCAGAATCACCAGTGCGTCAAACACCGGTCGGTTGGGCGCAATACTAATGATGCCTTGATGTGTTTTATGAGTGAGTACTTGCTGAAGCGTCTTCATGACTTCCTCCTTTCATAGGGCACGAGCGTCTAAATATACACCGATGTGTCGTGGAGTAAAACCTCAGATTTTTATTGACATAATTAGCCGGCTAACTATAATGTGGCTAATTATGTTACAACTTAGAGATCTTCCTACCCCAGAAGTCCTGCAACGGTTTGCCCAGCGCTATCCGGAAGCCGATGTCACGGCCATTGCGAGCTTCTTGATGTTGCTGCGTGTGGCCACCGATTTGTCAGTGGCGCTGGATGCCTGCCTGAGTAAACACGATTTGTTGCAGGGGCGCTGGTGGGTGTTGATTTTGTTGATGCGCGAAGTTGACCTGACTTCTACGCCCTCGGTGTTGGCAGAAAAGCTGGGGGTGACGCGCGCCACCATGACTGGGTTGTTGGATGGCCTGGAGCAAGGTGGCCTGGTCCAGCGTATCTTGGCGCCAGAAGACAGGCGCAGTGTCAAAGTGCGTCTGACTGAAGCCGGGCAAGCCCGGCTGGATGCCGTGATGCCGGATTATTACACGCGGCTGCGCCAGTCTATGCAAGGGTTAAACGAGCAGCAGCGCCAGGATTTGCAAGCGCTGTTAGGGGTGATAGACCATGGCATCTCAGCCTGGGATTTTAAATAGTAATGTGTCTTTAATTCAGGAGTTTTGTATGACTAATGTTGATCACTTCATAGCGTTAAACCAGCAGTTTGATGCTGCCTTTAACAGCAAAAATCCACAGGCGATTGCGGCCTTATATGCAGAGCAGGCGATCGTGATGCCTGCGCCCGCTGGCCAGGTCGTGAAGGGCCGTCAGGCGGTTGCAGATTTTTTTGCTGGCCTGATTCAGGCTGGGGTCATTGAACATGCGCTGACGATGAACGAGGCGGTGGTCAGCGAAACGCTGGTCACTCAAACCGGACATTGGGCAGCAGCCATGATGGCTGAGGATGGCGTCAAGCAGCAGTTTGGTGGCAATGTGCAAGTGGTGTTTCAAAAGCAACCCGATGGGCGGTGGCTGGCTGTGACCCATATCTGGAACTAAATCAGCGGATAACGGCATGGATCAATTGGTTAAACAGCGTTCACAGGCACTGACAGCACTGCTGGTGCTGACGCTGATCTGGGGCTATAACTGGGTGGTGATGAAAAGTGCATTGCAATATGCGGGGCCGTTCCAGTTTGCCGCCATGCGTACCTTTTTTGGCGCGCTGGTGTTGTTTTTGGTGCTGTATGTGACGCGGCGGCCAATGGGCTTGACCGAGTTTCCAACCATGCTGCTGCTCGGCATTTTGCAGAATGTGGGGTTTACCGGCGTGCTTATGTGGGCGCTGGTGCAAGGCGGCGCGGGCAAGACGGCGGTGCTGACTTATACCATGCCTTTCTGGACCTTGCTGTTTGCCTGGCCCATGCTCGGTGAGCGTATCCACGGCTGGCAATGGCTGGCGGTGATTTCGGCTGTGTTGGGCATGTTGTTTATTTTTGATCCTTTGCATTTGCGTGCAGACAGCTTCAGCATGCTGTTGGCAGTGTTGTCTGGTGTGTCGTGGGCGGTGTCTGCGATTATGACCAAGCAATTGCACAGACGTCATCCAACGCTAGACCTGATCAATCTGACCGCCTGGCCAATGTTGCTGGGTTCGCTGCCTATGGTGCTGATTGCCTTTCTGGTCCCTGCGCCGAGTATGCAATGGTCGGGTTATCTGATCGGCGCGGTATTGTTTAATGTGGTGTTATGTGGCGCGTTGGCCTGGTTGCTCTGGCTGTTTGCCTTGCAGCGGTTGCCCGCCGGGGTGGCCAGTATGGCCTCCATGCTGGCACCCGTGATTGGGGTGATTGCGGCCTGGATACAGTTGCATGAAGTGCCGGATGGCATGGAGATGATCGGCATGGCACTGATTCTGTTTTCCCTCAGCCTGATTTCCATTCTGATGATGCGGCCTGCCTATCACGGTATCCCGCCGGCGAGTGCCAACGTTTAGCGCCATTTTTCGCTGTTCTCCCGGTTTTTTCATTGCGCAGGGCTTGCGTAAATCAGGCCCTGTTTTTATTGATCTTGCCTATCTGCCTTCAATCAAGCCGCCGCCAAGCCTGCTTGCGCCTGTGGTAAAATCCGCCAGTTAAAACATTTCATCCCGTTGTTAAAAAATACAAGGAAGTCATATGGCTGGACATAGTAAATGGGCCAATATCCAACATCGCAAAGGTCGTCAGGATGCCAAGCGCGGCAAAATCTTCACCAAGCTGATTAAAGAGATCACGGTTTCTGCGCGTATGGGGGGCGGTGATACAGCCATGAACCCGCGTTTGCGGGCAGCCGTGGCAGCGGCCAAAGAAGAGAATATGCCTTCAGACAATATCACGCGTGCCATCAAAAAAGGCACGGGTGAGCTCGAGGGTGTTAACTACGAAGAAATTCGTTATGAAGGCTATGGCATCAATGGTGCGGCCATCATTATTGATTGTCTGACCGATAACCGTCAGCGTGCGGTGATGGACGTGCGCCATGCCCTAACCAAGCATGGTGGCAACCTCGGCACTGATGGTAGCGTGGCTTTTATGTTCAAGCACTGTGGTCAGCTGGTGTTTGAGCCTGGTGTGTCAGAAGATGCCGTCATGGAAGCGGCACTGGAAGCCGGTGCGGAAGATGTGATTGCCGATGAGGATGGCAGCATAGAAGTGATCACGGCCCCTAGCGATTTTGTCACGGTGAAAGAAGCGCTTGAGGCTGCGGGCCTGAAGGCGGTGATGGCGCAAGTGACCATGAAGCCGCTGAATGAAGTGGTGTTCACTGGCGAGGATGCGGTCAAAATGCAAAAAATTCTCGACATGCTCGAAGACCTCGATGACGTGCAAGAGGTCTACACTTCTGCCGTGATTGAAGAAGATTAAATGGCGCGATTGGCGGTGCACGCCTTTCTGGCCTACCGGCTTGAACTGGGTGTCTTGACGTGAGTAGTCAGCGTATTTTGGGCATAGACCCCGGCCTGAGAATTACGGGTTTCGGTGTGATAGAAGCCGTGGATGGCAAATTGTCCTACCTGACCAGTGGCGTGATTAAAACCGCATCAGCCAAAAAAACCGCAGAGGGCGAGTCAGAAAAAGAGGCCTTGCCCGAGCGCCTGAAGGTCATTCTGGATGGCTTGTTTGAGGTGATTTCAACCTACCAGCCCACGCAAGTGGCGATTGAAAAAGTGTTTGTTAATGTCAACCCCCAGTCCACGCTATTGTTGGGTCAGGCGCGCGGTGCCGCCATTTCTGCGGCGGTGATCCGTCAACTGCCGGTGGCCGAATATACGGCGCTGCAAGTGAAACAATCGGTCGTGGGTAATGGCCATGCGCAAAAAGAACAGGTGCAAGAGATGGTCAAGCGCCTGCTTAAATTACCGGCTACACCTAGCCCGGACTCTGCCGACGCCTTGGCTTGCGCGATTTGTCATGCACATGGCGGTCAGGGGCTGGGGGCTTTGGCCACCACCGGCTTCAGAGTTAGAAATGGAAGATTGATATGATCGCACGCCTGAATGGCCGCCTGCTGGAAAAGTCCCCACCCTTGATTGTGGTGGATTGCAATGGCGTGGGCTATGAAGTAGAGGTGCCGATGAGCACTTTTTATAATTTGCCCGATCTGGGGCAACCTGTGCAGATTTTGACGCATATGGTGGTGCGCGAGGATGCGCAACTGCTGTATGGCTTTGGCAGTGAGCAAGAGAAAAATACCTTCAAGCAGTTGCTGAAGGTGAATGGTATTGGTGCCAAGTCTGCGCTGGCGATTTTGAGTGGTGTCAGCGTGAATGATTTGATGCTGGCTGTCAGCCAGCAAGAAGTCGGCTTGCTGACGCGTATTCCTGGCATCGGCAAAAAAACGGCCGAGCGGTTGTTACTCGAACTCAAAGACAAATTTGTGGTGACGGGGTCCACCTCGGCGCAACCAGCCGTCAAAGCGGCGACAGATGATATCCTCAATGCACTGGTGGCGCTTGGTTACCATGAGCGTGAGGCGGCTGCGACCCTGAAGTTGCTGGAGCCTGGCATTAGTGTGAGCGATGGTATCCGGCAGGCGCTCAAGTATCTGGCCAAGTAGTCCGGCCAGGCCGAGCGCGAGTCTGTAATAGTCATACGCTGCATGGTATGATGACAAAAATAACTGATTCAATCGCGGCATGAGGCCTTCATTGTTGAGTATTGCATTGCACTTCATCGCCCATCACCCATGATAGAAACCGATAGACTCGTCGCTCCCGCTACTGCCAGCACTCAAGAAGAGGCGCTTGAGCGTGCCTTGCGCCCCAAGCATCTGGATGAGTATGTGGGGCAGGAGAAGGCGCGCGGTCAACTCGAAATCTTTATTAATGCGGCCCGTGGTCGGCAAGAGGCACTTGATCATGTGCTGCTGTTCGGCCCGCCTGGTCTGGGTAAAACCACGCTTGCTCACATTGTGGCCAAAGAGATGGGCGTCAATCTGCGCATGACCTCGGGCCCGGTGCTGGAGCGGGCCGGCGATCTGGCGGCATTGCTGACTAATCTTGAACCCAACGACGTCTTATTTATTGACGAGATTCATCGCCTGAGCCCGGTGGTTGAGGAGATATTGTATCCGGCCATGGAAGATTACCGACTCGATATCATGATCGGTGAAGGACCTGCAGCACGCAGTGTGCGACTGGATTTGCCGCCTTTTACGCTGGTGGGGGCGACCACGCGCGCGGGCATGTTGACCAACCCCTTGCGTGACCGGTTTGGCATTGTGGCGCGGCTGGAGTTTTACAGTCACGCCGAGCTCTCCAAGATTGTCATGCGGTCGGCCAACTTGCTCGAGGTTGAAATGCAAGCGGCCGGGGCACTGGAGATTGCCAGACGTTCACGCGGCACACCGCGGATTGCCAACCGCCTGCTACGCCGGGTTAGGGATTATGCGCAAGTCAAGTCGGATGGCATTGTGACCGATACGATTGCCGATGCCGCCTTGAAAATGCTGGATGTCGATCAGCAAGGGCTGGATGTGATGGATCGCAAGTTATTGCAGGCGGTGGTTGAAAAGTTTGGTGGCGGGCCAGTGGGACTGGACAATCTTGCCGCGGCCATTGGTGAAGAGCGTGACACCATAGAAGATGTGCTGGAGCCCTATCTGATTCAGCAAGGCTATCTGATGCGCACGCCGCGCGGACGCGTGGCCACGCAGTTGACTTACCAGCATTTTGGCTTGAAAGCGCCTGTCAGCATGGTGTCAGCCGATTTATGGCAAGATGCCGGGCAATAACATGGTTGAGTTTCCTGTACGTGTGTATTACGAGGATACCGATGCCGGTGGTGTGGTCTATCACAGCCGCTACCTGAATTTTATGGAGCGTGCGCGCACCGAGTGGTTGCGGACTGCGGGCTTTGACCAAAGCGCGCTCAAGCAGCAAGAACAAGTGTTGTTTGTCGTCCACAGCATGCAGCTACAATTTAAAAAACCGGCCCGGCTGGATGACCAGTTGCGGGTGGTTTCGCAGTTGCTGGAGATGGGGCGTGGCAGTTTTAGCTGCCAGCAGCAGGTCATGCGTGGCGACACGCTTTTAATTGAGGCACAGGTGAAAGTCGCCTGTGTTGATGCGGATTCATTTAAACCCACGGGTATTCCGGCCCGTATCAAAATTGCACTGGAGTCTTCATGAATGTAGCGAACGATATGTCGATTTTTACCCTGGTGAGCGGGGCCAGTTTGCCAGTTCAGCTGGTGATGCTGATTCTGCTGCTGACCTCACTCGCCTCCTGGTGGTATATCTTCATTAAGGTTTTTTCACTCAAGGCTGCCAACGAAAATGTGGATCAGTTTGAAGCGCAATTCTGGTCCGGCGGTGATTTGAACGAGCTGTATGAGCGCATCACGACTGGTCGCAAAACACCTCAAGGCATGGCCAGCATTTTTCAGGCCGGGTTAAAAGAATTTATCCGCTACAAGCAGCAAAAAGATACCGAAGTCAGTGATGTGATGGAGGCGACGCGTCGTGCCATGCGTGCAGCATATAACCGCGAACTGGATTATCTGGATGCGCACCTGCCATTCTTGGCTTCCGTAGGTTCAGTCAGTCCTTACATCGGCCTGTTCGGCACAGTATGGGGCATCATGAACGCCTTCCGTGGCTTGTCTAACGTTGCGCAGGCGACATTGAGCCAGGTTGCCCCTGGCATTGCCGAGGCGCTGGTGGCGACTGCGATCGGGTTGTTTGCCGCGATCCCAGCCGTGATTGCCTATAACCGCTTTGCTGCGGGCGTAGACCGCCTCTCTGTCCGTTACGAGAGCTTTATCGAAGAATTTACCAACATTTTGCAACGTAGAGCCTGATAGGAGCCGCGATGAGCAGAACGCGTAAACGTCGCATGATGAACCAGATTAACGTCGTCCCCTATATCGACGTCACGCTGGTGTTGCTGGTGATTTTTATGGTGACCGCGCCCATGACCAATCCCGGTATGGTGGAGTTGCCCAAAGTCGGGCAGGCGCTCAAGCAGAGTGGTGACCCGATTGTGATCACCGTGCAAAAAGAAGGCACTGTGATGATGGAAGGCAAAGAGATGCAGCGTGACGATATGCTGGCTTTGATTCGTCAGCGCCTGTCTGAGACACAAAAGCCGGTGGTGGTGTCTGCAGATAAAAACACGCCTTATGGTGAAGTGGTGTCCGTCATGGATTTGCTCAAGCAAGCGCAGGTGAATCAAGTTGGTTTGCTGTTTCAGAATGAGAAATAACGGGCAGGTTGCTTAAAACGCATGAAAGTCACTTACTCCCCACAAGATCAGGCGATACGCAAACGGGCAGCCATCTTATCCGTGCTCATGCACGTGTTGCTGTGCTTGGGCATGATCTTTATGGTTGACTGGAAAGCGGTCCACGTGACCCCCAGTGTGATGGAGGCGACCTTGTGGGATAGCTTGCCCAGTAAGCAGCCTGCCAAGCCAGTGGAAAAGCCGGTAGAACCGACGCCACCACCGCCTGAACCCAAACCAGAGCCGACACCGCCGCCGAAGCCGCCTGAGCCAGAACCTAAACCGCAACCCAAGCCTGAGCCTGTGCCTCAAGTCAAGCAAGCGGAACAAGAGGCGGAAATTGCACTCAAAAAGCAGGAGGAAGAAAAGAAGCGCCTGCTAGACGAAGAGAAAAAGAAGGAACTTGAGCAGAAAAAGCAGGAAGAAAAACTGAAAAAAATTCAGGAAGCCTTGCGTAAACAAGAGGAAGAAGAAAAGCTGAAAAAAATTCAGGATGCGATGCGCCAGCAAGAGTTGGACGCACAGCAGTCGGCGGCGGCTGCAGCGGTTGATCCGTCTGTGCTCAGTTATTACATGGGCTTGATGAGCCGCAAAATCCGTAGCAATGTGAACCCCGGCTTGTGCCCTGTTTCTAACCCCGAGTTGCTGGTAGATATCCAGATGATGAATTCGGGAGATATTTCCGGCATGCCCAAGCTGGTGCGAGGGTCGGGCGATGCCATTTGTGATGATGCAGTGATCCGTGCCATTTTGGCGGCCAAGCCCTTCGATTTGCCGGATGATCCTGCGGCACGTAGAAAAATGGTAGATCAGATTCGCTTGAAGTTGAAGCCACGTGGCTAAGCAAGCAATGACGATGAAGCGGCTTTTCGTTATAATTCAGATATATAAGCAAACCAGATGAATAATATTGTCACCATGAAAACACACACACGAGGTTTGATGCACGCATTTGCTACGGCGATTTTTGCCGGATTCGTTGCGCTGCTGGCGGTTATCCCTGCCCATGCGGCACTAGAGCTTGAGATCAGTGGCGGTAGTGCCATTCAGATTCCAGTCGCGATTCTGCCGATGGCCGAGACAGACAATCCGCAATCACAAAGCCGTTTGCATGAGATCATCAGTAACGACCTGCGTAGCAGTGGCATGTTCCGTATTATCAATACCAGTGGTATGCCGGCATTGCCGACCAATGCTTCTCAAATCAAATATACCGACTGGACTGCGCTCAAGGCACAAGGCTTGAGCCTGGGTGAAGTGCAGTCAACAGGCAACGGCAATCTCAAGATCTCGGTGCAAGTGATGGATGTGTTGCGTCAAACGGCGTTGCTGCAACTGACCTATACCGTCTCTGCTAGTCAATACCGCCATGTCGCGCACATGATTGCCGACCAGATTTATGAAAAGTTTACCGGTCAGCCTGGCGCCTTTGCCACGCGCATTGCTTACGTTACCAAAACAGGTAAGCGCTTTACGCTGCAAATTGCGGATTACGATGGCTACAATGCACAAACGCTGGTGTCTTCGAATGAGCCGATTATTTCACCGGCCTGGTCGCCAGATGGCACCAAGATGGCTTACGTGTCTTTTGAGAAAAAGAAACCGATTGTGTTTGTGCAGTCCTTGTATACGGGTGAGCGCAAAGTGGTGGCTAACTTCAAGGGGAATAACAGTGCCCCGGCCTGGTCGCCAGACGGTAGCAAATTGGCGGTGGTGTTGACCTATGGCGCCAACTCGCAGATTTATACTATTGCTGCGGATGGTTCCAACTTGCAGCAAATCACCAAAAGCAGTGCGATTGATACCGAGCCAGCGTTCTCGCCTGATGGCCAGTTTATTTACTTCAGCTCAGACCGTGGCGGACGTCCTCAGATTTACAAGGTGCCTGCTTCTGGTGGCTCCCCTTCGCGCGTGACTTTCGAGGGTGGCTATAATGTGAGCCCGCGCTTTTCCCCCGATGGCAAGTATTTAACCTATATTCGCAATGACGGCGGTTCTTTTAAAGTAGCCGTTCAGGAGTTGGCGTCTGGCAATGTCAAACTGCTGAGCAATGGTTCGCAAGATGAGTCGCCGAGCTTTGCCCCGAACGCACGTACCATCATGTATGCCACCCGGGTGGGCGGCAAGGGGACCTTGGCGACAGTGACCGTGGATGGTCTGGTCAGACAGCGTCTGTCTGAGGCCGGCGGTGATATTCGTGAGCCAGCCTGGGGTCCTGCACAAGCTTCAGCCAAGTAGTCGTAACAATAATCGTCTTTTTGGTTAATTTTATTCAGTCAATCATTTTTAAGGAGAAAGTATGAACAAGAGTATTTGGACAATTGCAGCACTGGCATTAGTGCTAACCGCTTGTAAAAGCACCCCGATGAACCCAGCCAAGGTTGAAGATTCCAGCGTGACTCGCCCAATGGCAAAACAAAACGGCAATGGTAATGATGGCTCTGCAAACACAGACAAAATCAATATCAAAACCGTTGATGTGGATACCAGCAAAGACGAGTTGAGTGCGGCTGAATTGGCCAAGCGTCAGGTATTTTTTGATTACGACAGCGACGCGATTCGTGAAGAGTACAAGAGCCTGATCGCTAACCACGCCAAATACCTGATCGCCCATCCACAAACTAAAGTGGTACTGCAAGGTAACACCGACGAGCGTGGCACACACGAGTACAACCTGGCATTGGGTCAGCGTCGTTCCGTGGCTGTGAAAAATGCCCTCAACGTATTGGGCGTGAGCGATAGCCAGATCGAAACTGTGAGCTACGGTGAAGAGCGTGCAAAACAAAACTGCGCGGATGACGGTTGCTTCCAGCAAGACCGCCGCGTAGACATCGTTTATGCAGGTCAGTAATTTGCGATACGCTGCGGTATTGATGGCCCTTGGCTTGACGGTGTCTACCGTCAGCCAGGCGGCTTTATTCGATGATACTGAAGCCAGAAAGCGTATTCTTGAGCTCGAAACCAAGCAGGGTGCAGATTATGATGCACAGCAAAAAGCCATCACAGACCTGACACGCACCCAGCAATCGCTGGACAGACGCGTGCAAAGTCTGGAAATGCTGATCAACGGCAAGGGTTTGCTGGACATGCAGAATCAGCTGGAGCAGCTCCGTCAGGATGTGGCACAACTGAAGGGTGATCTTGAAGTGGTGACCCATCAGCTTGAGGATATGCGTACCAAGCAGAATGCGTCTTACACCGATCTGGATACGCGTGTGCGCAAGCTGGAAACCTTGGCACAATCAGTGACAAATGGTCAAGGCTTACCCGTCGCAGGCGCGAGTGGTACGACTGGCGATGTAAAAGCTGATGTTTCCCAGCAGGAAACCAGCGCGTTTGCCGAGGCAGAGTCGCTCAACCAGGCAGGCAAGTACAAAGAGGCCTTTAATGCCTATGATGCGTTCCTGAAGACTTACTCTAATAGCAAGCTGGTGCCAGATGCCATGTACGGCATGGGATATACCCAGTTTGCACTGAAGAGCTACAAATCCTCTGCTGCCACACAGCAGAAGTTTCTGGAGAGTTATGCGACGCATCCCTTGGCACCGAATGCCATGCTCAATCTGGCGAATAGTCAGATTCAGTTGGGGCAGATTCCGGCCGCCAAAAAGACCTTGAAGGATCTCATTGCGGCCTATCCATCGGCTGAAGTGACGCCTAGCGCACAAAAACGCTTGAAAGTGCTCGAAACGATCAAATAGCAGATTTTCGTTATTGAAATGACCTTATTTCAGCGATAATAGCGGGCAGATAGCAATATCTGCCCGTTTACTTTTAGTTTCCCCATGACCACACTCAAAATTTTCGAGATTTTTTACTCCCTGCAGGGCGAGAGCTCACGTGTCGGGCTGCCTACGATTTTTATCCGCTTGACCGGCTGCCCATTGCGTTGTGGTTATTGTGATACGGAGTATGCGTTTAAAGGCGGCAGCAATATGACGCTGGATGACATCATGCAGCAGATTGCAGCCTACGATACCCGTTACGTCTGCGTGACCGGCGGCGAGCCGCTGGCGCAAAAGGGCTGTATCGAATTGCTGACCAGGCTGGGCGATGCTGGCTATCAGGTGTCTTTGGAGACGAGTGGTGCCATGGATATCGCCGAGGTCGATTCACGCGTGAAAGTCATTATGGACATCAAAACGCCTGGGTCGGGTGAAGTAGAAAAAAACCGCTGGGAAAACTTGCCTTTGCTGAAAGCCGGTGATGAAGTGAAATGGGTGATTTGCAGCCGGGAAGATTATGACTGGGCCAAATTGATGTTGCAGACCCGGGCATTCCCGGTCGATTGCGATCAGTTATTTTCGCCCAGCTTTCATGAGGTCAGTGGCGAAACTTTGGCCAGCTGGATTTTGCAAGATCACCTCAAGGTGCGTATGCAGCTTCAATTACATAAAATTCTCTGGGGCGAGAAACAAGGAGTATAAGCGTGACAGCAGCAAACCCTAAGGCGGTGATTTTATTATCGGGCGGCCTGGACTCAAGTACGGTATTGGCAATTGCCAAATCGCAAGGCTACGACTGTTATTGCCTGAGTCTGGATTATCATCAGCGCCATAATGTTGAGCTGCAGGCCGCCCAGCGCGTTGCGGCAGCCTTGGGGGCAGCCGAGCATAAAACCGTACAGCTGGATTTGTCCTTGTTTGGTGGTTCGGCACTCACTGACAATGCGATCGCCGTCCCTGAGCAAGAGACGCAGGGCATTCCTGTCACTTACGTGCCGGCACGCAATACGATTATGCTATCCTTGTCCCTGGCCTGGGCCGAGGTGTTGCAGGCGCGGGATATTTTTATCGGCGTGAATGCGCTGGATTATTCCGGCTACCCTGATTGCCGTGGTGAATATGTCAAAGCCTTCCAGCAAATGGCCAATCTGGCCACTAAAGCTGCGGTGGAGGGACAAACCATTACCGTGCATGCACCGTTGATCGATATGACCAAGGCTGACATTATCCGCACCGGCCATGCGCTGGGGGTGGATTATGGCTTAACCGTTTCTTGTTATCAGGCCGATGGTCAAGGCGCCGCGTGTGGCGTGTGTGACTCCTGCCGCTTCCGCAAAGCGGGATTTATACAAGCGGGCGTGGCTGATCCGACGCTGTACAGGAATGCATCGTCAGGTGAGTGAAAAAGACTTGCCACTGTTTTAAAAAATCAAGTATAATCCGCGCCTTTCTGCAAAGAAATTCATTTTTAAGAGAACAAGATTATGGTCGTTATTCGTTTATCACGTGGTGGCTCCAAAAAGAACCCGTTTTACAGCGTTGTTGTGGCAGATTCCCGCAACCGTCGTGACGGTCGTTTTATCGAGCGCGTTGGTTTCTACAATCCATCTGCACGCGCTGGCGCTGAAGGCCTGCGTATCGATGAAGCGCGTACACAATACTGGGTTGAGAACGGTGCACAACTGTCCGACACCGTAGCACGTCTGGTTAAATTCCACGCTAAAGGCGTTGAAGGCATGGCTGCTGCGAAAGCGAAAGAAGTTGCTAAAGCTGAAGCTGCCAAAGAGAAAGCCATTGCTGCTGCCGCTGCAGAAGCCGCTGCCAAGGCTAAAGCAGAAGCCGACGCTGCTGCTGCAGAAGCTGCCGCCGCACAAGCAGCTGCCGCTGAAGCGCCAGCTGCCGAGTAATTGTTTCAACGCCTAAATACAGATGGCGTTTGAGAACATGGTTGTGATGGGGCGCATTGTCGCCCCATATGGCGTTTATGGCTGGGTAAAAGTCGTGCCTGATACTGAGTATCTTGATGGCCTGCTGGACTACGAAGCCTGGTGGATCGGTAAAGCGCCGAATTGGCGTGAAACGACGGTAGAGCAAGCCAAAATCCATAACGATGTGTTGCTGATCAAGTTGTCAGGGGTGGGCGATAGAGATGCCGCCTTCGCGCTCAAAGGTCAGCAAATTGCTGTGCCGCGTGAGGCCTTGCCCGAGACAGAAGAGGGCGAGTATTACTGGTCTGATCTGATTGGTTTGCAAGTCAGCAATACTGAAGGCGTGGATTTCGGCAAGATTACGCAAGTGTTGGAAACCGGCGCGAACGATGTGCTGGTCGTGCGTGAAAAGCAGCCGACACAGGTCAAAGGCAAGGATGGCAAACTGCGCGAAGAGTATCGCGAGCGTTTGATCCCGTTTACCAGTGACGCTGTGCCAGAGGTGGATATCCAGGCGGGTACCGTGCTTGTGGAGTGGGATGCCGATTTTTAAAAGAAAGCGCAGCTCATGATGCAGATTGAAGTGATCAGTTTGTTTCCTGAGATGTTTGCAGCACTGACGGAATACGGGATTACTAGTCGTGCCAGACAGCGTGGCTTGTATCAGTTAACCCTGACCAATCCGCGCCAATATACGCAGGATGTGCATCACACCGTTGATGACCGGCCATATGGTGGTGGACCAGGCATGGTGATGCTGGCGGAGCCGCTGGCACATGCCATAGGCGAAGCCAAAGCGCGCTTAAGTGCAAAAGAAATAACGCCCAGGGTGATCCACTTATCGCCACGGGGCAAACCGCTGACACACGAAAAAGTGATGCAGCTCAAAGCATTACCGGGGCTGGTGCTGTTAGCCAGCCGCTATGAAGGCGTAGACCAGCGCGTGCTGGATACCTTGGTGGATGAAGAACTCTCCATCGGCGATTATGTGTTAAGTGGCGGTGAGTTACCTGCCATGGTGTTGCTGGATGCTATCATCCGCCAGTTGCCTGGGGCACTTGGCGATGCTGATTCGGCGCAGGAAGATTCATTTGTGAATGGCCTGCTCGACTATCCGCACTACACACGCCCAGAAGAGTTTGCCGGATTAAAGGTGCCCGACGTATTGTTGTCCGGGCACCATGAAAAGATTAGACAATGGCGATTACAACAATCGCTGCTGCTAACAAGGGCTAAACGCCCGGATTTATTGGCTGAAAGGCCGTTGACGAAAGAAGAGGCTAGGCTACTTAAAGACGTTGCATCAAAAGGCGTCGAGTAGGAACGAGTCACTTTACAATTAAAAGGAACTGACATGGCAGACATTATCAAAATGTTAGAGCAAGAAGAAATTGCTCGTTTAAACAAAGCTATCCCTGACTTCGCGCCGGGTGACACCGTGGTTGTAGGTGTAAACGTGGTTGAAGGTACGCGTAAACGGGTGCAGGCTTACGAAGGCGTGGTCATCGCCAAGCGTAACAGAGGTCTGAACTCCTCTTTCATCGTGCGTAAAATCTCTTCAGGTGAAGGCGTTGAGCGTACATTCCAGACTTACTCCCCACTGATCGCTTCTATCGAAGTGAAACGCCGTGGTGACGTGCGTCGCGCTAAACTGTACTACTTGCGTGAGCGTTCAGGTAAATCTGCACGTATTAAAGAGAAACTGGTTGCGCGCGAAAAAGACATCGCAGCAGACAACTCTTAATTCAAGCGTTGCAGCAAAAAGCCCTTCAGTTGAAGGGCTTTTTTATTGCCATATTCTAATGATCGTTGGTTGCACCCGGGCCAAGATTACAGTTAAATAGGCGCATGAACAGTCTTGATGATGAACTCGATGCATTGGTGCCTGCGCCCTTTGGCTTTGTTGGTGTGCGTAGCGATGAGGCCGGTGAGCGGCTGCAGTTCTTGCTACATGCATTGCCCATCAAAGCCAGCCCCCATCCGCGTGCGCAAGCCGTGGCCGATCAAGTCGCCACTTATCTTGAAAATCCGCATATGGTCTGGCAACCTATTCACTCCACTCTCGGCACGGCTTTTCAGCAACGTGTCTGGCAGGCCATGCGTGCGATCCCTGTCGGTGAAACCTGGACTTACAGCCAGTTGGCGGCAGCGGTGGACTCTGGCCCACGTGCCGTGGCTAATGCCTGCGGTGCCAATCCCTTGCCCTTGTTTAATCCCTGTCACCGGGTGGTTGCCAGCCATGGGCTGGGCGGATTTATGCAAGGCATAGACGGTGGTTTGGAGATTAAACGCTGGCTGCTCGCCCATGAGCAAGGCCATAAATAAACGCCGATGCAGCAAGAAGCGCATTCTTTGACCGAGGCGGCAGCATTTCCTGAAATCGATACCTTTATCGACCAGCTCTGGCTGGAAGATGGCTTGTCGCCCAATACCTTATCCAGCTACCGCAATGATTTAAAAGGTTTTGCCGAGTGGTGCAAGCAGCACACCCATACTTTGTGGGAGGTGCAGTCGCATGATGTGCAAGCGTATCTTGCCCATCGTTTCCCGCAAGTGAAGGTGCGGAGTATCAACCGCCTGATAGCCACCTTGCGCCGTTTTTACCGGTACGCGCTGGCCGCCAATCTGATTCAGCAAGACCCCACCTTGCATATCGAAGCGCCCAAAATGCCTAGGTCTCTGCCAAAAACGCTGAGTGAGTCGCAGGTGGAAGATTTGCTCAATGCCCCGGATGTGAATGTGCCGCTTGGTATGCGAGACCGTGCCATGCTGGAGCTGCTCTATGCCAGCGGATTGCGTGTCTCAGAGCTGGTGAATATCAAAATCAGCGAAGTGAGTACGCAAGATGGCGTGGTGCGCGTCACCGGTAAAGGCAGCAAAACCCGCCTGGTGCCCATGGGTCAGGAAGCGGCCGAGTGGATAGACCGTTACTTGGCAGGCGCCCGCGCAGAGATTTTAAAAGGTAATTTGAGTGACGCGGTATTTGTCACCACACGTGGCGATGCCATGACGCGGCATGCCTTTTGGCACATTATTCAGCGATATACCTTGCAGGCAGGGATTTCTCAGCATATCAGCCCGCATGTGTTACGCCATGCGTTTGCCACGCATTTGCTCAATCATGGCGCGGATTTACGCGTAGTGCAGATGTTGCTGGGACATGCAGATATTTCGACCACGCAGATTTATACGCATGTGGCGAGGGAGCGGTTGCAGCAGTTGCATAAGGTACATCATCCCAGGGGGTAGGTATATTTTCTATTCAAAGGGGTTGTTTTATTGATCCAATACTTTTGATATGCTCAGTTCCGCTCTTGCTATATCAGAATTAAAAGCATTTTCTTTATATTCACAAGCTAATAATTTCATGCACTCGTCACTCTTAAAGTTCAAATTATCAAAAAGAGCGTACTTCTCAATAAGTGGTTTAAACTTTTTCCCCGCTTCCGAAAGTCCGTTATAGAACAAGAAAATCATCTCCGCTCTAGATAATTGACTTCTAAAAATGCTGACATAAAAGTATTTTCTGGCGATTGGAAGTCTATAGTCTGGTTGCGTGTCGATCCAGACTATTAATTTATATGCCGTTCTAAATAGGGCATCTAATTTATACTCGTTCTGTGAATATAGCGATTGCCATGCCTCTTTTAACTTGCGGATGACTAAGTCAGGAAATCTATCAATTAAAACCTTGATTTGAAAATGGCTCGGCATAATCTCTTCTTGGATGCTTTTCGGTACTTCATCCGTGTAAATATATTGGTTGCTGGATGAGCTAGCCCGGCTGTTTGCTACTTGATATCGAATGAAGGTTGAACGTAATGAGCCTGCGGTTAAGGACCATAGCCAAGCCTCGTGTAAAAAGGCATTGCCGTGGCGCACTGATTTTTGGGAAGTGTAATCTTCGATAGTTTTCTTGGAAATCTCGCCTTCAATGTTAGCTAATAATTCTTTGTAGTTTTTTAACCAGGAGAAAAATGTTTGTTCAAAGCTTTGTAATTCAATGGCTCTGTTTTGAGCATCAAGTGCAGATGCTGAATTTGCAAGCTCGATGCGGGTAAGTTCTAGTTCATTCCTAGATAATTTCAGTTCCTTGGATTGGTAAAGGATGGTGGCGAGTAAAGCAAGAAAGGATGCTAAGCCAAAAATAGGATTCAGTAAGCCGCCAAAATAATCTCCAAGTTGACCCAGTTCTTCTCTATTTTTAGGAAGTAAGTTGTCTGAAAAATATGAAAAATAATAAGCAATAAAAATAAATACGAGGCAAATTAGTGCAAACAACAATACACCCAAAATGGAGTTTCTTATTCGCACTCTATATTTCTTGAGAAATTTCTTCACTTTGATCGCTCTATCAAAATCCCCAATGCCTTCAACCCCGGCAATATCCCCGGCTTACTCACCTTCAACTTCACATTCTGCGCTTTAAATTCCTGCAAAATCAGCTGGCACACATGTTCACTCAAGGCCTCAACCAGTTTAAAGCTATGCTCGGCTAATGTTTCGCGAATGCGGGCGACTACCTGACCATAATCAATCGTGTCTTCAATCGCGTCACTGAGGCAGGCTTTACTAAAGTCGTAGCCGATTTCAATATCCAGAATCACAGTTTGCGGCACGGTACGCTCCCATTCTGGCACGCCCAGTTTGGTTTGCACTTTGACTTGTTCTAGAAAAATTGTGTCCATGAATCTGTGTCCTTTTATTTCCGCGCAGGCTGGAATCCAGTATGATTCGGCATCATACAACATCGTGCAGTGGCTGGCTAAGCGGCTGCATTTCAGTGGAATTAAGCGCATGAACGAAATTGGTTTTGATATTGAAGCATTGGTGTGGATCGCTGCGGCTTACCTGATAGGCTCGATTGCTTTTGGCATTATTATCAGCAAGCTGTACCGCCTGCCAGATCCACGCACCGTAGGCAGTGGCAATATCGGCGCGACCAATGTGGCGCGTAGCGGTAAAAAATCCGCTGCCATTTTGACCTTGCTGGGCGATGCATTTAAAGGCTGGTTGCCCACTTGGTTGGCACTGCAGGCGGGTATGTTGATGGACGTGGTGGCACTGGTGGGGTTGGCCGTGTTTATTGGTCACTTGTACCCGATTTATCATAAATTCAAAGGCGGCAAAGGCGTGGCGACGGCATTGGGCGTGATGATTGCCTTTTCAGGCTGGCTGGCGTTAAGTGTGGTGGCTGTCTGGCTGGCGGTGTTTTTAATCAGCCGCATTTCTTCGTTGTCTGCGCTTGTCGCTGCCGTATTGGCACCGTTGATTGCTTGGCAGTTCCTGTCACCTTACCCGGTGTATGTGGCGGTGGTCGTGGTGATGTCCGCGTTTTTGATTATTCGCCATCAATCGAATATTGAAAAACTGTTGGCCGGGACTGAAAGCCGTTTTGGAAAGAAATAACTAACCGCCGATAAACCCAGATATGAAAACTGGGGAGATCGTTTTGAGAATCTTTTTTAGATTTTATCGGCGGTAGAAATACAGCCCAGCAACGCCCTTTAGCAGGCAATCACTGAGGGGCTTTGAGCTCAGCCAAATCCCAGCGCGGCCGGATGCTAAAGCTGTAATCCTGCTTGCCTGGCTGCATGGCGTGCAGGCGCATCGCACCGGCAAAGGCAATCATGGCGCCGTTATCGGTGCAGAACTCCAGGCGCGGATAATTGACGCTGATACCACGTTTGGCAGCGGCTTCATTGAGCCGGGTACGCAGGCGTTTGTTGGCGCCTACGCCGCCAGAGACTACCAGTCGTTTGAGTTTGGTCTGTTTGAGTGCCTTCAGGCATTTGTGCACCAGAATCTCGGTGACGGATTCTTGAAATTCCCAGGCAATATCTTTAATTGTTTCTTCATTCAATTCAGGCTGGTTGTTCACCAGCGTTAACACGGCCGTTTTCAGGCCGCTAAAGCTGAAGTTTAAATCCGGGCTGTTGAGCATGGGGCGCGGCAGTTGAAACTGTGGCTTGCCCTGATCGGCCAGTTTAGACACCGCTGGGCCGCCAGGATAGCCCAGGCCCAAGAGTTTCGCCGTTTTATCAAAGGCTTCGCCAGCCGCATCGTCCAGTGTGTCACCTAATAGTTCATATTGGCCAATGCCATCCACGCGCATGAGTTGGCTATGTCCGCCCGAGACCAGCAAGGCAACAAACGGGAAGGCGGGTGGGTTTTCTTCGAGCATGGGTGCCAGTAAATGGCCTTCCAGGTGATGCACTCCCACAGACGGGACATTCAGGGCCATGGCCAGCGATTGTGCAATGCTGGTGCCCACCAGCAAGGCACCCGCCAGGCCTGGACCCTGCGTGTAAGCGATGCCTTCGAGGTCTTGCAGGGTTTTATCTGCTTGCGCCAGGACTTGCTGCGTGAGTGGGAGTGCACGGCGGATATGGTCACGGGAGGCCAGTTCCGGCACGACGCCGCCATAGGCTGCATGCATGTCGATTTGCGAGTGCAAGGCGTGCGCCAGCAACCCACGGCGCGTGTCATATAATGCCACTCCGGTTTCGTCACAAGAAGACTCGATACCCAATACCAACATCTAAGATAAGTCTCGCATACGTTTTTTTGCAGAAAGGATTGATAAATCCAAATAAGCGCGATAGAATACGCGGTTTTCAGTGCTGCATCAATCCGCAAGCACCATTGTCTAACCAAATATTTGAAGGATAGGGAATTACATGACCGCTATTCGTGTGAAAGAGAACGAACCGTTTGACGTTGCAATGCGCCGTTTCAAGCGTTTGATTGAGAAAACCGGTTTGTTGAACGACTTGCGTGCTCGCGAGTTCTACGAGAAGCCAACTTGGGAGCGTAAGCGTAAAGCAGCTGCCGCGGTGAAGCGTCAGTACCGTCGTCTGCGCAACCAGCAGTTGCCTACCAAACTCTACTAATTTTTTAAGTAGATGTGCAGATCGGGTAAGCTATCACTTGGCTACCCGGTTTGAAAAAACAAATATGCGAAGGTTGTGGATTTCCGCAACCTTTAGCTGTTTTTAAAGCATACGCTTTAACGTCCTTCTTTAATTGAGAATAATCCCCGCTATGAGCCTGAAAGCACAAATCTCTGAAGATATGAAAACCGCGATGCGGGCGAAAGACATGCCCAAGCTGGGCGTGATTCGTTTGTTGCAAGCCGCCATCAAGCAACGCGAGGTGGATGAGCGTATTGAGTTGGACGACGATGCCGTGATTGCCGCCATTGAGAAAATGCTCAAGCAGCGCCGTGATTCGATTGCTGCATTTGAAGGCGCTAACCGCATGGATTTGGCTGATCAGGAAAAATTTGAAGTCACCGTGTTGCAGGCTTATTTGCCTGCCCAGTTGAGCGAAGAAGAAATCAATGCGGTGATCGCCAAAGTGATTGCTGAAACGGGTGCAGCGGGTGCCAAGGATATGGGTAAAGTGGTGGGTGCAGTGAAACCATTGGTCGCCGGTAAGGCAGATATGGCGAAAGTGTCTGGCTTGATCAAGGTTGCCTTGGGGTAGTGTGTTTTTGCAGGCATTGAGTCAGGGGCGCAT
Source organism: Methylophilus sp. DMC14 (assembly GCF_056314085.1). Taxonomy (NCBI): domain Bacteria; kingdom Pseudomonadati; phylum Pseudomonadota; class Betaproteobacteria; order Nitrosomonadales; family Methylophilaceae; genus Methylophilus; species Methylophilus sp. DMC14. The sequence goes on along the minus strand of NZ_JBQUZA010000002.1, from coordinate 398,430 downwards.
TTGCGCCCTTTGTTTTTTTGACCCGCATCAGCGATACTTGCATTTATGATCCCGGAAAGTTTTATTCAAGAACTGCTTAATCGCGTAGATATTGTCGATGTCATCGACAAGTCTGTTCCGCTGAAAAAAGCCGGGGCCAATTATTCAGCCTGTTGTCCGTTTCATAACGAAAAATCCCCCAGTTTTACCGTGAGTCCGACCAAGCAGTTTTACCATTGCTTTGGCTGTGGCGCGCATGGTTCGGCCTTGAGTTTTTTAATGGAATATAACGGCTTGAGTTTTGTCGAGGCCGTACATGACCTCGCCAAGCAAGTCGGTATGATCGTGCCGCAGGAGCAGCGTGATCCCAACCAACCTGCACCAACATCTAAAGCCGTGCTACTCAGTTTGCAAGAGACTTTGCAGCAGGCCGCCAATTATTACAAAGCTGAGTTAAAAAAATCACCGCGGGCGATTGATTATCTGAAAGCACGCGGCTTAAGCGGGCAGGTCGCGGCAAAATTCCAGATTGGCTATGCGCCAGCCGGGTGGCAAAATTTGCAAACCGTTTTTCCGCAATATGATGCCGAGCCGCTGGAAACTGCCGGGCTGGTGGTACAAAACGAGCAGGGGCGTCGCTACGATCGTTTCCGCGACCGCATCATGTTCCCTATCCATAACCAAAAAGGGGAAGTTATCGGCTTTGGGGGGCGTGTAATTAACCCTGAAGACAGTCCCAAATATTACAACTCGCCGGAAACGCCCGTGTTTCAAAAAGGGCATGAATTGTATGGCTTGTTTATGGCGCGTCGTGCCATCCGTGATGCTGGGCGGGTGTTGGTGGTGGAAGGATATATGGATGTGGTGGCGCTGGCGCAGTATGGCATTGAATATGCCGTCGCGGCGTTGGGCACGGCGACTACGCCTTTTCATATTGCCAAGCTGATGCGGCAAACCGATGAAATCGTTTTCAGTTTTGATGGCGATAAAGCCGGGCGGACTGCGGCCTGGCGCGCGGTGATGAATGCCTTGCCTGCCATCAAAGATGGCCTCAAGTTGCGCTTTTTATTCTTGCCTGCCGAGCATGACCCCGATAGCTTTGTGCGCGAGTTTGGCAAAGAAGCCTTTGAGGCCGAGATGAATCAGGCCATGCCCTTGTCGCAATATATCATTCAGCACTTAAGTGAGCATAACCCGCTGGCCTCGCAAGAGGATAAAGTGCAATTCTTGAATGACGCCGAGCCCATCCTCAAACAAATTCAGGCGCCGCGTTATGCCATGCTGTTGCGTAAAAAGGTCGCCGAGATGACCGGCCTGGCGCAAGGCGAAATGCAACGCATGCTGAAATTGCCAAATACTGCCAAGGCCAAGGAAAAAACCGTGCGTCAACGCTCGCGTACGCCGTTATCTTTGCATCTGCGTTTGGCGTTGATGTTGCTTATGCGGCCACAATGGGCGCAGGCCGCGCTACTCGAGCAGGTGGCGGGTGAGAGCGATGAGGCGCAGATGTTGCGCGTGGTGTTGAAGGCGGCGATTGCCAAGCCGGAGTCTCGTCCTGTGGTGCTGTTGCAGATGATTTCGCCCTATATTTCTGAGTCACTACGACACCAATTGCAGCGCGAGTTGTCTTTGTTGGATGAAAGCTTGGACTTTACGCTTGAATTTGAGGGGGCATGTACCCAATTATCAGACATGGCGGTCACTGCACGTGAAAATTCCCTGTTGGGGCAGTTAACTGAAAAGCCATTTTCAATGTTGTCTGAAGCAGAGCGTGAAGCCTTGCGGCAATTAACCAGCAAGCGCTAGTCGGTAATTCCCTAAAAACCGTGAGGGCATGCTTAAAAAACGTGCAGAAATCTGGTAAAATAGAGGGTTTCCCGTAATGTTAAATCGAGTGATGTGCCTGCAGCGTTTGCCAGCACTCGGCATCAATCATTTTAGAGGTGGAATCGGCCATGGCCAGACCCAAAGCAGATAAAAGTTTAGACAAAGAACTCGGAATCAACGAAGTCGAAACACACAAAGACCCCGCCACCCAGGCAATGGATGCCGAGGCACGTCGTACACGCCTCAAAACCCTGATTGTATTAGGTAAAGAGCGCGGTTACCTGACCTACGCCGAAATTAATGACCACCTGCCGGATGATGTACAAGACTCCGAGCAGATCGAGAGCATTATCGGCATGATCAACGACATGGGTATCCAGGTGTATGAAGAAGCCCCGGACGCCGAAGTGTTGCTGATGTCTGATGCACCCCCTGCCGTGACAGATGAAGATGCTGCTGAAGAAGCTGAGCAAGCCTTGGCTACGGTTGATTCAGAGTTTGGTCGTACCACTGACCCGGTGCGTATGTATATGCGCGAAATGGGCACAGTTGATCTGTTGACCCGTGAAGGCGAGATTGAGATCGCCAAGCGTATTGAGGACGGCCTCAAGCATATGGTGCAGGCGATTGCCGCCTGTCCAACCACCATCGCCCAATTGCTGGAGATGGTGGACAAAGTCGAAAAAGACGAAATGAGCGTGGATGAGCTGGTCGATGGTTTGATCGACAGCGATCTCGGTCTGGATGACGCTTTGGCCGTGGCGGATGCTGAAGAAGAGGAAGCCGCCGACGAGGAAGACGAAGACGAGGACGAAGACAGCGATGCCAAAGCATCTGCGCTTTCGGCAGAGGCCTTGGCAAAACTCAAAGAAGAGGTCCTGTCACGCTTTGCCGTGATTCGTGCCGCCAATACCAAAATGAACAATATCCGCGAGGCTAAAGGTACCAACGATGCCGAGTACAAGACTTTGCATCAGCAAGTGCTCGACGAGCTGACCGCTTTCCGCTTCTCTGCCAAACAGGTTGAAGCTTTGTGCGACCAAGTGCGTAACATGGTCGAAGAAGTGCGTACGCACGAACGCAAAATCATGGATTTCTGCGTAGAAAAAGCCAATATGCCACGCCAGCAATTCATCAAAAGCTTTGTTGGCAACGAAATCAACCTCAACTGGCTGGATGATGAGCTGGCAGGTAAACCTGCCTACGGTGAGCGTTTAGAGCGTTTTAGACACTCTATTCTGGACCAGCAAGAGCGGTTGCAAAACCTGCAAATCCGCGTCGGCTTGCCAATTAAAGAGTTGCGTGAAATCAACAAGCAAATGACCACCGGCGAAGCCCGTGCCCGTCGCGCCAAACGCGAAATGATCGAGGCCAACCTGCGTCTGGTGATCTCTATTGCTAAAAAATACACCAACCGTGGCTTGCAATTCCTCGACTTGATTCAAGAAGGCAACATCGGCCTGATGAAAGCCGTGGACAAGTTTGAATACCGCCGTGGTTACAAATTCTCTACCTATGCCACTTGGTGGATCCGTCAGGCCATCACACGTTCCATCGCTGACCAGGCACGTACCATCCGTATCCCGGTGCACATGATCGAAACCATCAACAAGATGAACCGTATCAGCCGCCAGATCTTGCAAGAAACTGGTCTTGAGCCTGATCCGGCCACTCTGGCTGAAAAAATGGATATGCCGGAAGAAAAAATCCGCAAAATCCTCAAAATCAGCAAAGAGCCGATCTCCATGGAAACGCCGATTGGTGACGACGAAGACAGCCACTTGGGCGACTTTATTGAAGACAACACCACACTGGCCCCAATGGACGCAGCGGTTTACGCCAGCCTGCGTGACGCTACCAGTGAAGTGCTGGAATCACTCACCCCACGCGAAGCCAAAGTATTGCGTATGCGCTTTGGTATTGAAATGAACACCGACCACACCCTGGAAGAAGTCGGCAAACAGTTTGATGTCACCCGCGAACGTATCCGCCAGATTGAAGCTAAGGCCCTGCGTAAACTGCGTCACCCGACCCGCTCGGAACGTCTGCGCAGCTTCTTAGAAAACGGTCAGGATTAGTTTATAATCCCACGCTTTCCGGCCCCTTAGCTCATGCTTGGTTAGAGCAGCGGACTCATAATCCGTTGGTGCTGTGTTCGACTCACAGAGGGGCCACCAATAGAATCAAGGGCTTAGGTTAAATCCTAAGCCCTTTTCTTATTGTACTATGCGTAGAAGATACGCATTCGGTACAGCTGAGAGTCATTATGTTTTTTCATCTACATTAGCGCCTGTATTTTCAATGATGACTTCAACACGACGGTTTAACTGGCGCCCAGATGCGCTATCGTTGCCCGAGACAGGTGAGGTTTCACCCTTGCCAGCAGTCACGAGGCGATCTGAATGGATGCCCTGTTTCATTAGCCAGTCCTTAACCGAGTCTGCGCGGCGCTGTGACAACGCTTGATTGTAGTCCGCATTGCCAACAGTGTCTGTGTGACCTTCGATCATCACAGAGCGATTTTGATGCTGATTGAGGAAGGTCGCAAGTTTGGCTAAATTTGTCGTCGCACCACTTTTTAGCTCAGCCTGGCCGGTGTCAAACAACACGTCGCCTAGCGTTACAACAAGACCACGTTCGGTTGGCTTGGCGTTCAGTTCTGCAATCTGGCGTTGCAAATCAGCGGCTTTCTGTTGCGCATTCGCCGACTCTTGTTGTGCAGCCAATGTTTTTAGCCGTGAGGATTCTGCATTGCTGCGCGCGTTTTCAACTTCCTTTTGCGCCGCTAATGTTTCTATCCGTGCGGAATCAGCGTTGCTGCGTGCAATATCAACTTCTTTTGTCCGGGAGTCGAGGCGTGCAGTTTCCCGTTGCTGGCTCAAGGCCGTGCGTTGCTCAACGAGCAGGCGACTTTCGGCCAGTGCTTGTGCGGTATCGACCTTGCGTTCTGCGATGTACATCAGGTGCGCAACTTGTTCTTTGTCGCCTTGAGATACCTCGGCAGCACGGACTGCCACTTCGGCCTCCTTGATCGCGACGGGGGCCTGGCTTGCCAGAGGCTGATTAGATTGCAACATGGTCAATTTACTGCGGGCATTGTTGACTGCTTCTGGTTGTATTTGTCTGGCTGTACATGCCACCAACAAGACGGATGCCACAGCGGTAGATATGAGTGTTCTAGCGTTAAAAATTTGTGTGTTCATTATTGATCTCCTGTCTTACGCTTCATTTCCATTTTTAATGTGTCAGTCCCTTTTTGCATCTGCTCGTTAACCACACGGGCTTTTGCCACTTCGGCTAGGGCGGAGGCCAACTCAGCGTCAGCTCTCGCCTGTTGGGCAAGGCGTTGCGCCAGAATCATTTTTTGTTCTTGAACTGCGCTGTGCGCTGCAGAGAGTTTGTCGCGTGCGGTGCTCAGTTCGACAGAAGCATAATCCGCGACACTTGCTCTTTCTGCACTCGCGATGGCTTGCTCAGCGGCTTGCAAAGCAGAAGTTGGCGGTTTGGGGGTTGAGGCGCAACCACTGAGCAGTAACAATGCAGTGAATGCGGGGGCCAAGCCCCAGGACAACAGGCGATGACTCTTTGCCTGTGGTAAATGTAATGTGTGTGCCATGTGTTTCTCCTTGTATGAATCGAGGCACTTAGTACCTAGTGCATACAAGTATTCCAGACGACAGTTGAATGCTCCGTGCACTGGCGTACATAAGCCATCTGGCTTGTTTGCTTTACTTGCATCCATCGGGTAATCCTCTTATTGAGTCGTCATTACCGCTGCAAACACGGATTAATCCATGAAGTATTTGATTAAAAATCAAGCGCTCACTAGAATGAAGGTCCTATTTTTGGGAAAGGTAAACGATGGGTAATACTAAACAAGTGATTGCAGCTTTGGTGCTGGGTGTTTTCTATTTGACTGCTGCAACGAATGTGATTGCGGCGGATAAATGGAGCGATGGGCACGTGGATGAGCATGAGCATCATCATGGTAAAGACGGGCACGCGGATGAGCATGAGCATCACCATGGTAAGGACGGCCATGCGGATGAGCACGAGCACCACCACGGCAAAGATGGTCATGCGGATGAGCATGAGCACCATCATGGGAGTGACGGCCATGCAAATGAACATGAGCATCATCACGAAGATGGCAGCAAAGAAAACAAGCATGAGCATCATCACTAACTGGCGCTGCCTGGCAACGAATACGTGCGAGAGCACGGTTTGAGCCATCGCCAAATCATTAGGGTTGGTTGTTGATGAATCGATTCGGGAAAAACTCCTATAGGCAACTGGGTGCTATCCCGGCATGATGCAACTGAGGGCTTGATTTACCACTAGGACCACTGAACGTAACTAGGTTATGTTTAGCGGGGTAAACCAAACCCTGCATTCGATTAAACGCATATTGATCTCAATGCAAAAAAAGCATCTCTTCGGAGGTGCTTTTTTACTTTGTATGGCTGAAATCTTCTCATTTTAACTCAAGGGCACCAATGATCCTGGTTTGTCCTGTCTTGTACGAAAATTCCTACAAGAGGTTCAGCCTGATGTGTATTCGTTCAGGTGGTTGATTATTGGATGATAGAGGCTGTGTGAAAACAGTCATCAGTGATTGGGGAGGTTAATATGCCAAAAACAACATCACCGCGTACATTTACAAGTGCACTCTCTCTACTCGCCATTACAATGGGCGCAGTTTCTGCGGCCTTAATTGTGATGTGCATAGGAATGTACTTCACGATTCTGTCAGTAGATGATTCAACGTCAGTCAAAGTGCATGCAAAGGCGGTGGAAGCGACAGCGATCGTGCCTGCTGATACTCAAGTACTCCTTGGATTCAATGGCAAGTTGACTTACACGAATGCGCCCATGATCAATGAGGCTGGTGCGGATACGCATTTGAGAGATGCCTTGTTCCGTGAGGAAGCCGAGGAAGAGATGGCGTCGTCTGCAGAGCCGCGCTTGCAGCAAGAGGTACCCCTTGCCCGCACTTATCTTGCAACGGCTCATTTGCCTGTGCAGCCGGTTCATTTTCGTGCAGTCAAACGTGTGATGGCTTAAATGCGCTGCCTTGATTGGCTACGCATTTGTGAGAATGTATGAAAAAGGGTGTAAACATAATGGCAATGATTGAAATTTATTTCTTTTTAAGGCATTGTTAGAGATTGCATATCCTATTGGCGTAAAACTATACCTGACCGAATTTGTGGAAATATGCATTGTCTTCAACATCAAACACAACCCTTGGGGATAAGGGTTTGCCTACCATGATCTACTGCTCATATCATTTTGCGCCTACTCAGCGTGGCGAAATCCAGATTGGTAAAATCAATGTGCTATTGATAGGTGTGCTGATCGTCATCTTGCTCGGCCTGATTATCAAGGGGGAGGAGCGCGAAGAGGGCAGCGCAGCAACCCTGCGTATTCAAAATCAGGTCTCTGCCGTGGCTGCCCCCGAGATAAGCGCACAAGTAACCAGCGAGCTGGCACAGGCTGTGTCTGAGACGACGCCAGCCCCTGAATCAGAGGAGATGCCGGTGAAAAAATCGGGCAAAAAAACGGATACCATTGCTCACAAAAAAAATGCATCGCCTGAGCCAGCCACCGAGCAGCCAGCCTCAACGACAGTTGTAGCACCCCATGCACATGTGGCAGCGAATCCGGTGCCTGCAGCAACAAGTGAAGAGAATTTACAAAAAGACAGCTCCAAAAAAATGATTGTTTTTAATATCTGGAGTGTATCCGAACTCAGGCTCAGAAGTGCCTATGCGGCCTATATGAACGATAGTGCGGTGCCAGCCGTTCAGCTTGAGGGCAGAAAAAAAGAGTATTTGAGTTTTGCCAGCCACCGTACAAAAAAATGTGGCGAACTGGATGGCAAGTTTGCCAGCAATATCAATACGGTAGAGAAGCTGACGCTGGTGAAGGGTGATGCTGAAGTGTTGCAATGTCATACCATAGAAAACAACCTCGAGATTGATCGGCTCAGTGCCATTCAGTAAGGGTGGTCTAACGATCTGATGCGATTCAATCCTGCTGAATGAGCGATTCTTTTACAGCACTCAGTGGATGCGGTTTTGCCCTTAAGTAACCTTGTGAGTAGTGACAGCCCATCTGCTTGAGCAGGGTTTCTTGATCCTGTGTTTCTACGCCCTCGGCAATCAGTTTGATATTGAGCTGATTGCCCATATAAATCATCGTTTTGCATAAGGCCTGATTTTTTTCATTTTCTGTCAGGCTGCTGATGAAGGATTTGTCGATTTTGACATAATCAATCATGAATTTATGCAGATAGGCGAGCGAGGAATAGCCCGTCCCAAAGTCGTCAATCGCCAGTTTAATCCCTGCATGATGCAGATTGCTGAGCATCGCCATTGTATTGACTGAGGAGTCCAGCAATAGCCGTTCGGTGATTTCAAAACAGAACTGTTCTCCGGGAATATGTTGTGCGTTGAGGGTGACGAGAAATTGCTCCAGGCTGGCAGGGTGTGCAAATTGCAGGGACGAAATATTAATGCAGATTTCTACCTTGCCAAACTGTTGCTGGATCTTTTGCAGGTCTTGAATGATTTGTGCAAACACCCATTCGCCAAGCGCAATAATAAAATTATGTTCTTCTGCAATGGGGATAAACACGTCTGGCGGGATCATGCCAAGTTGCGGATGTTGCCAGCGTAACAAGGCCTCCAGTTTTTCACACTGCAGATTACTCAAGCGAAAGATGGGCTGATAATGCAGTGACAGTTGCTGTTGGGGAATGGCCTCTTTAAGCGCCTCGATCAGTTGCATTTTGCGGGCAAACTCTTCGTAAATGGCCTGATTGAACAGCACACATTGATGCTTGCCGGACTTTTTGGCCTGATACAGCGCCTGGTCGGCAAACATAATCAGCTCGTCGGCATCTTGACCATGGTCTGGAAAAAGCGCCGCCCCTATACTCATAGACACGCTCACTGTTTTGGATTGCACCTCGAAGAGTGGCAACATTGCCTGCAATAGTTTTTCACACAGGGCCTGAAGGCCTGCTTGATCGATGCCTGGCATCATCATCAAGAACTCATCCCCGCCAAAGCGGGCGGTCAGACTGGGTGGTTGAATCATGCATCGTATGCGTGTGGCGACTTGGATCAGCACTTCGTCGCCAAAAGCATGCCCAGCCGTATCGTTAATCTGCTTAAAGTTATCGAGATCAATAATGATGACCCCAAGGGACTGCTTGGATTCGCGGGCCTGTTGCATGGCCTGCTCAATTTCATTTTTTAACTGAAAGCGGTTAGGGAGCTTGGTGAGAAAGTCGTGATTAGCCTGGAACCAAATCTCCTGCTGTGCGGCCACCGCCTGTTTTTTGCTGCTGCGGTAGACTTTTAGCAGCTGCAGAAACAAAAGCAAGGCAAGCACTCCCGGGACCGCAATCAGGTATTGTGTCCGCTCTGGCGCAGGCGAGGCTTTCCAGGTATTCATAATCTCGGGCGGATTGGTGCCAATCTGTTGTGTGGCTTTATTGAGTATGCTGACCAACGTTGGCAGATTTGCGTCTACCCCCATCCAGACGTCACTGGTGATAGCGGTGATGCCTACTTTCTTGATGTTCTGGATTTTATGCAAGTCGATGTGGTAGTCCAGAACCAGCTCATTGCCAACGTAGGCATCGACATAGCCATACTCCAAATCATCAAACGCCTCATCCGCGATATCAATCAGTTTGATTTTGATCGTGGGGACTTCATTTTTAAGTTTTTGTGCGACGGGGCCGCCCTTGAATACGGCAACCGTTTTGTCTGTGAGATCACTGAGGCTGATTTCATGATGTGCCAGGGGGTGATTAGCGGCCATGTAAATGGCATTGGCTGTGACCAGATAGGGTTGTTTGAGCAATTGAAAGCCGGCTGGCGGATTTTGACCACGTATCCCTGTCATGAGCGGCGCGTCAGCCGGGGTGAGGTTGTCATGATCGTTGACAATAACAAATGTTAAACCGGTGAGTTGGCTGATCTGCTCCAGATACTGGATGGAGACACCGGCATGGTTGTGATTTTCCAGCTGAAACTCTACGGGCATCCAGCCACTTTTCACTGCGACCTTGAGGCGTGGGTGCTGCTGTAGCCAATCACGCTCTTGTGGTGTGATTGCCAATGCATTGGATGGTGGGAACTCGCCTGGCAAAATTTCTTCTGCCTGTAGCATTGCTCCGCTAAAACCTATGCCTAGCATCAGACACAGGCGACCAAGAATATGGACGACCGAACATAGCCCTTTCACTCTGCGGCAAGCCATGATTCAACCCCCAATGGTTTTTGGATAATTATCTGTAAATTGTATGTGAGTATTACGGTCTGAAATGCAAAATATAAAGGCTTTTATACAGTTTTTTATTTAAAACTGTGAGTATGCGTTAAGTTAGACTATGATGACGTGCCGCTCGTTCGCGGAGGCGTAAAACTTGTCGCAGCAAGTGAAATCATCTGTCATCAAAAATAAGTGAAGGACTGTTAGACTAACCATGACAGTAGTATCAGGTAAGGCTGCGCATAAGGGTGTGCATTGAATAAATAACTGGCTAAGGGAGTCCGGTGAATGAAAAATATGGGTGTATTGCTGACAGCGATATTGCTGTTGGCGGGCTGTTCTGTGAACATGGTAAAACTGGGCGTCTATAAAAATAAAGCGCAATTGATCGGTACGGATGGGACTGTCTATGCGGGGAGTATCATGATTAATGATATTAGCAACGATGGTGATATTGAGATCGATGAGTCTCCTTATGGCAAGCTTGCCGGCAAGTGGACGGCCACCAGTGCAGTGGCCCCGGTGATCCGTACGGTGGATGCACAAAGCGCCTCTGATGCGGTGATCCGTCGTGCCTATTCAGGCAAAAGCTTTTTAATTGCTAACCAAAAAGCCGTGCTTAATTGTGACTTTAAAATCAATATTGAGGGCGATGGCTTGCTCGGTAGCGTCTACGTGATTGGTGATGGAATTTGTGTGGATGATCAGAAGCGCAGTTTTCCTATCCAGTTTTTCAAGTCCTAACATCATTAAAAACGCATCAAAAAGCCCCTCATTCACTGGGGCTTTTTGATGTTTGTGGCTCTGCTGTGAAACAGCATTCGGCATCACCGGCTTGAGCGCGCCTGTCTTTTCCCATCTGCGATGCTTGCAGGTTTGGTGCCTGTAGACATCGTTCCCCTTTCGTTGAAACCACTGTTCAGACCATACATAGTGCCGTTTAAATCAAGTATGATGCGCCAAACAAGCTAAGATAGCTGCAGTCAATGGATTGATTGCAGCAAACCTACGTTTAACCAATTGGGGGAGTTATGAGTCGCTTATTCGGAGAGATACATCGTCAGGTGCAAGATGCGCAGGGCACCAGAAAACTGGCTGACCGTATTGAGGAAATTGCCTGTAAAACGGAAATTGATGAAGATGCCAAGGGCTTTATTGAGTCGCTGGATATGTTTTTCCTGTCTACGGTGGACCACAATGGCAGACCTACGGTGTCTTACAAAGGTGGTTTTCCTGGATTTGTCCGCGTGCTGGACAGCCAGACGCTGATGTTCCCGATCTACAATGGCAATGGTATGCAGCTGTCGGTAGGCAATATGGTGGGTAATGGTGAGGTAGGGCTGCTGTTTATTTCATTTGAGCGCCCGCATCGTATCCGCTTGCAGGGCGTCAGTGAGGTCTCAACCGATCCGGCTTTGTTGGCGCATTACAAAGAGGCTGAGTTTGTTGTCAAGGTAACTTTGTCTGAGCTCTGGCAAAACTGTCCACGCTATATTCACCGCTATCAGCGGGAGAGTGCCTCGCGCTACGTCCCTTCTGCACAATGCGAAACCCCGTTGGCTGAATGGAAGCGGTTGGAGTTTGTGCAAGACGTGATCTCTGAAGCCGATGCACAAAAAGCACAACAAGCAGGCTTCATTCAGGTGGAAGACTGGATCGCCAAGATCAAGGCTGGCGCACCAGATGCTTAGTTCACACCAGATCTCATAAGGCGCTCATAGACTCTGCAAAAGCAGTATTCACTGGCCTCTCTCAGCAGAACGCAAATAGATTTGCGTTTTCTGATAGAGGCCTTTGCTATTTTCATGTATCTTTTCGGTGTACGATATGCATCATATTTCTCAAGATAAATAATTGTTCGACATAGAATTGTTATCAATCTATAAGGTGACCATCTCTATGGTGCCGCGGGGGTGGCGTCAACGTGATTCATCAGGGTGCAAAGAGATCTCTACGGTATTTCGCCATGCGAAAGGTATCGATACTTGCTGGTTGCATGCTGTGCTTCATGGGCTTGATGCAGCCCGGTATCGGATGTGCAGAACAGACCATTACTGTGACCAGTGATGATAATTACCCGCCCTATTTGTTTAAGGACGCAAATGGCAATACGGTGGGCATTGTGGTGGATACCTGGAAGTTGTGGGAGCAAAAAACCGGGGTCAAGGTGACCTTGCTTGCCATGGTCTGGGAGCAGGCGCTACAGCAATTGTTGAGCGGGCATGCTGATGTGATCGAAATGATTTATCAGGATCCCGAGCGTGAACAGCGCTTCAGTTTCAGTACCCCTTATGCCACGCTCCCGGTGGGCATTTATGCGCATAAAAGCATAGGTGGCCTGGCATCCTCCAGCCATCTGAGTGGCTTTACCGTCGGTGTGCAAAAAGGCGATGGCTGTATTTTTCACCTGAAGCAAGCCGGGGTTCAATCGTTTCGGCTATATAACAATTATGAAGAGATGATCACCGCCACGCTCAAGGGCGAAATCAAGATCCTGTGTATGGATGATTATCCGGCTAGCTATTATCTGTATCGCGCAAAGGCGGATCAAAAAGTACTGCGTGCTTTTACCCTTTATCACGGCGAATTTCACCGGGCGGTAAAAAAGGGCAATGAGCCCATTCTGGCCTTGATTGAAAAAGGCATGGCGGCCATCACCCCGGCTGAAATGGCTGCGATTGAGGCACGATGGAAGGGCCGTCCCTTGCAGCAAGACCTCTATGAAGGGCAAGCGTTATGGATGTTGGCTGTGGCATTCATCGTTGCCGTGAGTTTGGTATTGCTGGTGTTTATGCTAAGACTCGCGGTGAAAAGAAAGACCGCTGAAATTGAAAGCAAGCGTGCCGAGCTGGAGCTGGAGCGATTGCGTCTGACTGAAATCATTGATGCGACGCGTGCAGGCACCTGGGAGTGGAATGTACAAACCGGAGCGTGCCAGTTTAATCATCGCTGGGCAGAAATTCTGGGATATCAACTCGAAGAGATCCAGCCTTTAGGCGTAGAGGCGCCAAAACGTCTGACGCATCCGGATGACTGGAAAATGGCCATGGCCTTGGTTGAACAGCACCTCAAAGGCGAGATTGCCTTTTATGAGTGCGATATCCGCATGCAACATAAAGACGGGCGCTGGTTGTGGATCGCAGATCGGGGGCGGCTGATTTCGCGTACAGCCGACGGGCAGCCGTGGATGATGCGCGGTACGCATATTGATATCACGGATAAAAAGCAGGCCGATGCTGCGATTTGGCAACAGGCCAATTATGATAGCCTGACCCAATTACCTAACCGCCATTATTTCAATCGCCACCTCAAAGAGGCGATTGCCGAGGCGGCGACCCAACAGCAAAAACTCAGCCTGTTGTTGCTCGACTTAGACCGCTTTAAAGAGGTCAATGATACGCTCGGTCACCGGCATGGGGATGAGTTGTTGATTGAGATCGGCCAACGGATACGCCAATGCTTGTATGATCATATGGAGGTGGCCAGGCTGGGCGGGGATGAGTTTGCCATTATTGCACCAGAGTCTGCCTGTGCCGATTTGCAAGCATTCGGCCAGCAGTTGATGCAGGAGATCTCTAAAGCCACCATTCTTGGCGGGGAGCGCGTCTATGTCACGGTCAGTATTGGCATCAGCCAGTATCCCGAGGATGCCGTCAATGCTGAAGAAATGATACAGCATGCGGATCAGGCCATGTATGAGGCAAAAAGTCGGGGCCGTAATAACCTGCGCTTTTTCTCGCTAGCGATTAAAGAGGCCATGTCGCAACGCGTGATGTTGGCACGCGACCTGAAGGCGGCCCTTGAAAAGGATGAGTTGCGCGATTACTACCAGCCGATTGTCAGTTTGAACACGAGCAAGATCGTCAAAGCCGAAGCGCTGATGCGCTGGCAGCATCCTGAACGTGGACTGATCAGTCCGGCGCTCTTTATTCCCGTGGCCGAAGAAACGGGGGACATTGTTGCGATGGGTAATTGGATTTTTTCTCGGGCGGTCGCGCATGCGTCTAAATGGCAGCCGCTGGTGGGGGAGGCATTTGCCATTAGCGTCAACAAGTCTCCGGTGCAATTCGTTGACCCGCAACGCTTTCATCATGACTGGGGAAAAATCTTGCAGGATAACGCACTGGCAGGCAAGCATCTGGTGGTTGAAATTACGGAAGGCTTGTTACTGAATCCCGACCCGGTCGTCGAGCAGCGCTTATTGTACTATCGCGACTTGGGGATTCAAGTTGCGATCGATGATTTTGGAACTGGATATTCTTCGCTTTCTTATCTCAGTAAATTTGATATTGATTATTTGAAAATTGATCAGTCCTTTACCCGTAACCTGAATGCGGGCAATGAAAGTTATGTCTTGTGTGAGGCCATCATTGTCATGGCGCATAAGCTAGGCCTGAAAGTGATCGCTGAAGGGGTGGAGACCGCACTGCAGCGTGATTTGCTGATGGATATCCATTGTGATTTTGCCCAAGGATTTTTCTATTCCCCGCCTGTGCCTGCTGAGGCCTTTGAGCAAATGCTGGTGCAACAATCGCGGCAAGAAGCTGCGCTGCTGCAGGGTTAGTTCGCACATATGAAAAAAGGCCCAAGCACGACTTGGGCCTTTTTATGAACAGGCAGCGAACTTAGAACCGGAAACGTACCCCGGCACCTACCGCCTTCACATCCTGATACCAGGTCGAACGCGGGAACTTGTCCCCTGAAAAGTGGTTATTGGTGTAAGCAACATAGGTATCAACCCGCTTGTTGATCTTATAGTCAATCACTGAAGTCCACGTGTCAATTTTACCTTGTGAGTTGGTAGAGACTGTTGGGCCATCAATCGCATCAAACCGGGTTGCATAGTAGCCGACAGAAGCTGTCAGACCTGCCAGGGCTGGGATGCGCTGCGAAAAGTCGTAGCTGGCACCAATGTAGTAGACATTGTTATCTTGTTTATAGCCCGGTTGTAATGCAGAGGTGGCGACGCCGCCAAATACAGTCTGGTCAAACAGTTTGCTGTATTTGATGGTCCGGTCTGATGAAGGCTTTAAGCGGTACCATTCCCAGCCGCCTGTGAATTTGATTTCCTTGTTCGGCGTCCATTTCAACGTGATCAAAGTGGCTTCAGTGTTATACAGGGACGCAGAAATGGTGTCGTTGGCGGCAGGATTGCCAGCGGCAGCTGCCCCTGCCTTGACGGCATTGTTAAAGCTGTTAAAGGCAAACTGAACGCCAAATACGCTATTTTCAAAACCCAGTTGACCGGTGTAGCCATAACCCTCGGAAGTGCCTGCGGTATTGCCAAACTGATACATGCCGGCATAGTTGACCTTACCTAATCCTTCAACATCGCAAGTGTTGCCATATTTCACCGTGTTTTTCATCCGGGCGTTTTCTGAGATGCCGCCACCGCCACCAATCGTGCCACTTTCACCTAAGGGTGAGAAGGTATCTGCCTTGCTGTTTGGATCATAGGGGCTCGTGATCTCAAAAAATGGGTTGTATTGGGTACCGTATGACACACGCCCCAGCTTGCCGCCATCCATTCCTACCCAGGCCTGACGCGCAAATAACTCGCCGTTCATGGAAGAGTCCGCGCTGACGCTAGAGTTGGCGTTGGTCCCGGAGTTGTCCGCCAGCGTCTGTGCCGCATCATGCAACTTCATATTAAGTGGGTTGAAACCAGCCTCAAACTGGTACATGAATTTAAAATCACGATCCCACATTTGTAGGTTGCCAACTTCGCCCTTGATGCCCAGGCGAGAGGCTTGCAGGCCACTATTTATCCAATCAGTTCTTGAGGTAGTTCTTGGGCTGATTTTAGCGCCATTATAGGGGTAATAATTGTTGGGAAACTCGTAATTTGCCGGTAATGAGTGGTTAACACTGGTGCGCGCAATATCGATGATGCCATACAGCTGTACGTTGGAGGGATGATCACCCACGTTGAAGTCCACACGTAGCGGATTGTCATCATTCATAAAACGTGTCATGAACGAGCTTGGTGTCTGATCGGTTGGTTTGGTGGACGTTGAAGGCGTTTCTGCCTGGGCGGTCAGGGCCTGACCGATTGCAACTGGAAGTAATGCCAGTTTAAAAAAATGTCTGATGGTCATCTTAATCTCAATGTTTTATACGAGATGCAGGCTGTCACAAGACAATGTTTTCTTGATCTGGCAAATGAAGATTAGATGACAGTTTGCTTACGTTAGACTTACAGCTGTCATAATCGAATGGAAATCAACGCTAAAATTGGTGCGCCTTAGCAGGCTCAGCCGCATTAAAACTGATGGTTTAACTGTACACTCAGGATGTCTGCGTCACCATCATATTTGCCAGCAATCAGTCCCTTGCTGCTGGGCGTGGCTGCGCGCTGGTCATCATAAATTCTGGCCTCTTTGATAAACAGATGGGCATAGCCCACATCCAACTTGGTGGCTGGCCGGTATTGCCAGCTAGCGCCTAAGGATAGCCAAATTCGGTCATTGCCGGGAATACGCGCTGTTCTGAATGGCGTGTCGATGGCCTCTTCATCGTAAGCAATGCCGGTTCTGAGTTTGACTGTGCTGGAGTAGTGATAATTGAGCCCGGCTGAGTAGCGTAAGGTATTGTTCCAGTGTTCTTGCGTGGTCGCTATGGCGGTATTCGAGCCATTATCCCGCACGATGCTCAAGGCTTTGAAGCGGCTCCAACGCGTCCAGGTGATGTCTGTCAGTAGCTCCCAGCGGTCGTCCAGTCGGTTGAAACTACTCAGCGAAAGCGTCTCAGGCAAGGATAAATCTGCTGTAATGTCGGTATTGAGTGTGCGGGAGGGAAGCGTATTGGTTAATACAAAAGGGGAGCTGGCTTCGCCTTTTAAATGCTGGTCGATTTTTGAGCGAAAAGCCAAGCCTAGCCGGGTATCCGGCGTGACTTGGTAAATGGCGCCCAGGTTATAGCCAAATCCCCAGTCGTCCCCCTTGGTTTTAATCGATGACTCTGCGGTCCCTAAATTCACCGCACTAGTCAGATCTGCCTGTGCCCACATGGCAGACACGCCCAATCCCAGTGACCACTGGTCATTGAGTTTCCATGCCAGTGATGGGTTGATGTTAACGGTTTTAAGCTCGGATTTAATGGCTTGAAAGCGGCCAATCCAGTTTTTGTCGTATTCGGTTTTGAGTCCAAATGGGCTGCCGATGCCTAGCCCGATTTTGACCTGTTCATTGAGGTCCTGTTTGTAATAAAGATTGGGAATCGCCGCAAAACTGCCCAGATTGCCCCCTTCGCCCCCCAGCGGGCGGCCAGTGGCCGCGACACTGCCAGCATTATCAAAGTCGCCTCTGACATTAATCAGGTTGACTGCGCCAACGACCTGACGCCCCTCCAGGTAGGTCATCCCTGCCGGGTTGAAGAAAATCGTACTGGCATCCTCTGCCACTGCCGCCGCCCCGGCAAAGGCATTCCCCAGGCCGCTGCCACTTTGTTCGGATAAGGCAAAGCCTGCTGCCTCAGTGAGTTGATGGGTGCTGACCAAGGCCAGCCCCAGCCAGAGACTGGTTGATTTCAAACGTAACATGGATCCCCCTAAACGACTTTTTTGCTTTTTTAAGCTTGATCACTGCCCTCATGCATTGCGATGATAGGCGTTAATTTTCTGCACTCGCAATTTTTCTGAACACGGCCGGAATGCTTTCCGGGAAGTCTGCCATAAACGTGGTGGTTTGGCTCGCAGATAAGGCCGCACTGAACAAGTAACCTTGCACATGATGGCAGAGTTTGTATTGCAGGTATTCAAACTGGATTGCGCTTTCCACGCCCTCTGCCACCACTTTTAAATTGAGACTGACCGCTAACGCAACCAACGCGTCGACAATCGCGATATCGACTTTGTCATGCGGAATCCCTGCCGTAAACTGCTTGTCAATTTTTAAAATATCTACCGGCAATTGTTTCAGGTAGTTCATTGACGAGTGGCCTATGCCAAAATCATCAATCGCAATGCCTATGCCTAACTGCTTTAGTGAGTAAAGGATTTGTTTGGCAGAATCAATATTACGCATGACCATGGATTCGGTAATTTCCAAGTTCAGGGTGCGCGGCGATATGTGGTAAAAATCCAGCGCATGGCGGATGGTATCTGACAGGCTATCGTCATCAATCTGGCGCGAAGAAATATTCACATTCATGAACAGATCCTTGTCAAACATCTCTTGCCACATGGCCAGTTGCTTGAGTGACTGGTGAATCACCCAGGCACCGATGCTGATAATCAGGCCCGAGCCTTCCGCCAGATGGATAAACTGGTCAGGGCTAAGTAAACCTCTGGTTGGATGACGCCATCTGAGCAAGGCCTCAAAGCCGATGGTTTTCAACAGCTGTGTATGGATGATGGGCTGATAATACAGCTCCAGCTCCTGATTTTGCAACGCGAAGTGCAGCGCCTCACGCAGATTGCGTAGCTCGGAGGTATTGGCTTCATCCATTTCACTGTAAAAGCGATAGGTGTTGCGACCCGCGTCCTTGGCTTGATACAGCGCCACATCCGCGTTTTTCATCACTTCGGTTTTAGAGTCAAATCCGGCTCTCAATTGCGCAATGCCGATGCTGACCCCAATATTAATTTCATGGTCATCGACGATAAATTGGGCAGAAATCGTCTGGATAATCCGTTTGCAGACTTGCTCTATCGTTTGCCGGCCTGCGGCATCCAGCAGAATGGCAAACTCATCGCCACCCAGGCGGAAAATCGCATCCTTTTGTGCCAGGTTGCCGCGCAGGCGGTGCGCCACTTGCAGCAACAACTTGTCCCCGGTGTTATGGCCAAACGAATCATTGACGATTTTAAAGCGGTCCAAGTCTAGCAACAGCAGATATACATTGGCTGGGCCATTGGACGAAGCGGTGATTCTACGCGTAATCGCTTCTTCAAACGCGTGACGGTTCAGTAATTGGGTATTTTTGTCGTAGTGCGCCAGGAACTGCAATTTTTCTTCAATGACTTTGCGATGTTCCAGTTCGGTTTGTAACTGAGCATCACGCTGACGGATGCTTTCCAGCATATTGTTGATGTCATGGCCTAGCATGCCGATTTCATCCTGACTGCGGATGCTGATGCGTTGGTCATAGTGATGGTTGCGAGTGATATTGCTGACAAAGCTTTGTAAGGCATGAATCGGGTTGACGATATTACGGTTAAGTCGCCAGATAATCAGACAGCCGACCAGTGCGGCTGCCAGGACCGCAATGGCGTTAGACCAGGCAAATCCAATCAGGACATCGACAATTTGCGCCTGCTTGATGGTTGCTTGCAAGGTGCCCACCGTTTTTTCATTCACCACGATAGGCGTCTCAACTTCCAGATCTTTGAAAAAAGGATAGAGCCATTGCCAGACGGCGGTGGATTGTGGATGTTGCGGATAGAGTTGCTGGATCGCTTGTTGCTGCTGGTTAAAAATCGTGATGCTGCGGATATTCTGATTATCCGTCAGCGGTTCCAGTGTTTTGGTCAGTGAGTTGACCTCCCCAAACATGACCGCGGGTCCAATCGACGTGGCTACGACCTGGGTTTGCACCAGAATGTCACGGATCATGTGTGTGCGCAGATTGTGATAGTGGCTGCCAAATGCAAACACGATAAACACCAGAAACATACTCAAGGTCATCACCAGTTCGGTGAGCAGCAGTTTGTGGGCAATCTTGAGGTGAGGCAGCAGTTTTAGCATACAAAATCACTGAATAAGGTTAGTCGCCAGTTTCATCAAGCGGGAGTCGAACACGATGCCCGCCTGTTTGGCCGCGCCCAAACGCAGCATGAACTGATAGCGTTTGTCTAGCTCGCTGATTTCTACATGGCCAAACTCGGCAAACTTGTTGCCCTGATGGACAACCGTGAGCACGGACTCTTTTTGAATAATCTGCTGCAATTCTAACGGCTTTTGTGAGACGACATCTTGAATATATAGCAAATTACAGCGTTTCACATCGGCTTGTGTTTTCAGCGTCACTAAAAAAATCGGAGATTGTTGTAATTTTTGCGACTCCAGCGAGGTGGCCTTGAGATGGCCAATGTCTTCCTCAAACGCACATACCGTGTAAATCTCCTGGCGTGGGCGATAAGGCGTCTGACTCAACAGGGCCAGATTGTAGAGTAACTCACTTTTTGAGGTACGTGCCTCGTCCACGCTGGCATGTGCTTGCGGGATGAAGTAGGGGTAAAGCAGGAGAAGCAGCAAGCGTGGAAAAAAACAAGACTGGCGCGCTGAAATCATCTTGATCTGACTCCAAAAGGGTGAGGGATCTGATCGAACGGTTTGGATGACAATGGGTTGCGGGCCAGTTTTAAGGCATTGCCACGGCCAGCTTACCGTCTGATGCAATGCCTATCATACCTTGCGGCCAGCTATCTATAATCAGCAAAATTGATAAATTCTGTATCGGTTTGATAAATTCATCAAACTAAAGGATTTTTTCTGGCTTGTGAACCTGCAGGAGATTAATAGTCACTACGTGTGAAGCCGGTTGGCGTCGCGGGTTTTAAATCAAAGGCAATGCAAATGCGCTCTGCGTCTGCCTGAAACGGGATCGTTCTATGAAAGAGCGAAGAGGGAAACAGCACAATATCTCCAATCGCCGGCTTGATATAACGTGTCGGAAACCGGTCATGCAATAGCGGGTATTGGTCGCCATGCGTGCCATATTCAAAGGCGCCTTCCTTTTCATCCTCAGTCTCCGGCATGGCCAGGTAAACCGCGCCGCTGATCCAGCCGATTTCATGAATATGCGCATCCAGATGCCCGCCTGTTTGCATCTTGACGTACCATGAGCTGGTGAATTCAAGTGCTGAGGGGAAATGGGTAATCAAGGCACAGTCCGCATGTTTAAATTGTTCGCGGTATGCGAGAAATTCACGTTTGACGATTTCGCCCAGTGTCCTGAACGAAGCTTCTGCACGTTTAAACAAATTGCCAGCAGACTGTTTGCCGTGAGTGAGCCGCGCTTGTTTGCGTTCAGCAATATCTGCTTGCGCGATATCGTTCAATAACTGTGTGAGCAAGGGGCTGCCAGGGGCCAGCTCAGGCAGGCTGCGGTGATAGACAAACGAAAAGCCATCCGGGCAAAACTGGTAAGGGTCGGGCTCGCCATGATTGATGCTGTAGTGCGTAGAGAGGGTGGCGATAAACGGTGCCGTGTGCGGGCCTTGCGCAAGCATTGCATCGCGACGTTGTTTAAAAACCTCAAATTGTTCTGCGCGATATAAACAATACAAGACTCTGGCTTGCCAGTCTTCCAGTTGCGATGTCTCAAAGTAAGGGATCGCTTCTTCGAAGCGCTTGGCCAAATATAGAAACTCGCCCATGTTGTAATTGGCTGCAGCATGTTGGGGATTGCGCTGCAAGGCTTGCTGATAGCAGTTGACCGCCCGTGTCATGTCGCCCTGATCGCGCCAGGTTTCCCCTAGATTGTTATAGGCATCGGTGTAATTTGGGAACAAATCGATGGCACGCTCATAGCTTTGTACGGCGGCTTGCAAGTCGCCTTGATCGCGTAGCACGGTGCCCAGATTAAAATGACCGCGTGCATCTTGCGGCTGGATGCGCAAGCCGCGCTGATAACTGGCGACCGCTTCGTCCAGCCGGCCTTGCTTTTGCAATATCGTGCCCAGATTGCCGTGGGCTTCAAAAAATTGCGGATTCAAGGCAATCGCTTGGGCATAAGCTTGCTCCGCGGCAACCAGGTCATTCAGATGTGTTTTAACAATCGCATAGTTGAACCAAAGCTCAGGGACTTTCGGGTTTAGGTTTAAAGCATGTTGGTAAGCCTCAGCCGCTTGCGGGTAGGCTTGCTGTTGATCGAATGCTAGCGCCAGCAAATGATGCAAGATAAATTCGCGAGGATGTTGCGCCACTAAAGGGCGAGCACGTTGAATCACTGCCTCGAATTGGCCGCGATTCAGTTGCTGTATTAATGCATTGATCTCTTGTGCGAGTGGAATAGCCATCATGAAAAATTCCCAATATAGTTACAATTCTGTAACAGATATTACAATTCCGCAATGATTGCGTGTGTTGATCTTCCGCAAATGGTGATTGTCTAAAAGGGGATTGGGTGCCAAAAAGGCAGGTGGGTTAGTGGGGGCGGGGGTGGTCTGAGCGCTGTTTGAGCAGTCTAACGGCAATTTCAGGGGCTTGTTCCAGCAAGCTGTGCATGTAGTCGCTTTCTATGCGGATGACGGATGCCCTCTCGGAGACTACCACCACACTGGCGGTTGCCGCTTGTTGAGAAAACAAGGCCATGTCACCAAAGAAATCGCCAGACTGCAAAATGCGCACGGTGCTTTCCTGCCCATTAGCGTGCTGTGTCATATGCAAGGTGCCCTCGACCACCATGTAATAGTAGTTACTCAATGCGCCTTGCCGGATGATGTGGTCGCCTTTGCTATAGGACTGTCCAAAGATCTGTGTCAGCGCTTGCAGGTAATGCTGCTGATTGGGCACATCATCAAACAGACCTTTCAGTAGCAATACTTCTTTTTGTTTCAGCGTGACCATCAATTCTATGCCCGCCAAAAAGACGGCAAAGTTGAGATATAACCAGCTGATCGAGACAAACATGGCTTTCATGCTGCCAAACACGGCACCAAAATTTTTATTCACCGTTAAAAATAACCCGAAGGCAGGGCGCATCAGCATCCACACCGTCGCCGTCAGCAAGGCTGAGATGAGCAAATGACGCCACTGGATGGGGAGAGGGCAAAAGCTATGATAAAAGCCAGCGATCAGCAAGGTGGTCAACAAGAGTGAAGCCAGCCAGCCGACCACGCTGATCATCGCTGTTGGCAGGTGCTGCGCCAAAAAGACAATCACTGATTCCAGCACAAAGCCCGCTGCGGTAAACAGGAAGAACACCAGCAACACGCCCAGTACCGCCATGATGTCCCGCAGCTTCTTATGCCAGAATGAGGGGACATCCTGGCGGCTGGCAATCAGGTAAAAGCTGGAGCGCATATGCGCAGCCAGAGGGGTGATGGTCCATAACAGAATAAAGAAGCCGACGGCACCCCAGGCGGCTTCGGTTTGAGTGTTGTGATACACCTCTACCATGATGCGCTGGCTAAATTCCGGGAGCAGATTGCTGGTCAGGATGGCCAGCTTCACGATCGCATAATCCGATGAGTACACCAAGTGGCTGAGTAAAAAGAAAATCAGCACAATCAGCGGGATCAGCGCAAACAGGGCATAAAACGACAACGCTGCCGCCAGCGCCATCAGGCGGTGGCGAATCACACCATGCCAGGTGGTCTGCACCACAAATAGTGGCGTGCAATAGGTATAAGCCGACAGCTGCTGTTTCAAGCCTTGCCATTGCTGCTGCAAGGTTGACCATAATACGGATGGCATCATATTGCGTTTAGTGGCTCAGTCTGCGTCTGATAAATGCTTATATTGTTCTGTGGCGTTCAGCAGGGCAAGGCAGGTACCTGCCTCCATCGCGGAGTGACCAGCATCCGGCACAATCACAAACTTGGCGTGAGGCAGAACTTGGCTCAGTGCCCAAGCCGTTTGCGGTGGGCACACCATGTCATAACGGCCCTGAACAATTGTCGTTGGAATGTGTGTCAGTTGTTTGCCCGCATCGGAGAGCATCTGCTCACCATCCACAAAACAGAGATGCCGGATGTAATGAATTTGTACCCGTGCGCGGGCGAGCTCCACCTGGCCATCCGGGGCGCTGCTGTCAGCCTTGGGCAGCAGGCTCATGATGCTGGATTCAAATGCATTCCAATGAATTGCCGCCGGAATACTGACGACGGGGTCAGGGTCGAACACCTGGGTTGCATAGTACTCCAGTACCTGGCTGCGCTGCGCTTCTGGGACTGGGGCTAGCAATGTCTGCCATGCTTCAGGAAAAAACAATGCAACCTGTCCCAGAAACCAGTTAATTTCATGTGGCCTGCTTAGAAAAATGCCACGCAAGGTCAGGCTGATCACATGATCCGCATGTTGATTGGCATAGGCCAGCGCCAGGGTGCTGCCCCATGAGCCGCCGAAAACATGCCAGCGTGAAATATTCAGCTTGGTTCTAATCTGTTCGATATCGGCAATTAGATGTTGAGTCGTGTTGTTTTCAACTTCACCCGCCGGCGTGCTGCGGCCACAGCCGCGCTGATCAAACAGAATGATGTGGTAATACGCAGGATCAAAAAAGCGCCGTTGCGCCGGATTGCAGCCGCTGCCCGGACCGCCGTGCAAAAAAATCACGGGAACCCCTTCTGGGTTACCGCATTGCTCAACATAAACAGAATGTAACGAAGTGACAGCAAGATGCCACTGTTTGAACGGTTGGCATTCGGGAAAGAGCGCGAGGTTTTTCATAGAGTGTTTTATTTAACTATTTGATTTTATTGGTTAAAAGTTATGGTTCATCGGGAAGAGAAAAAAATCAAAAAATAATTTGAAAAAATTGTAACCAATTTGTAACCAAAGTGTTGCAATTGAAAACAAATTGTTCTATATTGCAATCCTCACATGTGGCAAGTGACAATTTCCAAGTTAGTTCAGGATAATTTCCCTTGTCTCTGGTGTGTAAAGTGTGTGCCTTTTATGCTCATTCCTAGTGTCAGCAAATCAGGTGCACACCTAATATTAAACCCTTAGTACTAACTTTGGAGATCAATATGCAAGTTAACAAAATCAAACTGGCCCTGGGTCTGGTAGCTGCTTTGCCAATGGTTGCATTCGCTGCTGCTGACCAAGAAGCTGCTATGAAAGATGCCAACAACTGGGCACACCCACGCGCTAACCATTTCAACCAAGGCTACAGCAACCTGGCTCAAATCAACAAAGGTAACGTTAAAAACCTGAAAGCTGCTTGGACATTCGCAACCGGTGTAAACCGTGGTCACGAAGGTTCTCCAGTGGTTGTGGGTAACATGATGTATGTACATACAGCATTCCCAAACAACGTATACGCTCTGGATTTGAACGACAACCAAAAAATCGTTTGGTCCTATTTCCCAAAACAAGACCCAAGCGTACAAGCAGTTCTGTGCTGTGACAACGTTTCTCGCGGTCTGGGCTACGGCGACGGCAAAATCTTCTTGCAACAAAACGACGGCATGCTGGTTGCTTTGGATGCAAAAACTGGTGCTAAAGTTTGGGACGTTAAAAACACTGATCCAAAAGTCGGTGCAACTAACACCAACGCACCACACGTGATCAAAGACAAAGTACTGACCGGTTGCTCAGGTGCTGAGTTCGGCGTACGTTGCTTTATTGTTGCTTACAACATTAAAGATGGTTCTCTGGCATGGAAAGCCTACTCTACAGGCCCAGATAGCGAAACATTGCATGACGCTAACACTAACAAAGAAAACCCACAGTACAACGCGCTGTCTGTTTATGAAGACGTGAACGGTGGTAACAAACAAGGTGGTTCTTTCAAAAAGATCCCTAACGACCAACTGAAAATCGGCGAAAAAGAACTGGGTACACGTACTTGGTTGAAACCACAAGCTGTGAAAGACGGCTGGCAACATGGTGGTGGTTCCGTATGGGGCTGGTGGCCATATGATGCCAAGACAAACTTGGTATACTACGGTTCAGGTAACCCATCAGTTTGGAACCCAGACGTACGTCCAGGTGACAACAAATGGTCCATGACAATCACTGCACGTGATCTGGACACTGGTGTTGCTAAATGGGCAATGCAAATGACACCACACGATGAGTGGGACTACGACGGTATTAACGAAGTGATCCTGTTCGACAAAGGTGGCAAAACATACGCATGGCACCATGACCGTAACGGTTTCATCTACACATGGCAAGCTAACAACGGTACATTGGTTGCTGCTGAAAAAGTGCATCCATTCGTTAACTGGGCAACTGATGTTGATCTGAAAACAGGTGTGCCAAACAAACTGGCTACTGCTTCTACTCACCAAGACTACAACGCTAAAGGCGTATGTCCAGCGGCTTTGGGTACTAAAGACCAACAGCCAGCGGCTTACTCACCAAAAACTGGTTTGATGTACACACCATTGAACCACGTATGTATGACATACGAGCCAGTTGAGTCCAAATACGTTGCTGGTCAACCATGGGTTGGTGCGACACTGACCATGTTTGCTGGTCCAGACGGCGTGATGGGTGGTTTCGGTGCTTACGATCCAATGACCAACAAAAAAGTTTGGTACAACAAAGAGAAGTTCTCTGCTTGGGGCGGTGCTCTGACTACAGCTTCTAACATCGTGTTCTACGGTACTTTGGATCGTTGGTTCAAAGCTGTTGATGCACAAAACGGTAAAGAACTGTGGAAATTCCAAGTGGGTTCAGGCGTGATTGGTAACGCATTCACCTACGGCCATGCTGGTAAACAATACGTTGGCGTATTGTCCGGTATCGGTGGTTGGGCTGGTGTTGCGATGAACTTGGGTATGACTAACGACACAGACGCACTGGGTGCTGCTGGTGGTTACAAAGAGTTGACCAAGTACAACGCTGCTCCTGGCGGCGGTGCATTGAACGTGTTCTCACTGTAATTTGAGCTTGTCTTAAATTATCTAATAGAAGTACGTTGACTCCTTAACACCCTGCTTAGGCAGGGTGTTTTTTTTCATGAATTTCATGATTAAAAACCATGAACAGGAATTTAAGTAGGACTTCCCTACAAATCAATACGTATTCGCGATAAGATGATTGAGTTTGTCGTGAATTCATCGAACTTTTGCATATGAACAAGTTCAAAAAGCGACAGGAAACAATCACAAAAAGGAACGAAATCAAAATGAAAATATGGAATATGCTGGGTGCGGTGGGATTGATGTTGGCAACGCAATCATGGGTGTCTGCTGAGGAGATCGAAATCCCTTCAATCAACCCGGATGAAGGCCGGATCGGCGAGGTGCGTCGCGTGGCTGATGAATCAGAATTTAAGGTTTGTTCTGATCCCGATAATATGCCTTACTCCAACTTGAAATTGGAAGGATTTGAAGACAAGATTGCAAAGGTGCTGGCTGATGATCTGGGTAAGAAGCTGAGCTTCCAATATGCTTATAACCGTCAAGGTTTCCTGCGTAATACCATCAATGCGATGCGCTGTGATGTGATCATTGGCATGACTTCAGACTTCGATGGGTTGAGAACGTCCAAACCCTACTATCGTTCAGGGCATGTATTCGTCTGGCGCAAAGACAGCAATTACGACATTACCAACTGGGATTCGCCAGACTTGAAAAAGGGCATTATCGGGATTGTTGACAAGAGCCCAGCCACCATTCCGCTCAATGATTACAACTTGATGACCAATGCACGTCCTTATCGTCTGCAGCGCGACCTGAATTTGCCAACCAGCTTTATCATTGATGATCTGGTCAAGGGTGATATTGATGTTGCTGTGATGTGGGGGCCGATTGCTGGTTACTTCGTTAAAAATTCCAAAGTCCCTTTGGAAATGCGCCTGATCCCTGAGTACAACAAAGTCAATCTTAAGGGTAAGGAGTATTGGAATATTTCAGTGGCTGTCCGTATGAAGGATAAAGACCGCATCAAAATGATTAATGAAGCCCTGGAGCGCAACAAAGACAAGATTGATGCGATCCTAAAGGATTACGGCATACCTACCGTGCCTGTTGTTGAAGGCGACAGTGTGTATAAAAAATAACAGTGCTGTTGAAAAAGTTTTGTAAACAGACAGTTGATAATGACAAGGAAAAAAAAACACAGTAAAATCGTTGGCTTGTTTTGAGATGGCTGCGTGATAAATTCTGTCATTATTAATGAATTATTCGTCAACCGTTTCTGGAACGATTCGTTAAATGAGCATGCGGTAATTGTTTGGTTTTCCACTTGGCGCCGCTCATTTTGTTTAGGATTAGGAGAAAACATGTTAGGCAACACACTTAAATCAGCATTGTTGATTTCCTTGATGGCATTTGCCACAGGCGCAATGGCTGATATCACTTTTTCAGCAACTCAAGACGGTTCCACCATAAATATTGATAAGGCTTTGTTTAATACAGATGCGGCTAAACAATTCTTAGCAACGGGTAAAAATCCATATGTTGGCAATGATGAGGCCATCAAAAGAGGCAAGAAAATTTTCAACCTGTATTCATGTGTTGCATGTCACGGTGGTAAAGGTGAAGGTGCAGTTGGTCCAGGCTTGATCGGTGCTAACTTCCGTTACGCTAAAAACGCAACCAATAAGGGCATGTTTGAAACGATCTGGCACGGTACCAATGGTGGTATGGGTGCTAAGGGTTTCGGCCTGATGGCTCCAGATGATGGTTTGAGTCCAGATGACGTATTGAAAGTGATTGCTTATGTGCGTAGTAATAGCAACGTAGGTATGACAGGTAACGAATAATTCGTTACGAATAAAAACGGTCACTTAGGTGACCGTTTTTTGTTTTTATGGCACAATTAAAGCATGCTGTGTGAAGCTAAAAAAATAATAGATATGGCAGCATTTTAAGGAATAATACTATATAAAATCTGGGGGTAACGATGAGAAATCTATTATTGATGGTATTGCTGGCAGCAATGTTGGCGGCATGTAACAACGGTGGACAATCTGCTGGCGCTTCAGCAGAAGGTGGTGATGTCAAGGCGATACAGTTTGTCACCACCCAAGATGGTCAACCTATGGAAATTGACCACAAAATGTTTGATACACCTGCTGCGAAAGAGTTTTTGGCGACGGGTAAAAACCCTTATATTGGGAACGAAGAAGCAATTAAAGAAGGCAAGAAAAAGTTTAATCTGTTTTCCTGCGTTGCTTGTCACGGTGGTCATGGTGAAGGTGCTGTGGGGCCTGGCTTGATTGGCGAGAATTTCCGTTATGCGAAGAATGCAACCAATAAAGGCATGTTTGAAACGATCTGGCATGGCACCAATGGTGGCATGGGTGCAAAAGGTTTTGGCTTGATGGCGCCAGATGATGGTTTGAAGCCTGACGATGTGTTGAAAATCATCGCTTTTATTCGTAGTCATGCCAAAATTACTGGTAACGAATAGTCGTGTTATTTGAGGTGTTGTGCGCGCTTGGCAGTACGGCAGGCGCGCTTTTTTATTGAAGGATAAATGTGAGCGTGACTGACGAAAATGATTTACACCATGTCATTATTGTAGGTGGTGGTGCAGGTGGCCTTGAATTGGCGACCAAGTTGGGTGACTCCTTGGGCAAAAAGAAAAAAGCAAGGATCACGTTGATTGACGCAACACGAACCCATGTCTGGAAGCCGCTGTTGCACGAAATTGCAGCGGGTAGTATGGATCCGGATCGCCATGAGCTGGAGTATCTGGCACAGGCACATTGGCATCACTTCAAGTTCAGGCTGGGCCGGATGGATGGTCTGAATCGTGCAACACGTGAAGTGTTTTTGTCGCCGGTACATGACGAAGATGGGAATGAAATTATTGCGCGCCGTTCATTCAAATACGATACCCTGATTATCGCGGTGGGTAGTACTACCAATGATTTTGGCATTAAAGGGGCACGTGAGTATTCACTTGCCTTGGATACCCAGGCGCAGGCGCAAAAATTCCATCGCTATCTGCACAACGCATTATTGCGTGCACAAACACAGCCTGAACCATTAAAACCCGGTCAGCTTGAAGTGGCGATTGTGGGCGCTGGGGCGACGGGTGTCGAGTTGGCGGCTGAACTGCACAATACTACGCGTGAGCTCGCCGCCTATGGCCTGGATAAAATTGATGCCGATCGTGACGTCAAGATTTCTCTGATTGAAGCAAGTGACCGTATTTTGCCAGCATTACCACCCAAGCTTTCTTATGCGGTTGATGTCGAGCTGCGTAAACTGCGGGTGAATGTGTTTACTGGCGAGCGTGTGACTGAGGTGTCTCCCAAAGGCATCACGACGCACAGCGGCCGTACGATTCCTGCGGAGTTGGTGGTGTGGGCAGCTGGCATCAAAGCCCCGGATTTTCTCAAGGATATCGATGGGCTGGAAACCAACCGTATTAACCAGCTGGTGGTGAATCAGCATTTGCAGACCACTCGTGATACGAATATTTTTGCGTTTGGTGATTGTGCAGCCTGTCCATGGCTGGGGCATGACGCGACGGTGCCTCCACGTGCGCAAGCGGCACACCAGCAGGCTTCGCTGCTGATCAAGACGGTGAAGGCGCGTGTGGCTGGTAAAGAATCGCTGCCAGAGTTCCACTATACCGATTACGGCTCACTGGTCAATTTGGGCAAATACTCTACCGTGGGCAGCTTGATGGGTGCTGTGGCGGGGGGCAGCATGTACATTCAGGGCTTGTTCGCACGCGTGATGTACCGTTCCTTGTACAAGATGCACTTGATGGCATTGCACGGTGTGCTGGCGGTGATTGTTCATACCATCGGTCGTATTATCTCAAGACGTACCGAGCCACATGTCAAATTGCATTGATCGCTAGGCAGCAAAAAGGGCGCTCAGGCGCCCTTTTTATTGATTGTATCAAAGCTGCGTTGCGCTTATCGCCGGATATGTTTGCGATAAACCAGTGTGATCAATGACATGCTGAAGATAATAAATACCCCGAAGATGGCCACAATGGTATTAATGTCTAGCTTGGCGCCTACCATCCAGGTGTAAGCGCCTAATAGCAGCAAGATGCCTATATTCTCGTTAAAATTCTGTACGGCAATCGAGTGCCCGGCGCCGAGTAAATGATGGCCCCTGTGCTGTAATAAGGAGTTGAGCGGCACCAGAAAATAGCCTGAAAGCACACCAATGACAAATAGCAGGATCCCTGCCAGAATGGGGCTGTGGATCACCATCATGCTCATCACCAGAATCCCCATGTAAATGCCTGCCGGTAACACTTTCACGGCATTCTCCAGCTCGACATACTTGGAAGCGATGATTGAGCCGATGGCGATGCCAACGGCAAGGATGGCGATCAAATAAGTCGCTTGTTGCTGAGAGAAGCCCAATCTGACATCTGCCCACTGTAATACCACGAATTGCAAGGTGGCCCCGGCGCCCCAGAACAAAGTGGTGACGGCCAGCGAGACTTGGCCTTGCGGATCTTTCCACAGCGTCATAAAGGCATGCCAAAAATCTTTGAGCAAAAACCAGAGCGTTTTTTGCGCTACTTTGTGGTCAATCGGTACTTTGGGAATGTAGTAGTTGAACGCTGCGGCCAGCAAATATAGACACATGATGCAGGCAATCCCCATGTATGGATTATTGGCAGACAACGTAGAACCCAAGACCGGCCCCAGAATAATGGCGGTGACTGTGGTGCCTTCCATCCATGCGTTGGCCTTGATTAACAAATGCGATGGCAGCATTTCCGTCAAAATGCCATATTTCGCTGGCGAATAAGCGGCAGCACCTATCCCCACCACAGCGTACGCATACAGGGGCGGCACACCCGCCAGTGCCATCAGGCAACCGATAAACTTCAACCCATTGCTTAAAAACATGACCCGGCCTTTGGGCAGCGCATCGGCAAATGGGCCGACAAAAGGCGCGAGCACGATATAGGAAATCACGAAAAATTCGCGTAGAAGTGGTTCGTGCCAGCTGGGTGCGTTAAGCTTTGCCAGCAGGGCAATCGCAGCAAACAGCAGAGCATTATCTGCGATTGCCGACAAAAACTGGGCAATCAGTAAGGTATAGAAGCCTTTGACCATAAGAAGCGAGCAGACGACTGTCTACAAGACCTCTGCCGCAAAGTCTGCCAGACGTGAGCGCTCACCACGCACCAGGGTGATATGCCCGTTATGCGCCCAGTTCTTGAAGCGGTCAACCACATAGGTCAATCCCGAGCTGCCCTCCGTCAGGTAGGGAGTATCAATCTGGGCAATATTGCCCAGACAGACCACTTTGGTGCCCGGTCCGGCCCGCGTAATCAGCGTTTTCATTTGTTTGGGGGTGAGGTTTTGTGCTTCGTCTATGATCAGAAACTTGTTGAGAAAGGTACGCCCACGCATGAAGTTCAGCGATTTGATTTTAATCCGGGTACGAATCAGGTCTTGAGTGGCTGCACGGCCCCACTCACCCACATCTTCATCGGTTTTGTTGAGCACATCGAGGTTGTCCTCAAGGGCACCCATCCATGGCGCCATTTTTTCCTCTTCCGTGCCAGGTAAAAAGCCAATATCTTCGCCGACCGGTACCGTCACACGGGTCATGATAATTTCAGAATAACGTTTTTTATCCAGGGTTTGCGTCAGGGCGGCGGCGAGGGTGAGCAAGGTTTTACCCGTCCCGGCCTGCCCCAGCAGCGTAACAAAATCAATGTTGGGATCCATCAGCAGGTTGAGCGCAAAGTTCTGCTCACGATTGCGCGCAGTGATGCCCCACACATTGTGTTTGGGGTTCATGTGGTCCTGCACCACTTCAAGAATGGCGGTATTGTCTTCAATCTTGCGCACAATAGCATGAAACGGTTTGTTGAATTCATAAAACACGAATTCATTTACTAGCAGTGACTTGACGATAGGCCCGCTGACTTTGTAGTACATGCGGCCAGATTCTTGCCATGAATGCATGTCCTTGCTGTGCAAGTCCCAAAAGTTTTCAGGCAGTTCGCGCAGGCCGGTATACAGCATGTCGCTGTCTTCCAGTACCTTGTCATTAAAGTAATCTTCAGCCGCCACGCCCATGGCACGGGCTTTGATACGGATGTTGATATCCTTGCTGACCAGGATGACATTGCGTTTGGTGTGTTGTTTTTTGAGCGCCAGCACCACGCTGATGATCTGGTTGTCGGCCTTGCTGCCAGCAAGGCCTGGTAAATCCGTCGGCACATGTTCGGTCTGGAAAAATAGCTTGCCCGTTAAATGACGGTTGCCTTGAATGGCAAGCGGACAGCCTTCCTCAAGATTGCTTGTTTCATTGCCCCCCATGATTTCTTCAAGAAAACGGCTGGCCTGGCGTGCGTTACGTGCAACTTCGGTCAAGCCTTTTTTATTGTTGTCCAGCTCTTCCAGGGTGACCATGGGAAGGTAGACGTCGTGCTCTTCAAACCTGAATAGCGACGAAGGGTCGTGCATCAAAACGTTGGTATCGAGGACAAAAAGCTTGGTTTGTGGAGCACGGGCCATAGAAAATCACTTTTATGAGTGGGAAGACTGTATGCTGGCTAATACCTCAGCGGCATGACCATCGACTTTGACACCGCGCCATTCGCGCACAATGATGCCTTGTGGGTTGATCAGAAACGTACTGCGCTCAATGCCGCGAACCTGTTTGCCATACATGTTTTTCATTTTGATCACATTAAACGCCTGGCAAGCGATCTCATCGCTGTCCGAGATCAATTCAAAGGGAAAGCTGTATTTGGCCTTGAAGTTTTCGTGCGATTTGAGCGTATCACGCGAAATGCCAAAAATGATGGCATTGGCTTCGAGAAATGCGGCATGCATGTCACGGAACTGCATCCCTTGCGTGGTACAGCCTGGGGTGGAATCCTTGGGGTAGAAATATAGGACGAGGAACTTGCCCAAATAGTCTTTGCTATTGAATTGCAGGCTGGAGGTCGCTGGTAAGCTGAGTTCTGGAACAGGTGAATTTAACATAGTTGACATCGCTATCACTTAATCACATTGTTGATAAAAATACAAAATTAAGCAAGCACAAATCGCATATTCACCGCCTGCGATCAAGCATCTCACGAGAGGTGGATGATTATTGCGGTAATAAGATAGTAATGCGGGTACCTGTGCCTGCGCCACTTTCAAAAGACATGCTCCCGCCGAGCTCTTCGCAAACTTTAAATGCAAAAGGAATGCCGAGACCCGTGCCGAACCGTTTGGTGGTGGGGCCCGGTGTCAGTGCATGCGGATCAGGCTTGAACGGCATGCCTGGCCCCTGGTCGATAATCACCAGGGTTAGCAAGTGATCATGTAGCACACATTGCAGCTGAATCTCGGCGCCTTTGGGAGAAGCCTCTGTCGCGTTTAGAAGCAGGTTGTATAGCATTTGTTCCAGTAAATGCTCGTCGGTCAAAATCAATTGTTGCACAGTGTCACTGTTTTCTTGCAGCCTGATCTGCTTTTCATTCAGTTTGGGATGCAAGGTAGTGACCGCACCTTGAACGATATTGGATAGCCGCAGCTGATTGAGCATAGGCTTGATCGGATGAAGATAAGACAACAGGCTGCCGGTCCAGCGCTCAAGCCGGTCTACGGTATGGATAATGCCTTGAATCGACTCCATGGTGTCCTTGTCCAGCTGCGGGTCATCGATGACCTGCGCAGTAGCGCGGATACTCGCCAGGGGATTGCGGATGTTATGCGCCAGCATAGGCACCAACAGGCCAAGTGCCGCCTGTTTCTCGCTCTTGACCAGGGCATCGCGGCTGGCGGCCAGGTCTTCGGCCATTTTATTGATTTCGCGTGACAGCATCGCCAGCTCCTCGGCGCCAGCTTCTGGCACCTGATGGGTGAGGCTGCCGCCACTGATGGCATTGGTGGCTTGCATAATGTCATTTATCGGGCGCACGATAGACTCTTTGAGAATGCGTCTGGAATAGACAATCAGCACGCAAGCCAGTAACAGCGGCAAAGACAAAACGGCAATGGAGTTACTTCTGGCTTCATCCAACCTGTGCTTGATCTCACCTTGCTTGATCATGAGCAGGCGTTCTGCGCGCTTGGACACCTCTTCATAATGCTTGAAGATGCCGGTTTCAATATCCTGATAAATCGACTTCTGGGCATTACGGTCGGGATTGTTCTGGTAACGATAGAACAGCGCAGGTGCTTCATTCACCAGGTTGCGGTATTTGTGCTCAATCTCCATCAAGGCATCACGTTCTTCCTGGTCCAGCGCGATCGACTGCAGGCGCTCCATATGGATCAGAATCGACGTGGTGTATTGGTTGTATTCATTGAGCGCATTCGTCTCTTGCAAAAAAAATGCATCAAACAACTCTTTCATTTGCCGGTAAAGGTCGCCACGTACCAGGTAGATTTCCTGGATCACGACATTGATGCGCTGGGATTGTTTGGAGGCTTTGTCCCACAAATAGATGCCATAAGCGCCACTGGCGACGGCGAGGACGATCAGTGCAATAAAATAGATGTCATGAAACAGCAATAATAAGCGCAGCGGCTTGACATGTTGCCAATGGGGAGAGGGGCTTGTCTGCTTGCGCTTGAACAGCATGTGCACCTAACTGGACAGTTTGAAGCTGACCGTGACAATAATGTTATTGATTCTGCCACGTAGTATTTCATGAAAATGGGGTTTCAGCTGCGATTTTTGCGCTGCCGCCAAGGCTGCGTCATCAATGGCTTTGTTGCCGCTGGACTCTAAGACTTCGATATTGGTGATATTGCCATGATCGTCAATGCTGATGCTTAATTTGACATCGCCCTCTATGCCTCTGTCTTGCGCAATCCGCGGGTAGCGCTGGTTTTTCTTCAGCTCACGATGCGCCGCACTTCTAAACGCATTACGCGCGGCGTCAATATCCCCTTCGCTGGGCCCAGAGGCTTTGACTGGTTCTGGTGGCGCAGGGGGGGCGGGGGGCGGCACCACGACTTCAGACTTGGTTTCACTGACGCTGGGCTTGGCGGCAATCACAGCCGGGGCTGGTGATTCCACTACGGGGCGGGGCGTTTCTACCGCTTGCTCTGGCATAGGCGACGGTTTTTGCGGCGTCACCGGTTTTTGCTCAACGGGCTTGGGTTCTAGCTTTGGAGGCTGTGGCTGCGGTTTGGGAGGGGTGGGTTTGACCACTTCAGGTTCTGCTGGTGCAGGTGGCGCGGGCGTGACCGCGGGTGGTTCTGGTTTGACCAGCTCAATCCGAATTTCTTGCTTGTTTGGGGGCGGCAGGTCGTAATCAGGTTTGGGTAGGGTAAACATGATCAAGGCATGTATCAGGAGTGAGGCAATCAGGCACCACTCTAATAAATGACTGAATTGTTTTGTTTCTTTTAAAACGGCTTGCACGCCAATATCCCTTTTGATGACCCCCAACGCAAGCCGACACTATAAGCTATTTTTGAATCTTCTTGCCAGCTTGCAGATACAAGGATGCCTTAGAAAATGCCGGTGAAAGGTTGTACTTCAACCCAACTGCCTGCGGGTAGCGGCCCTGAGGCTTCATCGAGCAAGATAAAGCAATTGGCCTGACTCATGCTACTTAAAATACCGGAGCCCTGCTCGCCTGTGGTTTTTACCTTCCAGTCTGCACCGTCCTTAAACAGGATACCGCGCTGAAACTCGGTACGACCTGCGGCCTTTTTAATCGGGCTCACGCACGCAACCTTGAAGGAAGGTTGTGCGCGCTCATGGCTTCCCATCAAGGTTTTTAACGCCGTTTGCACAAACTGGTAAAACGTTACCATCGTGGCGACCGGATTGCCGGGCAAGCCAAAATAATGCGCTTGTCCCAGCTTGCCATAGGCCAGTGGTCGCCCTGGCTTCATGTTGATTTTCCAGAACAGCACCTGACCATGGGTGGCGAGCAGTTGTTTCATGAAGTCCGCTTCCCCCACGGACACACCGCCACTGGTGATAACCACATCAAAGCGGGCGGCGGCTTGCAATAGGGTGTGCTCCAAGGCTTGGGGATTGTCGGCAATATTGCCCAGGTCCTCGACCTCTGCGCCCAGGGCTTGCAACATGCCCCACAGGCTATAGCGGTTACTGTCGTAAATTTGTCCTGCTTGCAAGGGCTGGCCGACGCTAACCAGTTCATCGCCCGTGGTAAAAAAGGCCACTTTAAGACGCCGGTAAACCTCAATTTCTGCGACACCCAGCGAGGCGAGCAAGCCCATATCTGCCGGTTGCAACGTGTGGCCAGTAGCAAGGACGGTTTGTCCGATAGCGATGTCTTCACCCATTAGGCGAATATTGGCGCCTTTGCCAGGCAATTTTTGGATGTTGACATGCTCGCCGGTCACTGTTGCATGCTCTTGCATCACGACGGTGTCAGCGTCTGCCGGAATCACTGCCCCGGTCATGATTTTGATACAGCCACCCGCAGGAATCGTGCCGTTAAAAGGCTTGCCGGCAAACGCCGTGCCGACGATACGCAATGGCTGCGAGGCTTCAGCGAGCCTGAAAGCAAAGCCATCCATGGCTGAATTGTTGTGACCTGGCACATTGAGTGTAGAGGCGATAGGGCTGGCGAGCACCCGTCCCAAGGCTTGTTTAATCGAAAGGCGTTCGGTCTGTTGCACAGGCGTCAGGAATTGTTGAATGTATTGTCGCGCTTGCGATACCGACATGGCATTGGGGTCATAATCCTCTGCGCCCGCCGGATCGTGGGCCAATTGACGTAATAAATCTGGTGTCTGGTTCATAGCGATGATGATGGCTGTTCATTAATGTTAGTAAACGCTTGCTCATCTTCAAAGCTCACGAATACATGTGGATGTTGCGCTTGCCATGCGCTCACTTTGCGCTGGCCTTGCTCGAGAAAATGATCCAAATCCTCGCGCAGGGCGCGTGGCATCAGGCAGAAAACGGGGTGTGTTCCACTCTGGCTGCGTGCAATGGCCAGCCCATTGGCTTGCTTGTGCAGGTGTTGTGTTTGTTCCAGCGCAGTCTTGAGGCGACTGACCAGATCCAGCGGCAGCAGCGGCGAATCGCAGGGGACACTCACAATCCACTCGGTGCTGGCATGATGCATCCCTGCTTGCATGCCTGCCAAAGGCCCGTCAAATTGGTCATTGGCATCGGCGACCACAGGGATGCCAAAACGCTGGTACTCGTCCAGATGGCGGTTGGCATTGATGATGACATGATTCACTTGCGGCTGGATGCGCTCCAGCACATGCGCGACCAGAGGTTTGCCCTGGTAATCCACCAGGCCTTTGTCCACGCCCCCCATGCGCAAGCCACGCCCCCCGGCAAGAATCACTGCGGTAATCTGCATTAACCACCTGTGTGCGACATAAAACGGATCACAGCGGGTCCTGCACGCTGTAAATCAAAGTCATGGCCTTTGGGTTTGATGTGCATGCCGTGCAAAATTGCTTCTACCAGGGGCTGGTCATCGTCGGGATGCGCACGCAATAGCGGTAATAAATTCACCTGATGGTCCTGGCCCAGGCATAAAAACAATTCTCCCTGGCAGGTAATGCGTACCCGATTGCAATTTTCACAAAAATTGTGGCTATGCGGTGAAATAAAGCCGATTCTGGTCGCTTGGCCATTGACCTGCCAGTAGCGCGCGGGGCCGCCTGTTTGATGGGTACTTGGCGTCAGTGAGAACTTACTTTTAAGTAATGCCAGGGTGTCTTTATTGCTGACGCAGCTCTGTTCACGGTCGTGCGCCACTTCGCCCAAGGGCATCTCTTCAATAAAGCTGATATCTATGCGTTTTTGAATGGCGAAGTTCACCAGGGCTTCGGCTTCATCGTCATTGATGCCGCGCATCAATACCGAATTGAGCTTTATATTTTCAAAGCCGACAGCGATGGCTGCTTCAAGACCGCCCAGCACTTTGGATAACTCACCTACCCGGGTGATCGCCTTGAAGCGGTCAGCCTGCAAGCTGTCGATGGAAATATTGATGCGTTTGACGCCTGCCGCCTTCAATGCCTGCGCGTATTTATCCAGTTGGCTGCCATTGGTGGTAATGACACACTCCTCCAGACCGGGCAAATGTCCAATTTCCTCAAACAGCCACAGTGCATTTTTGCGTACCAGCGGTTCGCCGCCAGTGATGCGAACTTTACGCACGCCCATACGGACAAACAATTTAACCAAGCGTGCACACTCTTCCAGTGACATGACCTCGTGACGGGGCAAAAACGTCATGTCCTCTGCCATGCAGTATTGGCAGCGGAAATCGCAGCGGTCAGTAATCGACAGGCGTATGTAGTCCACCTGTCGGCCAAACTGGTCGATCAATTGGGTGGGCAGAGTGGCTGGCGTATGCATTGCAATCATTAAAATTTAAAGTAATCAGCATTTTATGCCCTTTTTTTGCTTTAACAAGGCATAAATAGAGGATATGATGCCAGGGTGATAGAATGTAACTGAATTGTAACTCGTTAAGATGTGAGGTCGGTTTGGATAACACATTAAGCCATGAACAGCATGCGCAAATTCAAGCGCATATTCAAGCACACCAGCATGTACCGGGCGGCTTAATGCCTCTGCTACATGCGATTCAGGATGATATTGGCTATGTGCCGGAAACCGTCTATCCTGACATTGCCAAAGCCCTGGCGCTCTCGGTGGCCGAGGTGCACGGCGTGGTGAGTTTCTATCATCATTTCCGTACACATCCGGTCGGCAAGCATGTATTGCAAGTCTGCCGCGCGGAATCCTGCCAGGCCATGGGTTCCGAGAAGCTTGAAGCCGAATTAAAAGCCAGGCTAGGCGTGGACTATCATCAAACCACCGCTGACGGCACACTGACCTTGCTCCCGGTCTATTGTCTGGGTAATTGCGGCTGTTCCCCCGCCATCATGCTCGATGAAGAGGTCTATGGCCGCATGAATACGCAAAAAGTGACTGAACTGATTGCCGAGGTATGTCATGGTTAAGATCTATGTCCCAATCGACTCGACAGCACTGTCTTTGGGTGCTGAGCGTACCGCGAAAAAAATCATCCACGAAGCTCAGGCGCGTGGCCTGAACATTACGCTGGTGCGTAATGGCTCTCGTGGCCTGTTCTGGCTGGAACCTCTGGTAGAAGTAGAGAGTGCGCAAGGGCGCGTCGCGTTTGGCCCAGTGTCGCCCGCAGACATCGCAGGCTTGTTTGATGCAGGGTTTACCCAGCCCTTGGCAGACCAGGCGAAAGCTCATCCCTTATATCTCGGCTTGACTGAAGAGCTGGCCTGGCTCAAAAAACAGCAACGACTGACCTTTGCCCGGGTGGGGATCACTGCCCCCTTGTCTCTTGAGGACTACCTCGCGCATGATGGCTATCAAGGACTCAAAAATGCGCTGACCATGTCCGGCGCTGACATAGTCAAAGCAGTGACGGACTCAGGCTTGCGTGGCCGGGGTGGTGCCGCTTTTCCGACCGGCATCAAGTGGAATACCGTGCTCAATGCGCCCGCTGAACAAAAATACGTCGTCTGTAATGCGGATGAGGGCGATTCCGGCACCTATTCTGACCGCATGATCATGGAAGACGATCCGTTTGTGCTGATTGAAGGCATGACCATCGCCGGCATTGCGGTCGGCGCAACGCAGGGCTATATCTATTTGCGCAGTGAATATCCACATGCCTTGAAAACACTGAATGAGGCGATCCGCAAGGCCAATCTTGCCGGGTATCTGGGCGAGAATATTCAGGGCTCAGGCCGTACGTTTCACCTGGAGGTCCGCCGTGCGGCAGGCGCTTATGTGTGTGGCGAAGAGACTTCTTTACTCGAAAGCCTGGAAGGCAAGCGAGGGCTGGTGCGCTTCAAGCCGCCATTGCCCGCCATTGAAGGCTTGTTTGGCAAGCCGACCATTGTCAATAACGTGATCTCGCTGGCTACCGTACCGATTATTCTGGATAAGGGTGCGCAATACTATGCGGATTACGGCATGGGGCGTTCACGTGGCACCTTGCCTATCCAGCTGGCGGGCAATTTAAAACACACCGGCCTAGTCGAGCTGGCATTTGGTGCGACCTTGCGCGAATTGCTCTACGACTATGGTGGTGGTTCAGCGACTGGGCGGCCGATTCGCGCCGTGCAAGTCGGCGGCCCGCTAGGGGCCTATTTACCAGAGAGTCAGTTTGATACGCCACTGGATTATGAAGAGTTTGGCAAAATCTGGGCGGTACTCGGTCACGGCGGCATCGTTGCTTTTGATGACAGTGTCGATATGGCGAAAATGGCACGCTACGCCTTTGAGTTTTGCGCCGAGGAAAGCTGCGGCAAATGTACGCCATGCCGGATCGGCTCTACCCGTGGCGTAGAGGTGATGGACAAGATTATGCTGGGCAACAATCGCGCCAAGCAAGTGCATTTGTTGCGTGATTTGTCTGACACCATGCTTAACGGTTCTCTGTGCGCCTTGGGTGGGATGACGCCTTACCCGGTCTTGAGCGCATTGAACCATTTCCCTGAAGACTTTGGATTAAGTGGTAAAGAGGCTGCAGCCTAGGCAGCAAAGGACATTATTATGGACGATATCAAGTATTCCTCTTCGCAGCCGCAATCCCTCAAGTATGACCCAGACAAGGATTACGGTACCCCAAAATCAGACAGCGCAGTGATGGTGACCCTCAATATCGATGGGGTGGATGTTACTGTGCCCGAGGGCAGTTCTATCATGCATGCGGCGCAGTTGGGCGGCGTCACCGTGCCCAAGCTCTGTGCTACCGATTCCCTGGAGCCGTTTGGTTCCTGCCGTCTTTGTCTGGTCGAGATCGAAGGCCGTCGCGGCTATCCGGCCTCTTGCACGACGCCAGTCGCCCCCGGGCTTAAGGTGAAGACGCAAACCCCTAAATTGGCGGATGTGCGCCGGGGCGTCATGGAGTTATATATTTCTGACCATCCGCTGGATTGCCTGACCTGTGGCGCCAATGGGGATTGCGAGTTGCAGGACATGGCAGGTGCGGTTGGTTTGCGCGAAGTCCGCTATGGCTACGAAGGCGAAAACCATCTGGGCCAAGTCAAAGATGAGTCCAATCCCTACTTCACCTTTGATCCTTCCAAATGTATTGTCTGTTCACGTTGCGTGCGGGCTTGTGAAGA
Organism: Methylophilus sp. DMC14; assembly: GCF_056314085.1. Classification (NCBI taxonomy): domain Bacteria; kingdom Pseudomonadati; phylum Pseudomonadota; class Betaproteobacteria; order Nitrosomonadales; family Methylophilaceae; genus Methylophilus; species Methylophilus sp. DMC14. The sequence goes on along the minus strand of NZ_JBQUZA010000002.1, from coordinate 356,748 downwards.
AACACAGGGCACCTTTGCCTTGACCATTCAAGGTCGCGGCTTTGACAGCAAGGTTTCTGCAGGCAACAAAGACTTTCTGGAGTCCGAATGTGTCTCCTGTGGTGCGTGTGTGCAAGCCTGTCCGACCGCCACATTGATGGAAAAAACCGTGATTGAGGCAGGCACGCCTGAGCACAAAGTGACAACAACTTGTGCCTATTGCGGCGTTGGTTGCAGTTTTGATGCAGAAATGAAAGGTGAGCAGGTTGTCCGCATGACGCCGAGCAAAGCAGGCGGCGCCAACCATGGTCACAGCTGCGTCAAAGGCCGCTTTGCCTGGGGCTATGCGACGCATGCGGATCGCATTACCACGCCCATGATACGCAAGAGTATTCATGATCCCTGGCAAAAAGTGAGCTGGGATGAGGCAATTAATTATGCCGCCAGTGAAATTCAGCGTATCCAGCAAACCTATGGCAAAGAAGCTGTGGGCGGAATTACTTCCAGTCGTTGCACCAATGAAGAAGTCTATGTCACACAAAAACTGATCCGCGCCGTGTTTGGCGTGAATAACGTCGATACCTGTGCCCGTGTGTGCCACAGCCCGACTGGCTATGGCCTCAAGCAAACCCTGGGGGAGTCCGCAGGTACACAGACCTTCGATTCCGTGATGAAATCAGATGTGATTTTCGTCATGGGGGCCAACCCTACCGATGGTCACCCGGTGTTTGGCTCAATGATGAAACGCCGTCTGCGTGAAGGGGCCAAGTTGATTATCGTCGATCCACGTGAAATCGACCTGGTTGCTAATTCTCCCCATATTCGTGCCGACTACCATCTCAAGCTGCGGCCTGGGACCAATGTGGCCATGATTTCAGCCATTTCACATGTGATTGTGACTGAAGGGTTGGTGCAAGAGGACTTTGTTAAAGCGCGCTGCGAATGGGATTCTTATGTGGCCTGGCGTGATTTTGCTGCCAAGCCTGAAAACTCTCCAGAAGCATTGGAAAAAGAATTGGGCGTGCCTGCCAACGAGGTGAGAGAAGCTGCACGCTTGTATGCCACCGGCGGCAATGCGGCAATTTACTACGGGTTAGGGGTCACCGAGCACAGTCAAGGTTCGACCACGGTGATGGGCATAGCCAACCTGGCGATGGCAACCGGCAATGTCGGGCGTGAAGGTGTGGGTGTGAATCCCTTGCGTGGTCAAAACAATGTACAAGGCTCTTGTGACATGGGATCCATGCCGCATGAGTTCCCTGGCTACCGTCATGTGTCTGATGATGAAACTCGGGCGCAGTTCGAGCAGGCATGGGGCGTTAAACTGAGCGCTGACCCCGGGCTGCGTATTCCCAATATGCTGGACTTGGCCGCTGAAGGCAGTTTTAAAGCAGTGTATTGTGTGGGTGAGGATATTGCCCAGTCAGACCCTGACACACAACACGTGACCCATGCACTGGAGAATATGGAATGTGTGATTGTGCAGGACTTGTTCCTGAACGAAACTGCCAAATTCGCGCATGTATTCTTCCCGGGCGCGTCCTTCCTTGAGAAAAACGGGACCTTTACCAATGCCGAACGCCGCATTTCCCCGGTGCGTAAAGTCATGACCCCCAAGAATGGGATGGAAGATTGGGAGATTACTGCCAGATTCTCAACCGCCTTGGGTTACCCCATGCATTACGCCCATGCCAGCGAGATCATGGATGAAATCGCCGCCTTGACCCCTACATTTGCTGGGGTCAGCTTCAAGAAACTGGACGAGTTGGGCAGTATCCAGTGGCCCTGCAATGACGAGGCGCCAGAGGGGACGCCTACCATGCATGTGGATGCGTTTGTGCGTGGCAAGGGCAAGTTCTTTGTTACTCAATATGTGCCCACCACCGAGCGCGTCAACCAGAAATACCCATTGATCCTGACCACCGGCCGTATCCTGTCGCAATACAATGTGGGTGCACAAACTCGACGCACACAAAACGTGGTTTGGCATCATGAGGATGTGATCGAAATTCATCCGCACGATGCTGAGGATCGCGGGATTGTTGAAGGCGATTGGGTGGGGATTACCAGCCGCGCCGGGCAGACCGTGTTGCGCGCCAAGATTACCGAGCGGGTACAACCTGGCGTGGTCTATACCACCTTCCACCATCCTGAGTCCGGTGCCAATGTCATTACCACCGACAACTCGGATTGGGCGACCAATTGCCCAGAGTACAAGGTCACGGCAGTACAGGTGTCCAAGGTGAACCAGTTGTCTGATTGGCAGAAACAATATCGTTCATTCAGCGATACCCAGATTGAGTTGTCCGGCATGGATCCGCAGACGGTTGTTTCCTGATGAGCGAGGCCATTAAGGAGGCTGAGGCACAATGTCGCCTGTCAGCCTATCAGGAAATGCCGGTGCAGTCTGCTGAGCAGGCAGTCACGACGCTGGCGGTGACGCGCTGGCGCCAGGGCGAAGTGACAGTGGTCGCCGACGCCTTGGCGCAAGAAGTCCCGATTGCGTTTGTGTACAACGGGATATCGCATGTGGTGATGATGGCCACGCCGGCAGACCTCGAAGATTTTGCCTATGGCTTTTCGTTTACCGAAGGCATTATTACTGCGCGCAAGCAGATTTACGGTGTAGAGGCTAAAGCGATTGAGGATGACGATGGTCAATTACAAGGCATTGAGCTGCACATAGAATTAGCCACAGAACAATTTGTTTTGCTTAAGGCGCAGCGCCGTAATCTGACTGGCCGCACGGGTTGTGGCTTATGCGGTGCAGAAAGTTTGCAACAAGTATTCAAGCATCCTGACAGGACGGCATCAGCGCCCACCAGACTGGATGCGGCCGTGATAGCCACCGCGCTGGCTGGCTTGCAATCACAGCAGCCACTGCAACAGATGACAGGCGCAACGCATGCCACAGCACTTGCCGACAAACAGGGCAATATTGTGTGCGTGCGGGAAGATGTCGGCAGGCATAATGCGCTGGATAAACTGATCGGTTGCTTGTTGCGCCAGCAAGTCGACTGGCCTGCATGCTGGCTGGATCATTGGGTGCTGACGACCAGTCGCGCCAGTTACGAAATGGTACAGAAAGTGGCGATGGCCGGTGGTCAGGTGTTGGTGGCCATGTCTGCGCCCACCGCCCTCGCCGTCAACCTGGCCAAGGAATATGGTTTTTTACTGGTTGGCTTTGCCAGAGCAGGCCAATGTGTTGTGTATAGTGGTGAGCTTGGCCAAACAAGCTAAGCCGGATAGTCACTGGAAAGCGTGTAGAGAGATGGATGTCGAAAAGTTAATTAAAATGGCTAATCAGATTGGCGATTTTTTTGAGGCAAATCCTGATGCTGAGGAAGCGCAGCGTGAAATTGCCAGCCACCTGAAAAAATTCTGGAATTCGGTCATGATCAACAGCCTGGTTAGCCATGTGCAGCAGCATCAGGGGCAAGGCTTGCATCCGCAAGTGATTGCGGCCGTGCAGCAATATGTAAAATTGTCTTGAAGTGAACAGGGTGACCTGAAGGTCTGGTCGCCGTTTTCTGTATTACTTGTGGTGTCGCTGTAATAATCTGAAAGACTCGCGATTCTGGCGGGTCTGCTCCCCCTCCCAAATGACGCGCCATTCATCCCCGGGCAACACGTGGCGTTTTCCAGGCTGGTCTTCAATCAGGTACAAATCACAGTCTGCCGGTTTTGCAGTCGCCTGGGTTTGCAGGCGTATCTTGGCATGATAGTGCAATAACTCTTCTTGCGAGCTGCCTATGTTTTGCGCATAAATACATTGGTAATGCGTGGGCAAATGCTTGCGCAAGTCTTCAAACAGGGGCTGATAGGTGCGCGCCGCTTCTATCATGGGGAGCCAGAGACTCATGAATACGGTCCAGGCACAGGTCATGCCGATGGCCCAGTTCGTGGCGCTGGATCGGTTGGAGTGTTTGGAACGCAAGACAATAGATAACCAGATCAGCGTCACGGCTACCGCAATCGCACCGTAGAGCAGGCTGAATGGAATCATTTGCAGGCCTGACAGGTAGCTCAGACGCTGATACAGTTTGACGGGGGTGCCATTGAGCATGGCCCACCAACCCAGCCAGGCAATGGCAATCAACAGGCCAAACAAGATCAATCCAAACCAGTTTAAGGCACCCGCTGCGCCACGTTTGAGCGTTTCTATGCTGCCAGCTGCCAGCACGGTCAGCGGGACTAGCAAGGGCAAGGCATTCACTTCACTGCGGTCGCTATAAAAGCCGATCAGTACAAAGGCTACGGTAAAAAAGATCAGTCCCAATTGAAAGCGGTAGGTGCTCAGCACGCTCTGGCGAAAGCGCCAAACGCCCCACATGGCAAAAGGGAGTGCTGGCCAGGCATACCAGGCCAGGGTGCGGACAAAGTAAGCATGCTTTGTCGGGAGTTGCACTTGCCATTGCGATTGCCACCAGGTCTGCCAAAGTTCGGGGGCCCATTGCTGGCATAGCGAGCACCACAGCCAGATGCCAGGCACTGCAAGCAGCACGCCTGCCAGTAAGGCCTGGGATTGTGCACGATGTTGACGAATGGCAGGCAATAGCAGCAGGCAAGCCGTCGTTCCGATAATGGTGAGTGCAGGCAATACGCCACCCGCCAGAAATGAGATCAGCAAGCCTGCCCCTAGCAAGCCTGCAGCACGTAATGGCTTGCGGATGACGAGTGCCAGGGCGTAAAACGCCATGGTGATGCCACTCAAGGCCGCCACGGCCGGCATCATGGTGTGTGCGCTCACCACCAACCCCAGGCAACCTATGAAAATGAAATTGGTTTGTCTGCCAACACCAAAGTTCCACAGCTCCCGCCCACTTAAGCCCATCATGATCAGTGTCAGCAACATCCAGACACCAACGCTCAGTCGGGCTGCATCATGTATAGGTAAAAATGGGGAGAGCAGATGCGCAAAACCAGTTGCGACCCAGTAAAACAAGGGCGGGGTTTCCAGGGCAGGGTGGCCTGCCGATACTGGCGCAATCCAGTAGCCTTCGGTCCAGCTTTGCATGGACAGGAACGGATGTTCAAACAGGCTTTGGACGATACTGGCCGTCTGCGACTCGAACGGCTTCCAGGGTGAATGCCCTATCAGACCCACGCACAACCAGATGGCACAGAGCAGGATCAGCAAATGTGTTTTTGCCCGCTCACCGACCTTGGCGCGCGGGGTAGCCATGTTTTCTTGCCAGTCGTGGTCAATGTAAAACTGCATGGTGGAATACAGATCGCGAAGTAAACGCCCTTAACAAGAACAGATCATTCAGCTCAAGCTTAATGCCTATAGATTAAAACAAAAAAGGCAGCCATGCTGCCTTTCTGGACGATCTTCGCCGAAATTACATGCCGTATTTTTGGCGGAATTTCTCAACGCGACCAGCGGTGTCCACGATCTTCTGTTTACCAGTGTAGAACGGGTGGCACTGTGAACAGACTTCAATGTTCAAGTCTTTACCGTTAGTAGAACGGGTTTTAAATTTGTTGCCACAGCTACATGTGACGTTGATTTCCGGGTAATTTGGGTGAATATCAGCTTTCATGCTTTCTCTCTAATCTTAAGCAGTTGCAGTAAACGCGCGATTATCTATGAATTCGTCTGCTTTATCAAGCACAATCTCAAAAATATTTGTATCGTTGGCAGCATTAGCCGCGACGCATACTGTCAAAAAAGTCGTTGTTGCTCTTGGTTGCCTTGATTTTATCAAGCAAGAACTCCATCGCCTCGAGGTCGTCCATGGGGTAGAGCAATTTGCGCAATACCCAGATTTTCTGCAACACATCTTTATCCAGCAACAGTTCTTCGCGGCGGGTGCCGGACTTGTTGACGTTGATCGCCGGATAAGTACGTTTCTCGGCCATGCGTCTATCCAGATGGATTTCCATGTTGCCGGTGCCCTTGAATTCTTCGTAGATCACATCGTCCATGCGTGAGCCGGTATCAACCAGCGCCGTGGCGATGATGGTCAGCGAACCGCCTTCTTCGACGTTACGTGCTGCACCAAAGAAGCGCTTGGGTTTTTGCAGGGCATTGGCGTCCACACCACCAGTCAAGACCTTGCCGGAAGATGGGATCACCGTGTTGTACGCACGCGCCAAACGCGTGATGGAGTCGAGCAGAATGACGACATCTTTTTTGTGCTCAACCAGGCGTTTGGCTTTTTCCAGCACCATTTCAGCCACTTGTACGTGGCGGGTGGCAGGTTCGTCAAAGGTTGAAGCCACCACTTCGCCACGCACTGAGCGGGTCATCTCGGTCACTTCTTCCGGGCGCTCGTCGATCAGCAACACAATCAGAATACAGTCAGGATGGTTAGCCGTAATCGCGTGTGCAATATTTTGCAGCATGACCGTTTTACCGCTTTTCGGACTGGCGACCAGCAAGGCGCGCTGACCTTTACCAATAGGTGCAATCATGTCGATCACACGGCTGGTGATGTTCTCTTCACCGCGGATATCGCGTTCCAGCGTCAGTGGGATGGTCGGGAATAGCGGGGTCAGGTTCTCAAACAGAATCTTGTGTTTGGTATTTTCGGGCGCCTCGGCATTGACGCTGTCTACCTTGACCAGCGCAAAGTAACGTTCGCCTTCTTTAGGCGTGCGGATTTCACCTTGAATGCTATCACCTGTGTGCAGGTTGAAGCGGCGAATCTGTGAAGGGGAGACGTAAATGTCGTCGGGACCTGCCAGGTAGGAGGTATCGGGTGAGCGCAAAAAGCCAAATCCGTCAGGCAACACTTCCAGCGTGCCATCACCAAAAATGCTGTCGCCCTTTTTTGCCTTGTTTTTAAGGATGGCAAAAATGAGATCCTGCTTGCGCATACGGCTCGCATTTTCAATGTCGTTGGCGATCGCCATTTCGACCAGTTCGGTCACAGGAAGGTGTTTAAGGTCGGATAGGTGCATGAATAACTCGCAAGATTGAAAAACATCTGAGAGATTGAAAAGGAAACCCGGTTTCGCAGACGTTGAAACCGGGTAAAGAAGTTAGATGTTGCTGTCGATGAACGCGCTGAGTTGAGATTTGGACAAGGCGCCCACTTTGGTGGCTTCAACATTGCCGTTTTTGAATAACATCAGTGTAGGAATGCCACGGATACCATATTTAGGCGGTGTGTTCTGGTTGTCATCAATGTTGAGCTTGGCAACTTTCAGGCGACCCGCATACTCTTTGCTGATCTCATCCAAAATCGGCGCAATCATCTTGCAAGGTCCGCACCATTCTGCCCAGTAATCAACCAGTACCGGAATCGTGGATTGCAATACTTCTTGTTCAAAGCTGGCGTCGCTTAAATGGGTAATGTTGTCGCTCATTATTGCCTCTTAAGATTGGTGAAGGATGTAAGTCAATAGTAGACAGGGTATCAACAGAAAAATTCTGAATGTGTTTGACTAAATATTGTTTAGGCTAAACGTTATTTGAATCAGTTGAATCAATTGTTTTTGAATGAGTAATTTGCTGAAAACTGAAATTACTAAAAAGATTGCAGCTAGTATAGCAACAGTTTTCAAGCATAATCAAGTTTTTCCCTGCATTATTGTTTGTAAATGCGGCGTATCTTCATTAAAAACAAGAGGGCTTGATGTTATTTAACATGTTGCGCATCGGATGGCTGAGTCTATGGCTATTATCAAGCATGAGCGAGACCCAGGCGCAGGAGGCAACCAAGGACTGGGTGATGCAGGATATGGCTGGTCATAAACATCAGCTTTCCCATTACAAGGGGCGTTGGCTGGTGGTGAATTACTGGGCCCCCTGGTGTCCGCCCTGTCTTGAAGAAATGCCTGAACTGGTGACGTTTTATGATGCCCATGTTAATCAAAACGTGATGGTGCTCGGGGTGGCGGTCCAGTATGAGTCTGTGGCCTCAGTCAAGAAGTATGCCGATGATATGCTGATTTCTTATCCGGTGGTGCTCGGTGAGGCGCAAAAGCCGACGGCTCACAAGCCTGAAGTTTTGCCCACCACCTATATTTATGCGCCAGATGGCCGCTTGTATCAAGTTAAACGCGGCGCGTTGAGTCGCGCCTGGTTAGAGCAGTTACTCAAGGAATCCGCGTTTAATGTCCCCGTAAAGCCCTAGTCTAAATGTTGACTGCTTCGCCGGCTGGGTTGATCACGCTCAACTGGTTCTCTTTTGCAAACTGCATCAGCTGCTCAAAGCCAGCCGGATTCACGTCTTTAAGCTTCATATCCACAGACAGGCTGCGTACATTGTTGACCAGTTTGGGTTTCAAATAGGGCGAGTAGCGCAGCTTCTTGTCAACGCCAAAGCTGGCATAGGTGCTGCACATACGGTCTACCCAGTCGCTCGGGCGGAAAGGTTTCCCCGCCAGTGTGATGCCTTGAATAATAATTTCCTGAGTTTCCATGCGGATTCCTTAAAAAATACAAATTAATAGTCAGGGGTAAGCGTTATCAGTACGAGCACTGGGATGCATAAAAACCTCACAGAAGGACTGCAATGTTTGCGCATCGCGACTGATGCCGCCTATCCTTAGTTGGTATATTCGAAAACTTTGACCACCTTGCTCACGCCTTCGGTGCTTCTGGCGATTTCGACGGCATCATTGGCCTCTTTTTCAGAAACGATGCCCATCAGGTAAACCACACCGGCTTCGGTCACGACTTTAACGACATTGGCCGGAAACAGATTTTCGCTGACAAAACGGGCTTTGACCTTGGTGGTGATGTAAGCATCATTGGTGCGGTCACTGATAGAAGAGGCAAAGCCTATGGTTAAGGCATTGTGTATGCTGCGTACGTTTGAGATTTCGCGGGTCAGCGTTTCAGCCTGGGTTTGTTGTCCGGCGTTAGGCACTTCGCCAGTCAGCAACACGATGCGGTTATAGCTGGTCACATTGATATGTGAAGCTTTATCCATATATTGCGACATGCGCTTCATCGTTTTGAGTTCAATATTCTCGTCTTCAACATAAATGCCTGAGGTGCGACGGTCTGCCGCCATTGAGCCACCGACTGCGGCACCGCCAACGACCGCCGGGAAGCAGCCTGTCAATTGCACGGTTAATAATACCAATGCGATCAGTGAGAGTTTTTTTGTCATGAGAATTCCTTGTGATGACTTAGGTGAAACAAACGGATGAGCTAATGTGACAGGCATTCAAGCATAAAATTCTACGCTTTTTATGTGTCGATTGCATTACGAATCCATTCTGGCGATTGGTAGCGGCTGTTGTCAAACAGAATGGCATCAAACCGGCATGGCGGCTGGCGGTCAAGGCTTTGCAGGTAATACTGCGCGGCGCGTAGCAGTTTTTGCTGCTTGTGATAGTGAATACTGTCGGCCGCACTGGTAAATGCCCGGTTGCTGCGCAAGCGCACTTCTACAAACACCAGCGTGTTCTTTTCGTGCATGATGAGGTCAATTTCGCCATAGCGGCAGCTGTAATTTTGTGTCACCAGAGTGAGGCCCTGCTGTTGCAGAAAACGCGCAGCGGCTTGTTCCGCAGCCAATCCCTGATTGTTTTGATTCAGCTTCATAGGGTTCTCACCAGAATAATGCCTGCATTTGGGTTGTTGAATACGCAATGAAACAACTTAGCGAATTGCCTGCGATGGCATAAAATAGCGCGATGACACAGTCAGGCACATTATATGTAGTTGCGACGCCTATCGGCAATCTGGGCGATATGACGCAGCGCGCAATCAGCACATTGCAGCTGGTGGATGCGATTGCCGCAGAAGATACCCGGCATACGGTGGGGTTGTTAAGGCATTTGGGCATCAGCAAGCCTTTACTGGCGGTGCATGAACACAACGAGCAGCAATCGGCACAAGGCTTGATCAAGCGTCTGCAGGCGGGGGAGTCGATTGCTCTGGTGACCGATGCCGGTACACCTGCTGTCAGTGATCCTGGTGCGCTGGTAGTACATGCGGTGAGGCAGGCAGGATTGGCGGTGGTGCCGATTCCAGGCGTGAGCGCTGTCATTACGGCATTGTCGGCCGCAGGCATCGCACAGCCCGGTTTTTACTTTGAGGGTTTTTTGCCCGCCAGTGGCTCGCAGCGGCGCAAGCGGTTAGAGATATTGAAAACGCTGCCAACCACGCTGGTTTTTTATGAGGCACCGCACCGTATTGTGGAGTGTGTCACTGACCTGGCCGCTGTGCTGGGTGGTCACCGTCAGCTGACGCTGGCGCGCGAGCTGACCAAGACCTTCGAGACCATACACACCTGTGGCTTGGCCGAAGCGGTCGCCTGGTTGCAGGCAGACCCCAACCAGCAACGTGGCGAGTTTGTCTTGCTGCTACATGCTGATGTGCAGGAAAAAGCCGAGGGTCTGGATGAGGAAACATTAAGGATACTGCAACGCCTGTTACAGGAGTTGCCCCTCAAGCAGGCGGTGGCACTGGCAACTGATATCACTGGCCAGAAAAAAAATGAACTCTATGAAGCGGCGCTGGCGTTTAAGGCCGCCAATACTCATGAATAAAGGTATGAATGCATGACAACCAAAATTACCCTCACCCGTCCCGATGACTGGCATTTGCATCTTAGAGATGGCGAAGGCTTGAAAGCAGTTTTGCCGGATACGGCTAAACAGTTTGCACGCGCCATCGTGATGCCTAACTTGCGGCCACCTGTGACCACCGCCGAGGCCGCGCTGGCTTACTATCAGCGCATTAAACAAGCCTTGCCAGCGGGCATGGTGTTCGAGCCCCTGATGACGCTTTACCTCACAGATAATACGCCTGCCAGTGAAATCGCTGCGGCACGTCAATCTGGGGTGGTGCATGCGGTCAAACTGTATCCGGCGGGCGCTACGACCAACAGTGACTCAGGCGTGACCAGCCTGCAAAAATGTGCAGCCGCCTTGGCCGAGATGGAAAAGCAGGGCATGCCCTTGCTGATACACGGTGAAGTCACCGATGGCGATGTCGATGTGTTTGACCGTGAAAAAGTATTTATCGAGCGCCATTTGCAACCGCTGCTCAAGGATTTTCCTGGCCTTAAAGTGGTGTTTGAGCATATCACCACGCAAGACGCCGCCGAGTTTGTGGCGGCCGGACCAGCCAATCTGGCCGCCACCATCACCGCCCATCATTTGCTGATGAACCGCAACGCCATGTTTACTGGTGGTATCCGTCCGCATCATTACTGCCTGCCGGTGCTCAAGCGCGAAACGCATCGCGCCGCACTGGTCAAAGCCGCGACCTCCGGTTCGCCCAAATTCTTTTTGGGGACAGACAGCGCACCACATCCAAAATCTGCCAAAGAAGCTAGCTGTGGCTGCGCAGGCATGTATACCGCGCATGCGGCGATTGAGCTATACGCCGAAGCCTTTGAAGAAGCAGGCGCGCTGGATAAGCTCGAAGGTTTTGCCAGCTTTTATGGCCCGGATTTTTACCATCTGCCACGCAATACTACTCAGGTGACCTTGCACAAACAAAGCTGGCTGGTGCCTGAGAGCATTCCTTTTGCGGATGATGCGCTGGTGCCCTTGCGCGCCGGGCAGACTGTGGCATGGAAGCTGGTTTAAAGTTGCCAGTTGATCGGCGCTTGGCCCTGTGCAGCCAGATAGGCATTGATTTTGGAAAACTGGTGATTGCCAAAAAAACCACGGTGCGCCGAGAGTGGTGAAGGGTGCACCGATTTTAAAACCAGATGTTTATTGGGGTCTATCATGGCCCCTTTCTTTTGTGCGTAGCTGCCCCACAGCACAAACACCAGGCCTGTCCGCTGTGCATTCAATGCAGCAATCGCCGCATCAGTAAACTGCTCCCAGCCACGGTTCTGGTGCGAACCGGCATTGGCCATTTGCACCGTCAGGGTGGCATTCAGTAACAGCACCCCTTGATCGGCCCAAGGTGTCAGGTCGCCACTCCCACTCATGCGCACCCCAAGATCGGCTTCAATCTCTTTAAAAATATTCATGAGTGAAGGTGGGGGTGCCACGCCTGCAGGCACGGAGAAGCTTAGGCCATGGGCTTGCCCCGGCCCATGGTATGGGTCCTGGCCGATAATCACCACGCGTACTTTATCGAAGGGCGTGTGATTAAAGGCATTAAAAATCAGGGGGCCTGGCGGGAAAATGGTTTTACCGGCCGCTTTTTCCTGTTGCAAAAAAGCCTTGAGCGAGTGCATATAAGGCTGTTCGAATTCTGCGCCAAGCACGGCTTGCCAGGTCGGGTCCAGTTGGCCGGGTTTTTCTGTTGAGGTCATGAGCATTCAAGTCCAGGATAATTCCGCACATTATAGGGTGTTCGTTCAGGCATGGTAAAATAGCGTTGAAGCCAACCAGACAGTCGCCGCCTGTGCAAACAGGGGGAGGAAAGTCCGGGCTGCACAGAGCGGGATGACGGCTAACGGCCGTACGCTGAAAGCTGACAACAGTATAAGGCGAGGAATAGGGCCACAGAGACGAGTAAGCCTCTTTAGTGAGGTGGATGTGAAACGCGGTAACCTCCATCTGCAGCAATATCAAATAGGCTGGCATTTTACGCAAGTAATAAGGCGTGGCTCGCGCTGCCAGCGGGTAGATAGCTTGAGCGTGTAAGTAATTGCACGCCTAGAGGAATGACTGTCAGCTACGCAAGTAGTTACAGAACCCGGCTTACCGGTTGGCTTTACTTTTTATTACACGACCACTTTCCAAGTGGTCGCTTCCCTGGCTGGATATCAGGCCACCTCACCCATCCCTCCCTCAATTTGTCATGTGCCGGGGGCTGTTAAAGCATGCGGGGCCATCGACGGGGCTCTTCCTGACGCAGATTAAGGCGCTTAAATCAACAATATAGTAGAGTCTCTGCAACGGGTTGATATTCCTTTCAGTTCTACGGGAGGATGTTCGCGGTCTGTCACTGTTGCGGTGATTGATTTTCGATCAATCTGGCGTTTCGAAAAGAGGTGTTAAGAGCGGCGTAGCCGAACGCCTTTGAAGCTGTGCGATCGCGAGACTTTCTTGTATAGTTTGCGTATTAATAAATAAAAACGGTGATGGATGATGGGGATGTTGAGTAGCTTGGGCAGGGGGATCATAGCGATCATCATCGCTGTGCTGTCCATTGGCTTGGTGCAGGCCTCTCCTCAATCGATAGAGGGTGTCTGGTCGCTAGTCCATGCCTATAAAGGCGGGCAAAGTCCCCAGCAGTTTCTCTCTGATCCACTGCGTCAAAAGTACGCGCCTGTTGCGACGGTGAGTCCGAGAGGCGGGCATTATCTTTATATTGCTTCGTTTGAAATCAAGACAAACAACGCGTATGTGGTTGATTTCAAAAATACCAGTACCATAGAGTATTTCCAGCATCAGGTGTATGACGAGCGAGGGCATGAGGTGGCGAAGCTGGAAGGGGGGATTGGCCGTCGAATTGAGAATCCCTTTTTCTTGAGGCATGGCCGCAGTGTCAATCTGGCACCAGGAAAATATGTCTTGGCCACGCAATTGATTTCTACCAATTATTTGGCGATTCCCGAGCCTTATTTAGATGATGAGGCCAGTTACATGCATGCCATCAAGCGTGGAAATGCGCTGACGCTGTTTGGTTTGGGGGTCTTTTGGGGGTTGGGCATCTACTATACGGTACTGGCGACCAGCCGTAATCGTAAAGTGGAAGCCATGTATGCCATTTTTATTGCGGGTAATTTTCTTTTTAACAGTGCCGCCCTGCTGGTCCTTTCCGACCTGTTTAATCTTCACTCCATCTATTGGGCTTCGATGCCTATCCTGTTTTCCAGTATTGCGTACATCCTGTTTGTGATGCATTTGCTGGAAATCAACCCGTATCAACACAAGCGACTCTATGCGGCGGGGCGGGTGATTTTGGTGGTGATGGTCTTGTTTTTGTTGTTGGCCATTGCTTTCCCCAATTGGGCATTGGAGTTTTGCCGCTATGAAGTTGGGCTGTTTTTATGTTATGGACTGGCTACGGCCATCAGGCAAAGCCAGCGTAAAAATGCCACTGCCAAACGCTATTTAATCGCGATTAGCCTGTTTTTTGTGTCGGGCATTATTACGATCAGCCTCAGCAAAATGCATCAACAGTTTGATTTGTATATCGAACATCTGGGCTTGGTGAGTGTGGCCATTGAGGTGGTATTGCTGGCATTGGTGCTTTCCTTTCAATTTGCCCAATTGCACCAAGAAAAAGAAGAGGCATTAGAGGCGCTAGGTATGACGGAAAAAGTGGCCAATTCGGATGCTTTAACCAGCTTGCCTAATCGCTATGCGTTTGTAAAAGCGCTGGATCGGTTGCCCATGCAGAGTAGCCTGACCTTTATTGATCTGGATGGACTCAAGTTTTATAACGATCATTACGGCCATGCACGTGGGGACGAATTGCTTATCTGTTTTGCAAAAAAATATCAGCATTATTTAGGCAGTACGCTCATTTTGTATCGATTGGGCGGGGACGAGTTTGCCGTATTAAGCCACAAAGGTGAGGTGGTCGTTGTAGAGCGGGCGCTGCAAGAGGCGGTTGAAAATATGCGCCGTGAGGGATTTGAGTTTTCCGGGGCCAGCGCAGGGTCCGCCTATTATTATGAGGTTGATAATATCTCTGAGTTTATGCGTTTGGCAGATATGCGCATGTATGAAAATAAGCGTGTGCGCAAGATACAATAACAAAACAAGAGCCGTAACACGGCAAGATAAGTTGCGCTGAGGATGCCATGTTCATCAGTGCGCAGCATTGGGGCAATTCATCGTTCATTAATCAAGGGGGAGTTTATGTTTGCAACTGCAACAACACGTTCTGCGCTGGTGATGACCATTTTGGCGATGATACTCATCCCATTGATCTCATCCTGGTTTGCTTATCCATCTACGCATCTTCCACCTGGTTTCGGTATTTTTCCGCCGCAGTTTGTTGAAGACCCGCCTGGCTTTAATTTGATCGTGTTTGTTGTCATTGCACTGCTCGAAGCTGCGGTTGCGATTTTTTTAATCTTCCCGCAATGGTTCGGCTTTAAGCCGGTCACCCCTTCTCCGCAGCCTGTTCTGCGCGCCTTGCCTTGGTGGTTTTGGGCCGGGATGGTGGTCACGCTGTTTTTCTGGTGGTTGATGTGGGCGCGTACGACCCCGTTTGGTGATCTGGTGTATTACGCGTTTACCCCCATGTGGTGGGGATTTATCTTTGTGCTCGATGGCCTGACATTCCGCTATGCGGGCGGCTACTCGCTGTTTGCCAGCCGCCCCAAGACATTTCTGATCAGTGCGGCTGTCTCGCTAGGCGGCTGGTATTTCTTTGAGTATTTTGATTATTTTGCCTTGGGTAACTGGTACTACCCCAATACAGATGATATTCCTGCATTAAGCCATGCCAAGATCGTATGGATTTTTCTGTTTGCGTATACCACTGTGTGGCCGGCGATTTTTGAGTGGTATACCTTGCTCAATGCGTTTCCAAAATTTGTCGCACGCTATGCACAAGGTCCAGCGCTCTCACTGCCGGCCAAGCCGATGTTATACCTGAGCTTTGTCTTGTTGGCTGCCGTGCCGTTCTGGCCATATCCATTATTTTGGGCCATGTGGATTGCGCCTTTAATCGGCATTAGCGCCATATTGATAATGCGTGGCATCTGGACGCCATTTACCGATGTCGCAAAAGGCAATTGGAGTCCAGTACTGTTGATGGCGCTGAGTGCCATCATTAACGGCTTGTTCTGGGAAGTGTGGAACTATGGTAGCGCGCATCCCGTATTGCCAGTCACCAACCCTAATTATTGGGTATACGATATCCCTTACGTGAATGTGATACATATTTATGTCGAAATGCCGCTACTGGGCTTTGCCGGGTATTTGCCGTTTGGGGTGCTCGCCTGGGTCATATTTCTCTGGGCGGGCAAGGTATTTGGATTTAACACTGACCTTCTTAAAAGCGGTCAGGGACATTAAGGGCTAGCGCCATTGTCCAGTGAACGTCATCTGGCAGGTTAAGCTGAACTCAGCTTAACCTGTGTCTGTTTACCACTGTTTGCTCAGCATCATGTGCAGGAAAAAACCGCCGTTATTCGCTTCGGTATTTTGTCCGAACACATTGCTATTGTAAGTCACGTCTTTGGGCAGCAACCATTCGATACCACTGGTGATTTTCCAGTTGGAATCAAGCTTGCGAGCCATGCCCAGCGTGATGTGTTGTTCTAGGGTCGCCGCCAGCAGCGCGCTGGAATTTTGCCTGGGTACCGGATTTTTACCATAGTTGTAACCTGCATATAGCGTCGTTTTGTCGTCGTAGCGATAGGCCGCGCCCAGCGCGTAGACCAGTTGATCATGCCAGTTCTGCGGGTTGACCGTTCTCAGTTGACTCGCTGCTGATGGATTGTCAGGATCTTGCCAGGTGGTGGTGACATCCTTAATGGCATCGCTCCATTGTATCCAGTTGATTTTGGCGGAGAGCAGCCAACGGTCATCCGGTTTGAATGCAGCACCAATCGCTACCTCGCGCGGCAGAGCAAACCCCTTAATGCTCAAGTCACGATAACGGACCACCCCGGATGCGCCATTATTCACCAATGATGTCCCGCCAGTCAGTGGCAATTCTGTTTTTTCGGTGTAGCTAAAGCCCAGTGTCCATTGCTCATCCAGTCGATATTGCACGCCTACCTTAAAGCCTGGGCGTATCGTATCTGCACCTTTGTTTTTAAACCCTGAAAATACGTTGTTCGGGACAGAAGTGTTGTAAAAAAAACCTTGCTTGATGCTGGCGTAATTGATGCTCAGTACGGCGCCGACGGATAAACGGTCATTCACCTGGCAAGCCATGCCCGGCGTGATTTTGGCGATACCAAACAAAGAGTACATTTCGTCATTGGTGCCAAACGGCGTGTTGATATGCTTAAACACCGCCCCGGCCCCGCCTTGGGTAAAAAAGCCGATGCCCGCGGTACAGGGTAGATCCTCCAGTGCTTGTGCATATCCGCCACCAGCCAATAAGGTGTAACGATTATCTGCGTGCTGGTCATTGCGCGCGTCAACCTGTTCGAGATGGGTGGTGCGCAGCAGTGAGCCGTAAGCATCGAACTGCTTGCTCTTGATTTGCACCAACCCGGCCGGGTTGGTATTTAGTGCGCTGGTATCCCGTGCCACAGCGGTATCCGCCCCGCCCATCAGGGTGGATTCAGCGCCGTAACCAATGAGCAGAATGCCATTGGTCGCCCTCACTGGCAGGCTCATTGCCATTAAAAGGAGTGTGAGTAAACGAATTGTGCGGAATATCATCGGTGGCATGACTGGGGTCTAATTTTGGCTAGGGTCTAATTGATAAGTTAACTTTTTAACTATGTATTCGGACCCGCCAGTTATACCGCTTTTACAACGTATTTGATTGGGCGATTAAACAGGGATGCATGGGCCAATTTTGCAAAAGCATATCTTTTTTAAGGAAGTTTTCCTATATGTTTATAGCGGTAATCATTGTTGAGTGGTCTGTTTGAGGGGGCCTTAGGCTAAATAAGCGCATGTCAGGCATTGTTAATGGTTTAGCGTCAGTCGTATTATTTGGTTAGAGCCGCTGGTTTGTGTTCCCGTTGCCAGGCATCCAATACGGCTTCCATTCTCTGCTGGTGGTAGCCGCGCACCACCTCTCCTGCCACTAATAAGACGGGGACGCCGTTTGCCGCCAGCCGCTGGTATTGGCTGCGCGCTTCTTCTGAGGTTTCGATATTCATTTCTTTATAGGGAATGCCTTTCGTTGCCAGCAGTGCGCGCGTTTTTTCGCAATAGGGGCACCAGTCGGTGGCGTAGAGCACCACCTGCCCATGGCTAAAATCTAGTGGCGGGTTCAGGTAAAACCACCAGGTATGCCATTGCATGGCCAGCAAAATCGCTGTCCCTAAAATCAGGAAGTTTAAGCGTGGGGAAAGTTTCATCAAAAGAGTGTATGTGGAATGGCGGGCATGCTTGCCTAGACCTGTTTTTTGCCTAAAAAATCACCCGAAAATACTGTTTTTTAATTATTCAATAATTTCAATGGGATAGCTATCCTTATTAAACAACTTTATGTATTAATTGCGCCAATGCGTTGATTTGAATTGCTTTGTTAAAATGCTCTAAGTCATTGTCTTTAAAAGAGATTTTTTCACCCAAAGTGCTTGCCAAGCACTTTTTTTTTATCTATAGTGTGCAAAAGGGTGATTTTGTGTTGAATTGTGGGAAATTATTCCTTTTTTCAACAAGAAATAGGGTTAAGGATCAAAATTGATGTTTCGCGGGGCGGTACAGTTGAGTTTGGATGCGAAGGGGCGGCTAAGTGTGCCGGCCAAGCATCGTGACGCCCTGACGGCCGGTGGGCAGGGGGAGGTTGTGCTGACTGCGCATCCTCACCGTTGCCTGATTTTGTATCCAAAAGCAGCTTGGGAGCCGATTGAGACCAAGCTGACCAGTTTGTCCAGTTTTAATCCTCAAACCAGTGGTATTCAGCGCATGATCGTCGGTCAGGCAGATGTGATGCATCTGGATTCTGCGGGCCGCTTGCTGGTGAATGCTGTACTGCGCAAATTTGCCAAGCTCGACAAGGAGGTGATGATGGTCGGGCAGGGTAGTCATTTTGAATTGTGGGATCTGGCCGCATGGGATCAGCAGCTGGAAAGCCTGATGGCGGCGGATCAATTACAGATTCCACAAGAACTCGAAGGATTCTCGCTATGACGCGGGGCGCGAAGTCAGCGCCCGCGTCCTTGACGGAAACGTCAGTGTCACCAGCCGCCGCCAGTCATATCACCGTGTTGTTGCATGAGGCGGTGGATGCCTTGAATGTGCGGGCGGATGGCGTGTATGTGGACGGGACGTTTGGCCGTGGCGGACATAGTCGCCGCATTCTTTCCCAGCTGGGTAGTGAAGGCCGTTTGATCGCGCTGGACCGTGATCTGGCGGCTGTTGCGCATGGGCAGGCGATTGCCGATGCGCGTTTTAGCATGGTGCATGCACATTTTTCCTCCATGGCGGAGGTGCTTGAGTCATTGGGTGTGCAGGCAGTGGATGGCATTTTGCTCGATCTGGGGATTTCGTCGCCACAGATTGATGAGGGTGAGCGTGGTTTCAGTTTCCGTTTTGACGGGCCGCTGGATATGCGTATGGATCAAAGCCGCGGCAAGACTGCGGCGCAGTGGCTGGCTGAAATGCCAGAAAAACAATTGGTGGAGGTGATTAAAGATTATGGTGAAGAACGGTTTGCTAAGCAGGTTGCAAGGGCGCTTGTTAAAGAGCGCGAAGATGGGCATGCCATCACCACTACAGGACAACTTGCCAAGATCGTGGCAGGCGCCATCCCCAAGAATGAGCCGGGCCAGAACCCTGCAACGCGCACATTTCAGGCTTTACGGATTTTCGTCAATCAAGAGCTTGAGGAACTCTCGCTAGTGTTGCCGGATTGCTTACGTTTGTTGCGCCCGCAAGGCCGTCTGGCGGTGATCAGCTTCCATTCGCTGGAAGATCGCATCGTCAAACGCTTTATTCAGTCGGAAGCCGATCGCGACAACCTGCCCGCAGGCTTGCCTGTACGCGCCAAAGACTTGCCACAGCCGCGCATGATGCCCGTGGGCAAGGCGATCAAGCCAAGCAAGGCTGAAGTGGCAGCAAATGTACGTTCACGCAGCGCGGTTTTGCGCGTGGCTGAACGCACCACGGTGCAGTAGTTAAATGATGCCATCGTTTGAACAAGGCTTAGACCAGTGATCCGGCTCAATTTGATTTTGTTTGCATTGACGATTGCGATGGCGCTGGGTGTGGTCACGGCCCAATACAAGGCGCGCAAACTGTATTTTGAGCTGGACCGGCAAGAAATGCTGACCAAACAGTACATGACCGAGTATGACCAGTTGCAAATTGAGCAGAGCACCTGGGCCATGCATTCGCGCCTGGAAGAGTTTGCGACCACCCGTTTGCATATGCACAGCCCGAGCATGCAGCAAACGCAGGTCATTCTGCTGGATGCGCCAGCGGCGCCCTGAGCAGGCGTGACGAGGATCAAGAGTCATGTTGCTTAAGGAAAGCCAACACAAGCTGGTCAAGCTGCCGGCCTGGCGCAGAAGAACGCTGCTGGTCTTGCTGCTATTGAGTTTTGTCCTGTTGCTGGGGCGCGGGTTTTACCTGCAAACCTTGCACAAGGATTACCTGATTAAAAAGGGTGAGGCGTTTTCGCGGCGCAAAGTGGTGTTGATGCCACATCGCGGCAAGATTTATGACCGTAACTTCAAGCCATTGGCGATCAGCTTGCCAGTGGAGTCGGTATGGGCTAACCCGACCGACGTACAGTTTACGGCGGCGCAGCTTAAGCAAATGGCGAAATTGCTAGAGATGCCGCCCAAAGAGCTGCAACAGAAGTTGCAGAAAAAGAAAAAAGAATTTGTGTATATCAAACGGAGAGTGGCGCCCGATGTGGCAAAACAGGTGATGGCGATGAAAGTGCCCGGCGTATTCAGTCAAAAAGAATACAAACGCTTCTACCCTGCGGCAGAAGTGGCGGCGCATATCGTCGGTTTCACGGGCGTGGATGACACTGGCGTGGAGGGCATGGAGCTCTTCCGCAACAATGTTCTGTCTGGCACACCGGGCAAGCGAGACTTCGTGCGTGACCGCAAGGGCCATGTTGTCGAGGATCTGGTCGCGGTCAAACTGCCGCATGATGGTCAGGATCTGGTACTCAGCATAGACCGCACCGTGCAATATGTGGTGCACCGCGAGTTGTCGCGTGCGGTTGAAAAACACAAAGCCAAAGCGGCGGCAGCGGTGGTGCTGGATGCCAAAACCGGCGAGGTGCTGGCCTTGGTCAATATCCCGACCTATAACCCAAACAATCCGGTCAATGTCGCCAGCAAGCTGCGCAACTCGGCCATCGTCAATATTTTTGAACCGGGCTCGACCATGAAGCCGGTCACTGCGGCGGCAGCCATGGAGTTTGGTCCTTACCAGCCCGATACCAAAATCCAGACTGCCCCCGGCTTTTTGCGTATTGGGACCGCCACCATTCACGATGCACACCCGAATCAGGTATTGACGGTGTCACAGGTGATCCAGAAGTCCTCCAACGTTGGTTCGGCCAAAATGGCGCTCGATTTAAACCGCGAGCAATTGTGGAACACCTATGTGCAACTCGGCTTTGGCTCTCCGACCAAAATCGGGTTCCCGGGCGAGGCCTCTGGCAAGGTGCGTGATTACAAGACCTGGCGTCCGATTGAGCAGGCCACCATGTCTTACGGTCACGGCATCAGCGTGACCTTGTTGCAGTTGGCGCGGGCTTATACCGTGTTTGCCAACGAGGGCGAATTGCTGCCGGTGACACTGAATAAACTCTCCGAGCCACCTGTTGGGCGTCAGGTGTTTTCAGCCAAAGTGGCCAATTCGGTCAAGGACATGCTGGAACTGGTCGTGCAGCCTGGCGGCACCGCGATCAAAGCGCAAGTCACTGGTTACCGCGTGGCGGGTAAAACCGGCACGGCGCACAAACTCGGTGACCATGGCTATGAGCACGACAAATATGTGGGTTCGTTTGTTGGCATGGTGCCCGCCTCTAATCCGCGCCTGATTATGGCGGTGATGATAGACGAACCGAGCAATGGCGAATACTACGGTGGTAGTGTGGCGGCGCCGGTGTTTAGCGCGGTGATGAATGATGTGTTGCGCATGCTGGTGATCCCGCAAGACGGCAATGCGCTGCCTGTGACGCCGCCTGCGGATGCGGCTGAAGTCAAGGAGGCGATGTGAGTAAATACATTATTCCCGCGCCCGTCCATGGCATCACGGCAGATAGCCGCAAGGTGGAAAAGCATGGCTTGTTCCTCGCTTATCCTGGTCAGCACAGCGATGGCCGCGATTACATCGCCGATGCCATT
Source organism: Methylophilus sp. DMC14 (assembly GCF_056314085.1). Classification (NCBI taxonomy): domain Bacteria; kingdom Pseudomonadati; phylum Pseudomonadota; class Betaproteobacteria; order Nitrosomonadales; family Methylophilaceae; genus Methylophilus; species Methylophilus sp. DMC14. The sequence continues at coordinate 334,978 of NZ_JBQUZA010000002.1, read as the reverse complement.
GCCAAAGGTGTGAATACTGTGATCTGGGATAGTGAGGGCTTTGACTGGAACCCTGACTGGCAAGTCCACAATATTGCGATTCCCGAGCTGAAATATCAGGTGGGCCATATCGCCAGCCAGTTTTACAAAAATCCATCCGAGCAGTTGTGGTGTGTAGGTGTCACCGGTACTAACGGCAAAACCACGGTCACGCATTGGCTGGCGCAGGCTTACCGCTTTTTGCAGCGGCAGTCTGCTGTGATTGGCACACTGGGTAATGGCGTGCTCGAAGACTTGCAGCCCACGCAAAATACCACACCGGGCCCGGTAGAGTTGCAAAACATGCTGGCCAACTTTGTGCTGGACCAGGTGCAGATGGTGGCGATGGAAGTGTCTTCGCATGGCCTGGATCAGGGGCGTGTGAATGGGGTGGCCTTTGATGTGGCTGTGTTCACCAACCTGACGCGTGATCATCTGGATTACCACCTGACCATGGAGGCTTATCAGGCTGCAAAACGCAAATTGTTTGACTGGCAGAGCCTGTCAGCCGCGGTCATCAATCTGGATGATGCCTTTGGTGCCAGCTTGATTGCCGAACTGCGCAAGCAGGGCAAAACCGTGATCAGTTATGGTTTGCAACCTGAAGCAGATATTTGTGCCACGGCCGTGACCATGCATGCCACCGGTTTTGAAATCAAGGTGCGTACACCGCATGGCATTGGCGAAGTGCAATTGCACGCGCTGGGCCAATTCAATGTGTATAACGCATTGGCGGTACTGGGCAGCCTGCTGGCCAACCAGGTAGCCTTGCCTGCCGCCTTGCAGGCTGTGTCGGGGCTGGTGCCGGTGGCTGGCCGCATGCAGATGTTTGGTGGTGGCGACCTGCCGCTGGTGGTGGTGGATTATGCCCATACGCCGGACGCGCTGGAGAAAGCGCTGCATACCTTGCGCATGCAAACCCGCGGCAAGCTGACTTGTGTATTTGGCTGTGGTGGTGACCGTGATAGTGGCAAGCGCAGTGAAATGGGGCGCATTGCTGATGAATTGGCCGATCTGGTGTTGATGACCAATGACAATCCGCGCAGTGAGAATCCCTACGCCATTATTGCGGCGATTGCCGAGGGTATGCGCCGTGAAGCTGCGGTCGAGACTGACCGTGCCAAGGCGATTGCATTGGCGGTCAGCCAGGCGGGTAAAGGCGACGTTGTGTTGGTGGCTGGCAAGGGGCATGAAGACTATCAGGAAATCCAGGGCATCCGCTATCCGTTCAGTGATGCGGAGTGGGTGCAAAGCGCATTGAAGAAAAAGGTGAACGCATGATTGCGCTGAAAACCATCGCCGAGGTATTGCAAGGCACTTTGCTGGGCAACGACGTCACAGTGACTTCGGTAGATACTGACAGTCGCCGCGTACTACCCGGGCAATTGTTTGTGGCCTTGCCGGGTGAGAAATTTGACGGCCATGACTTTTTGCCGCAAGTGGCTGCGCAAGGCGCGGTGGCAGCGCTGATCAGCAAGCCCGTAGAGACCGATTTGCCTGCCGTGCTGGTGAAAGACACCCGCCTGGCGTTAGGCCAGCTGGCCAGCTGGTGGCGCCAGCAATTGGCATTGCCACTGATTGCGGTCACTGGCAGTAACGGCAAAACCACCACCAAAGAAATGATTGCCGAGATTATGCAAGGGCATGTCGGCGGCACCGATCTGGTGTTGGCCACCGCCGGTAACTTTAATAACGATATCGGCATGCCGCTGACCCTGTTGCGTTTGCGCGCAACGCACCGGTGCGCCGTGATCGAGATGGGCATGAATCATCTCGGTGAGATTGATTACCTGACGCGTCTGGCGCGGCCAAATGTGGCGGTCATCAATAATGCGGGCACTGCGCACATTGGTGAACTGGGGTCTCGGGAAAACATTGCCAAGGCCAAGGGCGAAATTTTTGCCGGATTGGCTGCGGACGGGGTCGCCGTGATCAATGCCGATAGCGACTTTGCCGATTACTGGCGCGGCTTGAATCCTGCGCGCCGGGTGTTGAGCTTTGGCATGCAGCAGGCCGCCGATGTGCACGGTGAAATGCTGGATGGTGACAGTCAGTTCAAGCTTAGCTTTCAAGATGAGTCTGTCGAGGTCACGCTGGCCGTGCCAGGTGCTCACAACGTGATGAACGCACTTGCCGCTGCTGCGAGCTGTCTGGCCGCGGGTGTCAGTCTGACCGAAGTGGCGCAAGGCTTGGCCCGGTTTGCAGGCGTCAAGGGCCGGTTGCAACAAAAAACCGCGGCCTGTGGTGCGCGCCTGATTGATGACACTTATAACGCGAATCCGGATTCGATGAAGGCGGCGCTCGATGTGCTCAGCAGCCTGGGCGCGAATACCGTGTTTGTGATGGGCGACATGGGCGAACTCGGCGCGGATGCTGAGGCCATGCACGCACAGATTGGCCACTATGCCAAAGACCGGGGTATTCGTCAGTTTTATGCACTGGGTACCCTGACTAAAGCCGCTGCGCAGGCGTTTGGGTCGCAGGCACAACATTTTGAGTCATTGCCCATCCTGGTCGAGGCCTTAAATCAGGCGGTGACTGCGCAAGACATCGTATTGGTCAAAGGGTCACGCTTCATGCAAATGGAGCGCGTGGTACAGGCGTTGGTTGAGGCGCAAGCCACTGAACAGGTGGGGAAATAGGAAGAGTATGTTACTAGAACTAACAAAATGGCTGGCTTCGGATGTGCATGGTTTTCATGTATTCAACTACATCACCTTCAGGGCCGTGCTGGCGACACTGACGGCCTTGGCGATTTCATTCCTGGTCGGCCCGGCCATGATACGCAAGCTGACCGAATACAAAGTCGGTCAGGCGGTGCGTGATGATGGTCCACAAACTCATCTGGTCAAAGCCGGCACCCCGACCATGGGCGGCGCATTGATTCTGGTCGCCATCGCCGTGTCTACCTTGCTCTGGGGCAATTTGCATAACCGCTTTATCTGGGTGGTGTTGATCACTACCTTGGGTTTTGGTGCGGTTGGCTGGGTCGATGACTACCGCAAAGTGGTCTTTAAAAATCCCAAGGGCCTGTCTGCCAAAGAAAAATATTTCTGGCAAAGCCTGATCGGTTTTGGCGTGGCAGGCTTTCTGTACGCGACCTCCAGCACCCCTGTAGAAACCACACTGATTGTGCCTTTCTTCAAGCACCTGGTGTTTCCGCTGAGTGCCGCCGGTTTTATTGTGCTGACCTACCTGGTGATTGTCGGTAGCAGCAATGCCGTCAACCTGACCGATGGTCTCGATGGTCTGGCGACCTTGCCTACTGTGATGGTGGGTAGTGCGCTGGCGATTTTCTCGTATGTCGCCGGGCATGCCGTGTTTTCAAAATACCTGGGGATTCCCTATGTGGCTGGCGCCAGCGAGTTGATGGTGTTCTGCGCGGCAATGGCTGGTGCGGGCTTGGGCTTTTTGTGGTTTAACGCTTATCCGGCTGAAGTGTTCATGGGCGATGTCGGCGCATTGGCGCTGGGCGCGGCCCTGGGCGTGGTCGCCGTGATTGTGCGTCAGGAAATCGTACTGTTCATCATGGGCGGCGTGTTCGTGATTGAGACCTTCTCGGTGGCCGCGCAAGTGCTGTATTTCAAATACACCAAAAAAATGACTGGTACCGGCAAACGCATCTTTTTGATGGCGCCTTTGCATCACCACTACGAACAAAAGGGCTGGAAAGAGACACAGGTCGTCGTGCGTTTCTGGATCATTACCATGATGCTGGTGCTGGTGGGATTATCCACCCTGAAATTGAGATAAGACGAAAACGTCATTGTCAGGCAAACACATGAAAAAACACTTCGAACACCAACGCATTGCTGTCCTGGGACTGGGTGATACCGGCTTCTCGGCGTTGCGCTGGCTGCGTGGTATGGGCGCAGAAGTGGTGATGTTTGACTCACGCCCGCATCCGTCAGGCCTGGATCGCCTGCAAGAAGAATTTCCCGAGGTCGAATACCATCTGGGACCTTTCAATAGCAGCTTGCTGGCAGCGATGGATTTGATTGTGGCCAGCCCGGGTGTGGCACTGAAAGAGCCTGTATTGGCCGATCTGATGGCACAAGGCAAAGCCGTGGTTGGTGATGTCGAGCTGTTTGCGCGCTTCCGTGCGCCTTATGCCAAGGTGATTGCCATCACTGGCTCCAACGGTAAAACCACCGTGACTTCGCTGGTGGGCGAAATCTGCAAACAGGCCGGACTCAATACTATTGTGGCTGGCAATATCGGTTTGCCCGTGCTGGATACGCTGCACATGCCTGCGCCAGATGTTTATGTGCTGGAGCTGTCCAGTTTTCAGCTGGAAACCACGCACAGCCTGGAGATTGATGTTGCCACGGTGCTCAATCTGTCCGAGGACCATATGGATAGATACGACAGCATGGCCGATTATGCGCAGGCCAAGGCCCGCATCTACCAGCATGCCCGCATTGCCGTGGTAAATCGTGATGATCCTGCCAGCATGGCCTTGGCTGGTGCCATGCCGCAGATTTCATTCGGCGTTAACCCGGCCCCTAGCATCAATGATTACGGCCTCAATGACGCAGGCTGGCTGTGCGCGGGTAATCGCCACTATATTGAAGCCGATACCCTGCAGATCCGCGGCAAACATAATATTGCCAATGCCCTGGCTGCCATTGCGCTGGCGCAGGCCATCGGCATAGACAAAGTTTCCATCCTGCATACCGTGCAGTCGTTTGCCGGCTTGCCACACCGCGTGGAGTGGGTGGCCAATATTGAGGATGTCGACTTTTATGATGACTCCAAAGGCACCAATGTCGGCGCGACCTGCGCTGCCATCAGCGGCATGCTCAAACAGGGCAAACCACAAAAAGTGGTGCTGATTGCGGGCGGCGACGGCAAGGGCCAGGACTTTAATCCCTTGCGTGATGCCGTGTTGCACCATGCACGCGCTGTGGTGTTGATTGGCCGTGATGGTCCCAAAATTCAACAGGTTTTGCAGCACTTGCAATTGCCTGTGGTCGATGCCGTTGATCTAACCGCGGCGGTGCATATTGCCAAAACACTGGCTGAGGCGGGCGATGCGGTCTTGCTGTCCCCTGCCTGCGCCAGTTTTGATATGTTCCGCAATTACGAACACCGCGCACAGGTATTTGTCGAGGCTGTGAAAGCCATGGAGGCCGCATGCTTGGGCCGTTGATGATGTCGCGTGAGCGCTATAACTCGCCCAGCTATGATCAGTCGCTGGTGTGGGTGGTGCTGTCACTGCTGGCGTTTGGCATGGTCATGGTGTATTCGGCTTCCATTGCCTACGCCGACTCAAGCAAGATGTTTGGCCATAACAGCACTTACTTCCTGGTGCGTCAGGCGTTGTATATTTCTGTCGGCTTGGGGGCGGCCATCGTGGTGTTTCAAGTGCCCATGGCCTGGTGGCAAAAGATGTCGCCCTACCTGTTTATTGCCGGCATTGTGTTGCTGATTCTGGTGTTGATCCCCGGCATCGGCAAAGTGGTCAATGGTAGTCGCCGCTGGATTTCCCTGTTGATCATGAATCTGCAGCCTTCAGAACTCATGAAGCTGTTTATTGCGATGTATGCCTCCGACTATGCCGTGCGCAAGGCCAGCAGCATGCACAGCTTTAAAAAAGGCTTTTTACCCATGCTGGGTGTGATGGTGTTTGTCGGCGTGCTGCTGTTGAAAGAGCCCGATTTTGGCGCGTTTGCTGTCACGGCCTCGATTGCGTTTTCCATCATGTGGCTGGGGGGCGTCAATCTCAAGGTGTTTCTGGCCATGCTGGGCGCCTTGCCATTGGCAGTGATTGGTCTGGTGGTGATGGAACCCTATCGTCTGGAGCGCATGAAAGGCTTTTTGAATCCGTTTGATGATCCATTTGATACCGGTTATCAGTTATCGCATGCCCTGATCGCGTTTGGTCGCGGTGAGTTTTGGGGCGTGGGTCTGGGCGGCAGTGTGGAAAAACTGCTCTACCTGCCAGAGGCACATACTGACTTTTTACTGGCCGTGGTGGCGGAAGAGCTGGGCTATGTGGGTGTGCTGGTCGTGGTCTTGCTGTTTGCTTGGCTGGTGATCCGCGCCTTTAGCATTGCCAAAGAAACCGTTGCCAATGAGCGTTATTACTCGGCCTTGCTGGCACAAGGCATCGGCGTCTGGATGGGCGTGCAGGGTTTTATCAATATGGGCGTGAACATGGGCCTGTTGCCCACCAAAGGCCTGACTTTGCCACTTTTGTCTTACGGTGGTAGCGGCATTTTGGCAAATTGCATCGCTTTGTCGGTGCTGCTGCGCATTGATTTCGAGAACAGGCGTCTGCAGAAAGGCTTGCAGTCATGACCCGTGCATACACATTACTGGTGATGGCGGGCGGCACTGGCGGCCATGTGTATCCTGCGATGGCCGTGGCCGATGCCTTGCATGCACAAGGTTGGCAAATTGTCTGGCTGGCCACCGAGGGGGGTATGGAAAACCGCCTGATTGCAGATAAACCCTATGAAAAAGCCATGATGACCATGCAAGGCGTGCGCGGTAAAGGCCTCATGGGCTGGGTGACATTGCCAGTCAAACTGGCGCGTGCATTTTCACAGGCACGGGCGGCGATCAAGCAGTATCAACCACATGTGGTCCTGGGCATGGGCGGCTTTGCCGCGTTTCCAGGCGGCGTCATGGCCAAGCTGGCTGGCGTACCGCTGGTGATTCATGAGCAAAACTCGGTGGCGGGGTTGACCAATAAAGTGCTGGCCAAGCTGGCAAATCGGGTATTGACCGGCTTCCCCAATGCGTTGGGACCTAAAGGGGAAATGGTCGGTAATCCGGTACGTGAAGGCATTACCACCTTGCCTACACCCGAACAGCGTTTTGCCGAGCATCACGGCGTGTTGCGGGTCCTGGTGGTTGGCGGCAGTTTGGGCGCGGTGGCATTGAACACCTTGTTGCCACAGGCTTTTGCGCAGTTGCCGACCAATGCGCGGCCACAGATCATTCATCAGTCTGGTGAAAAACAGATTGAGGCTTTGAAAAAAGCCTATGCCGAGGCAGGTGTGGCGGCTGATTGCCGCGCCTTTATTCATGACATGGCAGAAGTGTATGCCTGGGCAGATCTGGTGATTTGCCGGGCTGGAGCCCTGACCGTGGCGGAGTTGGCCAATGTGGGCGCTGCCAGCATTCTGGTGCCCTTCCCGTTTGCGGTGGATGATCACCAGACCACCAATGCCGCGTATTTGGCACAAGCAGGCGCGGCGCAGCTGATTCAACAGCGTGACCTGGACATTGGCTCATTGGCCGCCTTGTTGCAAACACTGGATAGAGCCACTTGCCTGGCGATGGCGCAAAAAGCGCGCGCATTGGCCAGGCCACAGGCCACGCGCCAGGTGGCAGCGATTTGCCAGCAACTGGCCGAGAACAACGGAAAACTTAAAGCACTATGAAACATAAAGTCAAAAAAATTCATTTTATCGGCATCGGCGGCTCGGGCATGAGCGGCATTGCCGAAGTGCTGCTGAACCTGGGCTTTGAAGTCAGCGGGTCAGACCTGGCCAGCAATGCCACCACCAGACGCTTGCAAGGGTTTGGCGCCACCGTGTTTCAGGGCCATGCCACCGAGCATCTTGGCAATGCAGATGTGGTGGTGGTATCCAGTGCGATCAATGAAGAAAACCCGGAAATCATCGCCGCGCGTGCGCGCAAAGTGCCCGTGATTCCGCGTGCGGTCATGCTGGCCGAACTCATGCGCTTCAAGCAAGGCATCGCCGTGGCAGGCACGCATGGCAAAACCACCACTACCAGCCTGATTGCCAGCATTCTGGCAGAGGCCGACATGGACCCGACCTTTGTGATTGGCGGCAAGCTTGAAGCGGCCAGCGCCAATGCGCGCTTGGGTACCGGTGAATTGATCGTGGTAGAGGCGGATGAGTCTGATGCGTCGTTCTTGCACCTGACCCCGATCATGGCAGTGGTGACCAATATCGACCAGGACCACATGGACACTTACGAGCACAGTTTTGACAAACTCAAAACCGCGTTTGTCGAGTTCTTGCAGCAGATTCCTTTCTGGGGCATGGCTGTGTTGTGCATCGATGACGCCAATGTGCGTGAAATCCTGCCGCGCGTCACCCGGCCGGTGACCACCTATGGCACGCACGAAGAGGCCGTGATTCGCGCGGAAAATATTTTTGCCGACAACGGCAAGATGCATTTCACCCTGGTGCGCAAAAACGGCGTGACCGTGCGTAATGAAGTGACTTTGAACCTGCCCGGCCACCACTATGTGCTGAATGCGCTGGCGGCAATTGCGATTGCTACTGAGTTGAATGTACCGGATGCCGCCATCCTCAAGGCGCTGGCTGAGTTCCGCGGGGTGGGCCGTCGCTTTGAGCGTTATGGTGAAATCCCGATCAGTCAAGGCGAGCATGCCGGTGGACACTTCACGCTGGTGGATGACTACGGGCATCACCCGATTGAAATGCAGGCGGTGATTGCAGCCGCGCGCGGCGCCTTCCCGGGTCGCCGTCTGGTGCTGGCCTTCCAGCCGCACCGTTATACCCGCACCCGCGACTGTTTTGAAGATTTTGTAAAAGTACTGTCGACCGTGGATGCCTTGCTGTTGACCGAAGTGTATTCGGCGGGCGAATCACCGATTGTGGCGGCGGATACGCGCAGCCTGATCCGCGCCATCCGCGTCAACGGCAAGGTGGAGCCTCGCTTTGTGGAAACCACCGAAGAGCTGCCTGCAGCCATTCTTGAGAGTGTGTTGCCTGGCGATGTGGTGGTAGTGATGGGCGCTGGCAATATCGGTAGCGTGGCGGCCAAAACACGGGAAATGGCTAGCGTATGAGTGCCACCCGTGTGAAAACCTCAGGCTTGCAAGTGCTCAAGAACGAGCCTTTGGCCCGCTATACCAGCTGGCGTGTCGGCGGCCCGGCGGATCGCCTGGTGCTGGCTGACAGCGTAGAAGCCTTGCAGCAGTTTTTGCAGCAATTATCGGCCAGCGAGCCGCTGACTTTTATTGGCCTGGGTAGCAACCTGCTGGTAAGGGATGGTGGAGTGCGCGGCACAGTGGTGGTCATGCATCAGGCGCTGCAAGCGCTGGAGATGCACGGTGAGCGTATTTATGCGGATGCTGGCGTGACCTGTGCCAAGCTGGCGCGCTTTGCGGCCAGCCAGGACCGTGCAGGCGCCGAGTTTATGGCAGGGATTCCTGGCACCGTAGGCGGCGCGCTGGCAATGAATGCCGGTTGTTATGGGGGTGAAACCTGGCAGTGGGTCAGTGAAGTGAAAACGATTAACCGTGCAGGCTTGGTACAAACGCGCATGAAAGCAGAATACCAGCCCAGTTATCGGCATGTGACCCATCCAGCAGCAGATGAGTGGTTTTTGGGCGGCTGGTTTGCCGTCCCTGCTGGCGATGGCAAGGCGTCTGCCGAACAGATCAAGCAGTTGCTGGCCAAGCGCTTGGCCAGCCAGCCACTGAATATGCCGAGTGCAGGGTCTACCTTTAGAAATCCTGAAGGCGATTTTGCTGCGCGGCTGATTGAAGCTTCAGGGTTGAAGGGGGCCACCATCGGTGGCGCGCAGGTCTCTGAAAAGCATGCCAACTTTATTGTGAATCTGGGGCAGGCCAGCGCGGCGGATATTGAAGCCCTGATTGAGCACGTGAAAACCACCGTGCGCGCCAAACAGGGCGTGGCATTGGTGCAAGAAGTAAAAGTAATTGGGGAAGGTGTTTTACAAGCATGAGTACAAGTCAGTCTCAATTTGGCAAAGTGGCCGTGTTGTTCGGCGGTCGTTCCGGCGAGCGCGAAGTGTCGCTCAAAAGTGGCTCGGCGGTGCTGGCGGCCTTGCAGCGCCAGGGCGTGGATGCGCATGCCTTTGATCCGGCCAGCCAGGACTTGTCGGCGCTCAAGCAGTTTGACCGTGCCTTTATTGCCTTGCATGGCCGCTTTGGTGAAGACGGCACCATACAGGGCGCGCTTGAGTTAATGGGCATCCCTTATACCGGCAGCGGCGTCATGGCGTCGGCGCTGGGCATGGATAAATGGCGCACCAAATTGTTGTGGACGGCTGCGGGCGTGACCACGCCTAACTATGTGCTCATGGATGACGGTACCCATGTTGAAAATGTCGTGACGGCACTGGGCTTGCCACTGTTTGTGAAACCAGCCAATGAAGGTTCCAGCATCGGTGTCAGCAAGGTCAAGCTGGCGGGGGATTTGCAGGCAGCATATGCATTGGCCAAACAGTCAGACCCGCTGGTGATTGCCGAACAGTTTGTCGGTGGCGGTGAATATACCGTCGGTATTCTGGGCGAGACCGCACTGCCTGTCGTGCGCATTGTGCCCAAAAACGAATATTACGATTACGAAGCCAAGTATTTGCGCGACGACACCGAGTATCGCTGCCCTTGTGGCTTGTCTGCCGAGCAGGAACAACAGATCCAGGCTGAAGCCGTGCAGGCGTTCAAGGTGCTGGGCTGCAAAGGCTGGGGACGGGTGGACTTTTTGATGGATGAGGCCGGTAAACACTATTTTCTGGAGGTGAATACCAGCCCAGGCATGACCGATCACAGCCTGGTGCCGATGGCAGCGAAAGCGGCCGGCATGGACTTTGATGCCTTGGTGATCCGTATTTTGCAACAAACCTTGCGTGACGCGTAACGAGGACGACTGAGACGATGTGGGATAGACCAACATTGCTGAACTGGATTGCCAATCTGCTGTTTTCACTGGCAGTGGTGATGCTGTTGTACGCCTTGTTGTTTGTGGTGTTGCATTTGCCCATCTTCCCGGTCAAGCAGGTACAGGTGGAGGGCAACCTCGATCATGTGAACCATGAGCAGATCCAGCTCATCGTGCGCAAATACCTGAAGGGCAATTTTTATACGCTGGATTTGCAACGCACGCGTACCGCTTTTGAAAAACTGCCCTGGGCGCGCAAGGTGGCCGTCCGTCGCCAGTGGCCAGACACTATTGTGGTACAGATTGAAGAGCATCAGGCCCTGGGTCGTTGGGGTGGTGTGGCATTGGTTAACAAGCATGGCGAACTGTTTCAGGCCGCCTCAGATGAGCAATTGCCCACCTTTTATGGGCCGGGCGATGCCGTGAAAGAAGTGGCGCAAGGCTATGCCAGTTTTGCACAGATGCTGTCAGGCACACCGCTACAGATACAGCAACTGAGCCTGTCCTCGCGCCGTGCCTGGGAAATTAAAACAGCGGATGGCCGCCAGATGATGCTGGGGCGTGAAGCCGCGAAACAAAGATTGCAACAGTTTGTGACGGCTTACCGTCAGCAAGCAAGTATTGCAGAGAGCGACTGGCGTTATGCCGATTTACGCTACCCGAATGGCTTTGCCTTGCGCATGCCACGGCCTGGGGCGTAGGCGGCACATTGCCAGAAAGAAGGTCAAGGAAAACACATGAGTAGAGTCAGAGAAGATAAAAATTTGATCGTGGGGCTGGATATCGGCACCTCGAAGATTGTTGCGATTGCGGCAGAGATTTTGCCGGAAGGCACCCTGAAAGTGATCGGGGTCGGGCAGCATGCTTCCCGTGGCTTGAAAAAAGGCGTGGTGGTGAATATTGACTCCACCATGCAGGCGATTCAGCGCGCGATTGAAGAAGTGGAGTTGATGGCGGATTGCAAGATCAATACCGTGTATTCCGGCATTGCGGGCAGCCACGTGAAAAGCCTCAATTCGCACGGCATGGTGAAAATCAAGGAGAGCGAAGTCTCGCAGATGGATATAGACCGCGTGGTGGAAACCGCCCGTGCGATTGCCTTGCCAGCAGACCAGCAGATTCTGCATATCCTGACCCAGGAATTCATTATCGACGGTCAGGAAGATGTGCGCGAACCGCTGGGCATGAGCGGCATCCGCCTCGAAGTGCGGGTACATATTGTGACCGGTGCCATTGCCGCGGCACAAAACATCGTCAAATGCATCAAGCGCTGCGGCCTGGAAGTCAGCGACCTGATTTTGCAGCCACTGGCTTCCAGTGAATCAGTGCTCACTGATGATGAAAAAGAGCTGGGCGTATGTCTGGTGGATATCGGTGGCGGTACCACAGACCTGGCGGTGTTCAAGAGTGGCGCGATCCGCCATACCGCAGTGATCCCGATTGCGGGTGATCAGATTACCAATGATATCGCGGTGGCCTTGCGCACGCCGACGCAGTCGGCAGAAGAGATCAAGGTCAAGCATGGCTGTGCCTTGCGCCAGCTGGCCGACCCACGCGAAGTGGTGGAAGTGCCTGCGGTGGATGGCCGTGAGCCACGCCAGTTGTCCTGCCAGGCGTTGACCGAGGTGATTGAGGACCGCGTCGAAGAGATTTACGAGTTTGTGCAGCAAGAGCTGCGCCGCAGTGGCATGGAATCCATGATTGCTTCCGGCATCGTCATTACCGGCGGCGCGGCACAAATGCGCGGCATGGTCGAGCTGGGCGAAGAGATTTTCCATACGCCGGTGCGTCTGGGTGTGCCGCGCTATGTGGAGGGCTTGTCAGAAGTGGTGGGCAATCCACGCTATGCCACCGGCATCGGCTTGTTGCTGATGGCCAAACAGCAGGTGGAGAAACAAATGGTAGGCGATCTGCAATCCGGGTCATTTGGCAGATTGTTTGAACGAATGAAGCGCTGGTTTACCGGCAACTTTTAGGTTTTTATTGTTTTTTTAATGTGTTTTAGGGCGAGTGTGCGGGGCAAACCAAGCACTCAAATAATAGGCAATGGAGGGTGAGTATGATTGAGATTTTTGACAAAGAGAATGATGGCGCCGTGATCAAGGTGATTGGGGTCGGTGGTTGCGGTGGAAACGCCGTAGAGCACATGATGACCAAGAGCGTGACAGGCGTTGAGTTTATTTGCGCCAACACGGATATGCAGGCCTTGAAAAAGAGCCATGCCAAAGTCGTGCTGCAAATTGGTTCTGACATTACCAAAGGTCTGGGCGCTGGTGCCAAACCGGAAATCGGTCGCGAAGCCGCGCTGGAAGACCGCGACAGTATCGCCGAAACCATTGATGGTGCAGACATGCTGTTTATTACCGCAGGCATGGGTGGCGGGACTGGTACTGGGGCTGCACCGATCATTGCAGAAGTGGCGCGTGAAATGGGCATCCTGACCGTGGCCGTGGTGACCAAGCCGTTTGCCTTTGAAGGCAAACGTGCCAAAGTCGCACAGGAAGGTCTGGAAGAACTTTCCCAATATGTAGACTCTCTTATCGTTATCCCTAACGAAAAGCTGATGGACGTGCTGGGTGAAGACGTGACCGTCGTAGAAGCTTACCGTGCTGCCAATGACGTTTTGCACAATGCCGTGTCTGGCATCGCTGAAATCATCAACTGCCCAGGCCTGGTGAACGTGGACTTTGCTGACGTACGGACCGTGATGTCTGAAATGGGCATGGCGATGATGGGCTCTGCAGAAGCCAGCGGTCCGAACCGTGCACGGATTGCCGCAGAACAAGCGGTTGCCAGCCCATTGCTGGAAGACGTGAATCTGGCCAATGCGCGTGGCGTACTGGTGAACATCAGTGCCAGCGGCAGCTTCAAGATGCGTGAATACTATGACGTGATGAACACGATCAAGGAGTTCACCGCAGAAGATGCGACCGTGATCGTCGGTAACGTGATGGATGAAAGCATGGGCGATAACCTGCGTGTGACCATGGTGGCCACCGGCTTGAACGGTTCCGTGGGCAAACGCCAGGCCAAACCTGAGCTCAAGGTGATGACTACCCTGCGGGATGGTACGACTAACCAGCCGATCTTCAACACGGTTGAAGAAGACGAACCAGCCGTATTCACCAGCAACAGCCGTCGTGCGCAGGTCGAAGCCATGAAGAACTCCGGGATTGAGGAATACGATATTCCGGCATTTTTGCGCAAGCAGGCTGACTAATGATGCCCCTGGCGGAACCGAGTGCAGCACAGGGAAGGCCAGATGAATCATGAGTGAGTACAGCGATTGGCTTATAATGTCGCCAATCATTAACAGTAGAGAAAACCATGTTAAAGCAACGCACGCTTAAACAATCGATCAGCGCCACTGGCGTTGGGCTGCACAGCGGTGAAAAAGTCACGCTGACGCTCAAGCCTGCGCCCGCCGATCACGGAGTGGTGTTCCAGCGCATCGATTTGCCCGATGCGCCTGCCATGCGGGTCGCCCCGACGGCAGTGAATGACACTCGCCTGAGCTCCGCCCTAGAGTTTTCAGGTGCGCGCGTGGCTACCGTGGAGCATTTAATGTCTGCCCTCGCCGGTTTGGGGGTAGACAATGTATTGATAGAACTGACGGCCGCCGAGGTGCCCATCATGGATGGCAGCTCGGGACCGTTTATCTATCTGTTGCAAACGGCCGGACTGGCTGAGTTGGAGGCACCGAAAAAATTCGTGCGTATCCTCAAGCCGGTAGAAGTAAGCGAAGGCGATAAATGGGCAAAGTTTACGCCGCACCATGGCTTTAAAGCCGAATTTACCATTGATTTTGCACACCCCGTGTTCGAGTTTTCTGGCAAAACGGTCACCATTGATTACGACAGCCAGAGCTATGTGGACGAGATCAGCCGTGCACGCACATTCGGCTTTATGCATGAGGTCGAATACCTGCGGGCCAATGGGCTCGCCAAAGGCGGCAGCCTCGACAACGCGATTGTGCTGGATGAATACAAGGTCCTGAACGGCGGTGGCTTGCGTTATGAAGACGAATTCGCCAAGCACAAAGTCCTCGATGCGATTGGCGACTTGTATATTCTGGGCTATCCGATTGTCGGACAGTTTACTGCGTTCAAATCTGGGCATGCCTTGAATAACCAGTTACTGCGCGCCCTGCTGGCTGATGAAAGTGCCTGGGAATACTGTACGTTTGATAACGACGCCCATGCCCCGGTTGGCTTTGTCAAACAACGCGACTATTTTAGTCCGGCGCCGCTGTTACCGGCGTAAACCGCGTCCAGGCAGATCACAATGTGGTGGATACGAATCTTGTTTGCCGTGCTGGTGTTGAGCACCCTGATCCTGGGCTTGCTGAGCTGGCAGACCGGGCAGCCACGCTACTGGCGCTGGCTCAAGGCAGTCTGGCGCGGTGGGTTTGTGGTCATCCTGTTGTTGCTGTTGTTCTTTTTCCTCAGTCGATTGGCCAGAATTTGAAATTGATCACGCCATCACGTGATCGTTAATGCATGAAGACTAGATTCCCCTTTTTCGTGGCACTGGCTGCTGCGCTGTTCATTGTGGCGACCGCTGCATTCGCTGGCGACGCCGAGGTCTATGCACAGGCCAAACAGGCCTATCAAACCAGAAACCTCGCCCAATTATCCGAAGCTACTGATACGCTCAGGCAAAAGCGCTCGCCGTTGCTGCCTTATCTGCAATACTGGCAGATGATCCTCACTCTGGATCAACTCTCTTACAACCAGGTGCAGGCGTTTTTGCAGGAAAACAATGAATCCTTGCTGTCGCAGCGGGTGCGTGAGCTGTGGTTGAAACGACTGGGCCGCTTGCAGTTCTGGGACCAGTTTATTGAAATGCGTGCGCAAATGCCCATGTATTACAGCCTCAACGATGTGGGTAACCAGTGTTATCAGATTCAGGCCGGGATCGCCATGGATGATCCGAATGCCTACGAGGACGGCAAGAAACTGTTGCTGGCGGGCAAAGACCTGCCACCCGATTGTCAGGGCATGCTGGAAGCCTTGCAGCAAGTGGGCGTGCTCGACGAGAAGTTGTTACTGACCCTGTATCGGGACGCGCTGTTTGCCAATAAGCCGGGCCTGGCCAAAGCGATGGCCAAACGTAGCAGCAAAACAGATGCTGCCTTGTTTAAACAACTGGACGAAGTCACGCAAAACCCGGCGTTGGCGCTGAAAAAAGGCACGATTCAGGACCGCAGCGCTTATGGCCGGGCGTTATACATGTATATCATCCATAGACAGGCCAAGGCTGAGATCGAGGTCGCGCGGGCCAGTTATCAAAAATATAACGGCTTGCTGGATGCTGAAGAAAAACAACTGGTTCAGGCTTATATCGCACTGGAAGCGGCACGTAAACACGCGCCGGAAGCCTTGCAAAGTTTTAACAAAGTGACGGCCTCTGTGCTCAATAACGAGCAGTGGGAATGGTATGCACGGGCCGCTTTGCGTCAGCAGGACTGGAACCAATTGCTGAAGGTGATCTCTGACATGCCGCCAGTCTTGGCCGAAGAGCCCGCCTGGCGGTACTGGAAAGCACGTGCGCTGCTGATGAAGGGGACGCCTGCAGAAGCCAATGCCTTGTTGGCTAAACTCTCGCAGGAGCGGCATTTTTATGGCTGGCTGGCTGCTGAAGAATTGGGGCCAATGCTGGGTGAGCCGACGGCCACTTATCAACCCGCTGACGACGAAGTCCGGCAGTTTTCCCGGCAGCCGGCAGTCAAACGCATGGAAGCCTTGTTTGACGTCGAGGCGCGCTACGAGGCTAGGCTGGAGTGGATGTACCTGCTGGAAGCGCTGGATGATCCCGGACGTATCGTCGCCGCACAATATGCCATGCTGAAAGGCTGGTTTGACCTGGCGGTGCTGGCGGCAGACAAAACCAGCCGTACCCATAATTTTGAGTTGCGTTACCCTACGCCCTACCGCGATTATCTGCAAAAAGCCTCTCGCAGCCGGGAGATTGATGAAGCCTGGGTCTATGGCATTATCCGGCAGGAGAGCCGGTTTATGCACTACGCCAAGTCATCGGTGGGCGCAGGTGGTTTAATGCAGGTGATGCCTGCTACTGCCAAATGGATCGCCAAAAAACTCGGCTTGAATAGCTACCATGATGGCATGTTGCATGACATCGAAACCAATGTGAATCTGGGCACCTATTACATGCGTTACACGCTGGATACGTTTAATGGCCAGGAGGTGATGGCCACCGCTGCCTACAATGCCGGCCCCAGCCGTGCACGTCGCTGGGCGGCCAGTACGCCGCTGGAAGGCGCAATTTATGCCGAAACCATCCCGTTTAGCGAGACGCGCAATTACGTGAAAAAAGTACTGGCCAATGCGCATATGTACGCTGCGCGGTTGGGCTTGCCGGTGGTGACCCTCAAGAAACGTCTGGGGACGATCCCCGCACGCAGTGTGGCAGAGGCTGACACGGTCACCACCACGATCACGATTTCAGAGCAAGAGTAAGCGGCGGTTTTTCGGTACAATAAGCAAATACGAACTCAGTTAACGCAAGACGCATCAGGAACAAGCAAATGAAGACAGTCACAGTGTTGGGTGGTAGCGGTTTTGTTGGTAGCAGTGTGGTCGCCAGGCTAGATCAGGCCGGTTACCAAGTCAAAGTGCTGACGCGGCGTCGCGAGCAGGCCAAGCACTTGATTTTGCTGCCTAATGTGCAGGTGGTTGAGTGTGATATTCATGATCACGCCGCCCTCAAGGCGCAATTGCAGGGCAGTGATGTGGTGATTAACCTGATTGGTATCTTGCATCAAACCCGTGATAACGCCTTTGAAAAAATGCATCACCAGTTTCCACGCCAGGTCGCGCAATTGTGCGAAGCGTTGGGGATTCAGCGTTTGCTGCATATGAGCGCCCTGCAGGCTTCTGCCAGCGCCCCCAGTGAATATTTGCGCAGCAAGGCCGCGGGGGACAGTGCCGTCATGGCGTTCAGCAAAAAACTGCATGTGACTATCTTCCGGCCTTCAGTCATTTTTGGCACACGTGACCGCTTTATCAACCTGTTTGCCAAGCTGATCCAATGGATTCCCGTTTTGGCACTGGCCATGCCCAATGCCAAGTTCCAGCCAATCTGGGTGGAAGACGTCGCTGCCGCCATGGTGAATGCTGTCGATGAACCTGCGACCTATGGCAAGACTTATGAGCTGGGTGGCCCCGCCATCATGACCTTGCAGCAAATTATTGAGGCGGTCATGAAAACCATCCATGTGCAGCGCCCCATCCTGGGCTTGAGCCTGCGCATGTCTCTGCTGCAAGGCAGCTTTATGCAGCTGTTGCCCATTAAGCTGATCTCACGCGATAACGTCAAATCCATGCAGGTCGATAATGTGTGCCAGCAACCGATGGCCAACGAACTGTGTGTGGTCCCGACGGATATGTTCGCCGTGATTTCCGGGTATCTGGTCAAAAACAATCCGCGGGGGGCTTATGATCAGTTCCGCGCGGCCGCTGGGCGTGTCATCAACGCCAGACGTTGATTGCGTACAGGGCTGCCTGTCATGCAGATTTACCAGGTAGGGGGCGCCGTGCGGGACAGCCTGCTCGGCCTGCCCGTCAAAGACCGTGACTATGTGGTGGTGGGTGCCAGCCCCGAACAAATGCTGGCCGCAGGCTACCGCGCAGTCGGCAAGGATTTCCCGGTTTTTTTACATCCCCAGACCCAGCAAGAGTACGCGTTGGCGCGTACCGAGCGCAAAACCGCCAAAGGCTACAAGGGCTTTAGTGTTCACGCCGATTCAGACGTGACCTTGGAGGAAGATCTCGCTCGCCGTGACTTCACCATGAATGCCATTGCCGAGACCGCGGAGGGGCAACTGATTGATCCGTTCGGTGGCCAGGCAGATATTGAAAAAAGAATCTTGCGGCATGTGACAGCCGCGTTTAGTGAAGATCCGGTCAGAATCCTGCGTGCTGCCCGTTTTTTAGCCAGATTTACCGATTTTACTGTGGCACCTGAAACCATGCTGCTGATGCGCGAGATGGTCGCTGCAGGCGAGGTGGATGCCCTGGTGCCCGAGCGCGTCTGGCAAGAGATCGCCAAAGGCCTCATGGAGTCCCAACCGAGCCGCATGTTTGAGATGCTGCGTGCTTGCGGCGCCTTGAAAATCATCTTCCCAGAGCTGGACCGCTTGTGGGGTGTACCGCAAACCGCCACTTATCATCCTGAAGTGGACACCGGCATCCATATCATGATGGTGATTGATTACGCTGCGACGCAAGCCTTTAGCCTGCCTGTACGCTTTGCGGCTCTGACCCATGATCTGGGCAAGGGCACCACGCCGGCTGACGTGTTGCCGCGCCATATTGGCCATGAGTTGCGCAGCGTTGATCTGATTAGGGATGTCGTGGCCCGCCTGAAAGTGCCCAATGATTGCAAGGATTTGTCACTGGTGGTGGCGAAATATCACGGCAAATTGCATGCGGCGCGGCAAATGAAGGCAAGTACGCTGCTGCATTTTCTAGAGGAGCTGGACGCATTCAGACAGCGCAGCCGTTTTGAGGATTTTCTCAAGGCCTGTGAATGTGACAGCCGAGGCCGGCTGGGATTAGAGCAATGCCCGCTGGAGGATGCCGAGCACCTGAGCCGCGCATTGCAGGCGGCCTTGACCGTAGACGCGGGCGCGATTGCCAAACAATGCCAGTCAGCTGTGCAGATCAAACAAGCGGTGGCGGAAGCCAGAACACAGGCCATCCAGCAGGCCATGCATCTGCATTAACCAGTCCGCGACCGTTTAGGGTCTAAACCTCTTCCTGCAAGACTATCCGGTTTCTGCCTTGATGCTTGGCGTGATACATCAGTCTGTCTACATCCGCCAAAAAATCATTCATCTGGTCTGTTGCTGAGGGGATGATACTGCCCACCCCCACACTGATGGTGAGCAGCTGACTAACGGCTGAGTGCGCATGCGGAATCTGTGCCTTGAAAATCAGATGGCGACAACGCTCAGCGATCTTGCCTGCGGAAACAAGATCGGTCTCCGGTAAAATCCAGGCAAACTCTTCGCCGCCAAATCTGGCAAAAAAATCGTTTGCACGTACGCCTGCATGAGACAAGAGGCTGGAGACTTGCTTGAGTATCTCATCGCCTTTCAGATGCCCGTAAACATCATTGAATTGCTTGAAATAGTCGATATCGATCATGATCAGTGCCAAGGGCTGCTGATGTCGGCTGGCTTCCAGCCATTCTTTTTCCAGCACGCTGTCAAACATGCGGCGGTTGGCGACGCCAGTCAGGCTATCCTGATAGGACAGCACTTCAAGTTGTTTTTGCAAATCCAGTAATTGTTGTTCTGTTTGTTTGCGTTCGCTGATATCAAACATAAAGCCAATCAGTGCCTCGGGTTCACCGTTCGCAGCACGGATCACATGTACCACATCGCGTATCCAGACAAAGCCACCGTCAGCCGTCAGTGCGCGGTAGTCGGCTTCATGATCCAGGCCTTGCAGTGATTGCGAGATACAAAAATTGAATACCCGATCGCGGTCTTCCTCGTGCATGCGTGCGGCCCAGTCCTCTGCGGATTGCCAGCTGTCCTGTGTCCAGCCGAGTAAGGACTCAATTTGTGGGCCAATATAAGTGAATCGTTTGGAGGCCCAGTCTAATTTCCATGGAATCGCTTTGGTGGATTCCAGCAATGTTTTATAAGTATCGTTATCTTGAGGTGGCAGTACGTGATCCATGGCGAAAACGGTGGTGTGATAAATTGATTAAGGGTAGCGGACGGACAGCAGGGTCGCAATAGCCAATTCAGGCTTGCTGCCCTAGAACCGCGTTCACTTCATGGGCCAGGGCTTGCCCTAATTGCAGATGTTGTGGAGCATCCAGATGCACGCCATCTATTTCACTGGCGGTGACGATGCGCCCTGCATCGACAAACAGGCAATTCATCGCCTGGCTGACTGCGCGGTAAGCCGCGGCCAGTCCCTGGCATTTTTGTGCGGCGCCAGCAAACTTTTCTGCAATCGGTCCTTGTGGTTGAGTGATGAGCGGTGGCGCCACGATCATGACTTGGGGGACAGGCATGCCTGGTTCAATGGGGGCTTGCCGTATGGTGGTGACCAGGCTGGCCATGCCTTGCGCGGCGTGCCAGGCGGTGTGCGGATGCATGGACTGAAAGTCATTGGTGCCCAGCATGAGGATGACCAGCGCCAGCGGCGAATGGATTTCGATACGCTGCGCCAAGCCTTGCTGGCCGTTGCGACCGGGTTTGAATGGGTCTTCGAACACCGTGCGCCTGCCATTCAGGCAATCTTCAATCACGCGCACGCGTTGCTGCATTTGACTCAGGCTGATTTCGAGGACCCCAGTCCAGCGCCGCTCAAACGGCAGGCGCTGACGGGTATTGGGGATGATGCCCCAGCTTAACGAGTCTGAGTAAACCAGGATGTGCTGCATTGCTTCACCTCACCTCACCAAGGGAGCATGCAGTATAAAGCAGACGCTGGTTTTGATAAAACAGGTGAATATTGAGCTAGTGAATATTCAGATAGTGCTGAATGGCAAATTTGGCCAGGAATCCGACCAGCCCCAGCGTCAGGGCCAGAAACAAGGCAAAAGTGCCGGTTTTGCCCGCTTTGGATTTCCAGGCCAGGTTGCCCACAATAAAGACAATAAACAGCATGAGGAACGCGAGGCCCCAGGACATGCCAAACTCGGTGAGTTGGGCTTCATTCATGCCAAAAATAGTGGTTTCCATCCGTGATACTTTCTGTTGAAACTTATTGCAGGCAGCCCGTAATCAGCTGGGCCAAGTGTTGCTCAAGATTGTCGCTCGGTTTGCGTTTGAATCCGCTTTTGGCAAAAGCATGCCAGCGGCCCAGCACAAAACTGATCATGGTATTGGCCGCCGTGCCGGCATCATTGATTTTGTGACCCTGAGCTTCGGCAATGCGCAACGATTGCTTGAGGCTGGCTTCTAACCTGTCCAGCAACTGGTTGATACGTAATTGCAAGGCGTCATCTTCATTGACCAGGGCATCGCCAATCAACACCCGTGACATGCCGGGATTGCGCTCGGCAAACTTGAGCATGGTTTGCAGCATCAGCTGTACTTGCTTGAGGCCATCGGTTTCGTCGGTGGTGATTTTGTTCATGACACCAAACAAGGCGCTTTCAATAAACTCGATCAGGCCCTCAAACATTTTGGCCTTGTTGGCAAAGTGGCGGTAAAGTGCCGCCTCGGAAACATCGAGTTTGGCAGCCAGGGCTGCCGTGGTAACTTTTTCGCCACGTGGTGTTTGCAGCATGCCTGCCAGGGTTTCCAGAATTTGCTGTTTACGGTTTGCGCGTGCTTCTTTATTGATAGTAGCCATAATGATGTGGGAGCCTGAGCCTGATCGTTAGGTGGTTATTTTGACCCGTATTTTAACCTTATTCACCGGCGGCGGGAATGTAAAGCGGCCCTTTTTTCAGGCCACTGTGAGTGAGCGCCAACATATGCGCTAACCTATATTGCACAAAGTTTGGTTTGCGTAACTTGCGGCTGATCCACACCGTGCGCATCCCCAGCCGTTTGGCCGTCATCAGTGCGGGCAGGCTGTCTTCAAACAAGGTGCAATCTGCCGCACGGCATTTAAGCTGGCGTAGCAGCAATTGAAACCCGCGCACGCTGGGTTTGGCGTGAAAGCGACTGGATTCCACACTGAAGACCAGTGAAAAACAATCCTCAATGCCCAGCACTTGCAGCACGCGCAACGCATAGTGACGCGGCGCGTTGGTGAAGACGCATTTACGTCCAGGCAGTTGCTGCAATAATTGCCTGAGCTGTTTGGTGGTATGCACCATCTCGTCCGTCAGAAAGGCATGGGTTTCTGCAAGAAAATGATGCGGGTTGACCCCGTGGTGGCGCATCAGCCCTTTGAGAGTGGCGCCATAGACCTGCCAGTAATGCTGGCGCAAGGCGCAGGCTGCAGGTTCATCCAGTTGCAAGTGATCCTGGATATATTGGGTCATGGCCCGGTTCATCAACGGGAAGATGTGCGCCGAGGCGTTGTGCAGGGTGTCGTCCAGGTCAAAAATCCACACCCTGCGCGTCATCACTGCCGTGCCAGATTAAAGGGCATCTGCCCGCAATTTGGCCGGGCGGTGCAGCAGGCGGTTTAAGTAGTCGTCAAAGACGGCACGCGGCGGATAGGCTTTGGTGTAACGCATGCCAAACGCCAGATGGGTCGCCAGATAGACATCGGCGGCGGTGAACTCGTCGCCACACACATAGGCATGCTGGCGTAAATGCGATTCCAGGGTATCTAGCGTCAGTGTCAGTGAGCCAAAGCCCAGAAAAGCCTGACAAGGCGTACCCAAAGGTGTTTTTTCCGGCGTTTGCCAGCCCAGAAACTCAGCCGTGGTTGCCGCTTCCAGCGGACCGGCGATAAAAAACATCCAGCGGTAAAAAGCGGCCCTTTCCGGGGTGCCTGCGGCTGGAATCAAGCCCTTGTCGGCAAACGTGTCTGCCAGATAGGTCAGGATCGCGGCCGTCTCGGTGACCACGGCCCCGCCATGCTGGAGGGCAGGTACTTTGCCCATGGGGTTGATGGCCAGGTAGTCTGCTTTTTTCATGGCCGGACCAAAGTCCAGCCACACCGCCTGATACGCAATGCCCAACTCTTCGAGCAGCCAGTGCACGGCACGGCCACGCGACAGTTTGTTGCTGTATAAAATAATCTCAGCCATGGTTGGGCACTGCTGATGAGCGTGGCTGAATGCCTATTTCGCCTTGATCAGCGTGCCCACGCCTTCGTCGGTCAACACTTCCAGCAGCAAGGCATGCTCCACGCGGCCATCAATGATGTGCACAGACTTGACGCCACTGCGCGCCGCATCTAGCGCAGAACCGATTTTTGGCAACATGCCGCCACTCAGTGTGCCATCTTCTACCAGGTCATCGATTTGCTTGGGTGTCAGGCCGGTCAGCAGCTGACCATTTTTATCCAGCACGCCTGGCGTATTGGTCAGCAAAATGAGTTTTTCTGCATTAAGGATTTCAGCCAGTTTGCCCGCCACCACATCGGCATTGATGTTATAAGTTTCGCCATCCTTGCCTACTCCAATCGGCGCGACGACCGGGATAAAGTCACCGCTATCCAGAAACGTAATGATGCTGGGGTCTATGCCGGAAATCTCGCCCACCTGGCCGACATCAATCATTTTGCTCGGGTCTTTGAGGTCTTCCATTAGCAGTTTGTGTGCATGGATAAAGTTACCATCCTGGCCGGTCAAGCCGACAGCCTTGCCGCCATGGCGATTGATCAGGTTCACGATTTCCTTGTTCACCTGCCCCCCCAACACCATTTCCACCACGTCCATGGTTTCTTCGTCGGTGACGCGCATGCCCTGAATGAATTCGCCTTTTTTGCCCAGCTTGTCCAGCATTTCATTGATTTGCGGGCCGCCGCCATGCACCACCACCGGGTTCATGCCCACCAGTTTTAACAGCACCACATCCTGCGCAAAACATTCTTTGAGGCGGTCGTCCGTCATGGCGTTGCCGCCATATTTGATCACGATGGTTTTATCAAAAAAGCGTTTGATGTAGGGCAGCGCTTCGGACAGGGTTTTTGCCTTTTGCGAGGCAGTGGCATGTTGCATCATCGGAGGTCCGTATTGAGTTCAAAACAGCGTGAATTTTACCGCAGAAATGTGAAGCACTGATTAAAAAAACAGCGCTTACACATCATGCGAACTTAGGGTAGCCGGTGGCTTAATCTGGATGCATCATCCAGCTTAAGCTTGCTGAATCCCTGCCAATAACCATGGCGCATTGCTTGGCTGTAACGATTTTTGCAAGTGCCAGATTTCATTGATGTGTTCAATCGCACCATTGTTTTCGCGCAACTGACCCGAGTAACGCACACTGGCAATGGTGTAAGCGCCTTCAGTGACCACCTCAATCAGCTCAGCATCAATATTCAATACCTCGGTTGTTTGTGGGGCATCGCCGCGTTCTTGCAGTTGCAGGCTGATTTCAGCATAGACCTCAGGGGTGGTGTATTCACGAATGTCTTGGATGTCTTTGCGGTCGTTGGCGGCTTGCAGACGAATAAATGAAGCTTTGGCACCACGTAAAAAACTATCCACCGGAAAATCGGCAGGAATATCAGCTTTGATTGTGGATGCAGCGCTGGCGTTGTATGCGGATTCAGATTGAAATCCGGCGGGGGCGTATGGTGCGCCTGCGCCGGCACCGGCGTATTGCGGCGGCGAGGCTTGCGTATTTTTAAAGCGACGCACTAAAAACATCAGCAAGGCAAAGCCTGTAACCACCATCAATAATGTGCTGAAATTATTGGCAAAATCGCCTAATCCGCCGTGTGAAAACAGGGTTGCCAAGCCGGCACCAATGGCAAGACCGGCCAATGGTCCCATCCATTTGCTCATCCCGTTACGTGGTGCAGCCGCAGGGGCTGGTTGTGGCGTCGCTTCCGGCGCACGTTGCATTTGTTTGGCAGGCGCAGGCCGATTTTTACCAAAACTGCTGCCACCGCCCAATCGCTTGGCCTCTGCCACACCAGACAACAAACTCATGCAGACCATCAACACCATCAATAGCTTCCAAAACTGTTTCATGTTTTCCTTTTGTTTATGTGTTTTAAATAAATGCTTGATTGCCAGAGCGCTTGCATGGCAATCGGATATCTAATGTAACGTAAGTGGGCATGAAATGGTTGCATTTCAAGAAGCTAAGGCCATTGTTTGTTTTTTAGGGGCCATAAAAGGGTCTGCGGCCTTACAAAGGTTTCACAAATACCTTGGACTTGCGCTGGAAATTATAGAACTTGAGTTTCTCTTGCGGCAGTTGCTCCACGCTTTGTTCGCTAAAGCCGCGCTCCAGAAACCAGTGCTCGGTGCGGGTGGTCAGGCAGAAAAGCTGTTTAAAGCCTTTTTGACTGGCTTGCTGCTGACAAAAGTTAAACAGCTTGTCACCGCGGCCACCGCCACGGTAAGCGGGATCTATCGCCAGGCAGGCGAACTCGACCATTTTTTCCTCGTGAAACGGATATAAAGCCGCGCAACCGATGACGCGGTTATCGTGTTCCATCACATAAAAATAGTTGATCTCCATCTCTATGCGTTCGCGGCCGCGCCGCACCAGAATGCCCTCATTCTCCAGGGGTTCAATCAACCGCAAAATGCCGCCTACATCTTCGATATTGGCCTGGCGCATGGTTTCCAGTGACAGTTCAGTGATCATGGTGCCTATGCCCTGGCGCGTAAACAGCTCCTGAATAATGGCGCCATCAATGTGGCGCGAGATCAGGTGGGTTCTGGCCACGCCATGCTCGCAGGCACGCACGGCGGCGGGCAGGTAATAATTGACGTCCTCGGAATAGAAAATCGGCTCATCACTTTCCTGCACGTTACGTAGCAGGTTGCGCGCCTTGGCCGAGGTCATTTCGCGCAACAATTCGCCGCGCAGATTCTGGATCCCTTCTGAGTCCATCAGGAAAATCAGTTTTTCTGCATCCAGCGCAATCGCGGCACTCACCGCGACATCTTCCAGGGTCAGGTTAAAGGTCTCGCCGGTGGGGGAGTAACCCATGGGCGACAGCAACACCATCTCACCATCGTCCAGCCGTTTCTGGATGCCGACCGCATCAATCTTGCGCACTTCGCCGGTATGTTGCAGATCCACACCGTCGCGTACGCCCAAGGGTTTGGCGGTGACAAAATTACCACTGGCAACACGGATGTCGCTGCCTGCCATCGGCGAGTTGGCAATGCCCATGGATAACAGCGATTCAATCTCTACCCGGATGGCACCATTGGCTTCTTTTACCGCCTCCATGGCGGCATCATCGGTGATCCGCAAGCCGTTATGCAGTTTTGGGGTGAGGTGGTCACGTTTCAGGCGTTGCTCAATTTGTGGCCGGGCACCATGAACTAATACCAGTCTGACTTCTAGGCTGGCCAGCAGGTTGAGGTCGTGCGAAAGCGCCACAAACTGTTGTTCACTGACGACTTCTCCGCCAAATGCAATGACAAAGGTGCTGCCGCCAAAGGCGTGTATATAAGGCGCCGCAGAGCGAAACCAATGCACAAACTCTTTGCTATTCGTGCTAGAAAGGATGGCGGGTGGCGTGTTGGTCAGCGAGACGGGGGTCAGGTTGGCATCATAGAGCCGGCCAGGCGTGGTATGCAGCGCCTGTGCGGCGGCGCGCAGCAGGGCTTCAGAGATGCCAATCTCGCCGCGTTCAATGCGCGATAAATTGCTGGCATCTGTGCCCATGCGGGCAGCCAGTTGCTGCAAGGTTAAATTTTGCGATTTACGCAATTCCCTGATGTTTGAGCCTAGCATTTTGCGTTTAATTTAAGGTTAATTTGCAAAATAATAAATAAAAATGGTTTTTATTGCAAATATTGGGGTGTTGATTTTTCGCCGATGAAAGCAGATAAATGCCGATCAGGCGAGACCCGGTGTGAGTTTTTAGCGTAAGCAAAGCGCGCGCAGTTTCAAAATCAGCAGAATGTTAGCAGGGCAGTCCGCGCTCATCGGCGTGTATCGGCGCTTAAAAATTTTTGTGTTTGTAGATATTCAAGGGGAACGGCACATAAAAAAATGACGGCCAAGGCCGTCATATTAAGGTCAAGAACACAGAGAGACTACGTCAACATCAACTGACTGGCTGCGGGCGGATTGAGCGATACACACGGTTGCTCTGCCGTTTGCTCAATACCAGCTGCCAGAGTTGCCCTTGCCGGGCGCGGAAATAGCCTGCACAACACATCAGGTAGTATTTCCACATCCGGTAAAAACTTTCATCATACTTAAACTGCAATTCAGGCCAGGCACGGTTGAATTTGTCCCACCAGGCCATCAGGGTGCGGTCATAATCTGGTCCGAAGTTATGCCAGTCTTCAATTAAAAACTTTTCTTCAATCGCCCCAGTGATTTCGCTGGCCGAGGGCAATTTGCCATTCGGAAAAATATAGCGGTCTATCCAGGCGTCGGTATGCAAGGCGGTTTTATGATTGCCGATGGTATGCAACAAAAACAGCCCGTTATCCTTAAGCAAGCGCTGTGCGGTGGCAAAATACGTTTCGTAGTTCTTTTGGCCCACATGCTCAAACATGCCAACCGAGACAATTTTGTCGAATTGACCATGCAACTCTCGGTAGTCCTTGAGCTGGATATCCACCGGCAATCCTGCACAACGTTCTCTGGCTAAGGCCTGTTGCTCAACTGACACCGTGATGCCGAGCACCTGCACCCCATAGTGTTGTGCCATATGCTTGGCCAGCCCGCCCCAGCCACAGCCGATTTCCAGCACGCGGTCGCCGGGTTGCAAATCCAGCTTTTGGCAAATCATATCCAGCTTGTGACGCTGGGCTTCTTCCAGCGTTTGCGCATGTTGCCAGTAGCCGCAAGAGTAACTCATGCTCGAATCCAGCATGGCTTCAAACACATCATTGCCAATATCGTAGTGTTGCTGTGCAACCTGATAAGCCCGGTGCGGCGCTTGCAGGTTAAACAGGGTATGACGAATGATCTCAGCCAATAATTTGAGTCTGGCCGTCCCGCCCATTTTTTCATCCAGGTCCGCCCGCATGACGCGATGGAAAAACTCGTCCAGCCGGTTGCAGCCCCAGCGGCCCTCGATAAACGCCTGTCCCAGTCCGAGCGAGCCTTTGGTCAACACATCGCGGTAGACGCTTTCTTCATACACCTGGATATCCCAGGGCGCGTTGCCGTTAATCGTGATCCCGGCGCCCGCCAGCAAACTGGCCAGCGTATCCGGTGGCGCGGGATGCGCACTGAGGTAATGGTTGGTCGTGGTTTTCGGCATGATCGTTTGATAATCCCTAATAACACTTCACGTAGGCATGACTGATGGATTGCATCATAAAAACAGTTGCGCTTGCAGACAACTCGTCATATGACGTATGACAGATTTGACGGCAAAGATTCCGTCGGGCAGGATGGTTTTAACGAGCTAAAGCGGTTGCTGTCAGGGCTGCAATGCTGCAAACCATACTGACAGGCTGGCGATGCTGAGCAGGGTGCTCAAGAACACGGCCGCGGCATACAGTGCGCCATCCAGGTGATAGCGCTCGCAGATGATAATGCCAAATACCATGGTCGGCATGGCAGCCAGCAAAATGCATGCAGTCAGGGTGTCACCCGAGATGCCCAGCCATTGTGCAAAGCACCAGGTCACCAGCGGTGCGACGCACAGGCCAATCGCACACACGGGCAATAACAAGGGCATGAATTTCAGTTTAAAAGTATCCCAGCGGATGCTCATGCCCAGTGCAATCAGCATCAGGGGCACCACGCCGCCCGCCAGGGTATGCAAGGCATGTGCAACCATGACCGGTTGCGGAATGTGGCACAGATTGAGGATGGCCGCCAAGAGCAAGGCCCATAGCGGTGGCACGCGCATGAGTTCCTTGAGCGGGTGCGAGCGTTGTTCTGCATGGCCAAAATGTTGCGCCATGAGCATGCCCAGGCTGAGCAAGATGGGCGTACAGGCAAACAGGTCAAACTTGAGCACGATCTCATGCGTCCAGTCGCCCAATACCTCGCTGGTCACCGGTAGTCCAAGGTAGGTCGCGTTCGGGAAGGTGGCCGCCAGCATCAATGCGCCTTGCTGGGCACGGGTCACGGTCATCAGGCGCTGCAATAATTGCAGTACCAGCCACATGCACGAGGCCGCGACCGTCAAGCGGCACACGGCAGTCAGCGCAATTTTGACTGCACTCAAATCAAACGGTGCTTGCCATAAGATATTGAGCACCAAGGCTGGCAATAGCACATAAAACACCAGATCTGTCAGCGCACGACGGTGCGACAGGGCGGTGATGTGCGAGGGCGCCCACCGTTGCCAGAGCATGCCTGCCAGAATCAGCAAGGCCATTTGCAGCATGACTTGAAACATGTGCCGCCTTATAAACCGAGCGCGGTCAGTCCGGGGTGCTCATCCGGGCGTCTGCCCAGGGGCCAGAAGAATTTGCGGTCTGCTTCTTTAATCGGCAGGTCGTTAATACTGGCGTGGCGCTGCATCATCAGCCCGGCGTCGTTAAACATCCAGTTTTCATTACCGTAGCTGCGATACCAATTGCCAGCGTCGTCGTGCCATTCGTAGGCAAAGCGCACAGCAATCTTGTTATCCAGAAACGCCCAGATTTCCTTGATCAAACGGTAATCCAGTTCGCGCGCCCATTTGCGCGTTAAAAACTGATGCACCTCTGCACGCCCCACCGGAAACTCGGCACGGTTACGCCAAACCGTATCTTCCGTGTAGACCTGGATCACGCGATCCGGGTCGCGGCTGTTCCAGGCATCTTCGGCCATGCGTACTTTTTGCATGGCAGTTTCCAGGGTAAAGGGCGGTAAGGGTGGGCGGGTTTCCATAGAAGCTCCTTGGGTTGCTAAGTGCGCAGTGTCAGACCTGCTTAAAAGTCTCCCCACAGTGACTGCATCACGCTCATGGCAGTCAATGCTGCGGTTTCAGTACGTAAAATCCGTGGGCCAAGCACGATAGACTGGAAGTGATGTTGCGAAGCGAGCGCAATTTCTGCCGCACTCAGGCCGCCTTCCGGGCCAATTAATAAATGAATGGCGTTTTTTGGCGGGTTTAGTGATGCCAGCCTTTGTGCACCGACAGGATTCAATAACAGGTTAAGGCTGTCAGCGGTCGCGTGCTGGCTCAGCCATTGTGCAAGCGTGAGAGGCGCATGTACTAAAGGAATTATGGCGCGGCCACTTTGCTCGCAGGCGGCGATTGCCACGCCTTGCCAATGTTCGACGCGCTTTTCGGCGCGGTCGCCACTGAGTTTGGTCACGCAGCGCTCGGTACTTAACGGGAAAATTTCGCGCACACCCAGTTCCACCGCTTTCTGGATGGTGTAATCCATGCGGTCGCCGCTAGAGATGCCTTGTAGCAGGCGGATATTCAGTGGCGATTCATTGCTGACCTGTGTGCGGCTGAGGACTTCAACGGTAGCGGATTTTTTCTCGACCTGCGTCAGCGCGCAGAGATAGTCAAAACCATCCCCACAAAACAAAATCAACGTGTCGCCTACTTTGAGCCGCATAACCCTGACCGCATGCGCCATGGCGTTATCACTGAGTGGGACGGATTGGCCCACAGTCAATGCAGCCGGGCTATGAAATCGTAAATTACTCATGACTGGCATTGTAACCAAAATGCCTGTGTGCGGGCACGGTGGTGACAAGATTCACCTTGGCGTCTTAATCACGTACCATAATGGTTTGATCTAATTGCAGGAGCAACGCTGATGGCAAGTATTAGCCCCCCCGTATGTGATTTTGGCTGGAAAGCACCGGCATTCAATTTGCCTAATGTAGATGGCAAGCTCGTCAATCTTGAAACCAGCATGGGGCCAAATGGTCTGCTGGTGATGTTTATCTGTAACCATTGCCCTTACGTGAAAGCCATCTTGCCTCGCCTGATCGCTGACGTAAAAGAACTACAGACGCTGGGCGTGAATACGGTGGCGATTATGTCGAATGACCCTTCCGATTATCCGGAAGACAGCCCTGAGAACATGCGCAAAATTGCCACCGAGATGGCGTTTCCGTTCCCTTATCTGTTAGACGAAACTCAGCAAATTGCCAAACTTTATGATGCTGTGTGTACGCCAGACTTTTTTGGCTTTAATAAAGATTTTGCGTTGCAATACCGGGGTCGGTTTGACGAGAGCCGCAAGGAAACCGCTCCTGAGAGTACCCGTGAATTGTTCAAAGCCATGAAGTTAGTGGCTGAAACAGGTCACGGCCCGCAGGAACAGATTGCAAGTATTGGTTGTTCTATCAAGTGGAAAGAGTGAGCGTCAACCGGGCGTGCCGTCAATACGTGGTTGACTGAGGATCGGCCAATAGACAATCGTAAATAATGTGAATGCGGCGATCCAGGTGCTGGCCGCCAGCATCACTGACAAACGGTAAAAGTCTGGTAGCACGATAGGCAATAACACCCGACTCAGGGTAGCAAAAATGACCAGGCCAAATATCCATACCAAGCTACGCGGTGGGTTATGAATATTGCGGCCTGTGTGCCCTAAGGAGACCCTAGCCATCATCGCTAGCGTAATCACGCCGATGCCGCCAATCGCCCAGCAATGGATGGCCATAATCACCGAAATGCTTGGCAGCAAAAAACTCAAGACATAAAGTAAAAAGCCCAGGTTAATAAGCCACAGCCCCAGATAAAAACTCCACAGTAGCGGCAGCTGCCAAATACCTGGTGTATGCCAGCGCCATAACCTAAAGCTTGCGCTGATGCTGATAGTAAGTCCTAACACTGTATTCAGCATTTCAGCATTGGCGGTTAATATATTGATCAACAGTGCGGTCAGGCAGACCATCAACAGGCGGTCTATCCAAACTGAATTTTTGAGCGTCACCTGTTCTTTCACACCACGCTCAATAAACATGGGCAAAATGCGGCAGCTCATCACCATGATCAGGCTGACATTGAGCAGTAAACCCATCCATAGCGCGGCATGTGCACCTTGGTTTGTCCAGCCCAGCGCTTGCGAATAAAAAGCCAGGTTGCCAACCGACAGCAACAGTACTTTTGACAGTACGCCCAGTTGGCGCCATTGCTTCACCTGAATAATTGGTCTGGCAATCGCGATGAGCAGCCACAGGTTGAATAGGCCGTCAAATGCAGCTGCCAATGCGACCAGAGAGGGTGCCATCAGCATGACGGCGCGGGCCAATGCCCAGCAGGTGACCAAGCCCATGAGCGGGCGACCATACAAGGTCTGAAGACCGGTCCAGTTTTTGACCGCGGTCAGTAAAAATCCAGCAATCACGGCAAAGGCAAAACCATATAGCATTTCGTGTGCATGCCACTGTGATGCGGTCACGGTGCTCAACACTGGCGCAGAAAGCGTTGCATATTTCCACACCCAGAGGCCAATCGAGAGCACCGCAAAGCAGGCAGCTAACAAGAAAAAAGGCCTGAAGCCCAGGTTGAACAGGGCAAACTGCTTAGCCGGTACTTTGCGGCTGGGAGGTGAAATGGTGAGTGGTTGCATGCAGGCCTCCTCAATAGCGTATAGCGAATAATACGGCGCTGAGGTGCCCGCATATTGCGCTGACGCAAACATGATGCATGCAAAAATGCCAATTAAAAACCCCGCGCTGAACGGGGTTAAATCAACATCAGGCCTGATGGCCAAGGTGTCGGTGAGTTATACACGCAGCGGTTGTTTTCTAAGCAGGCACAAGCCTGCGACCCCCAGGCCAAGCAGGCTGGCCGATAACGGCTCGGGCACTGGCGTCGCCAGCGTCGTCGCATAGGTGACATCGTCTACGGCAAACGTACTGGAGCAGCAACCGGTGCCAGCAAAGACGATGCGATTAAACGCCACATCGGAGGTGAACCCAATAAAGCCATTTAGAGTTTGATTGCTGACGTAAGGGTCTGGCGCGGCATAGGTGGCAATATGATGGTATTCACCATAGGCCGGGCCGATACGGGCCAAGCTGATGGAGAGCAATTGTAGTCTACTATTGTTCATGGTGAGCCCAAAGGCAGTGATTGGCTGACTAAAAATCAGATCCGCCCAGCCGCCGTATGAGGTGTTGAAATAGAGGTTGGTTGTGCCATTGATATCTATCGTTGAAGAAGGTGCATCGACACTGACACTGCCGCTCAGTGTGAAGTCATGAATGGTGATGCCGGAGCCGCTGGGGGCTATATCTGTTGTCATCGCATCAAAAGTTTCGGTAGTGACTGTACCCGCTGCCGCCAAAAAACTGGCTTGATCGGTGTATACCGTGAAGGCTGCCATCGCGGGCATGCTAGTCAGGCCAATAGTAAAAAGCGTAACGAGTTTGATAAACCAAGCTGGATTAATCACTGGGGATGACATCACATGCTCCTTTTAAATAAATGATGGGATGAGAATGCTTGTATGTGTGTTAAAGCGACCTGGCAAAATATGCCTGTATTTTCTCAAGCGCTTTGACGACGCCATAACAACAGCGGCAAACCCATCATGAGTAGCCAGGCCTGGCTTGGCTCTGGCACTGGGGTCACTGCCCAGCTGGCGACGACCAAAAACTGGTTGCTGTATATATTGTTGAGTTGCAAGCGCGAGGCCGTGCTCTGTCCGCTGAGTTCTAGCAAACCACTTGAGATTTCGCCGATATAGACTTCACCTTCACCTTGCAACACTGCCGAACCGGCATAATCGCTGTTACCAATCACCGTCAGGCCATTTCCCTCCAGCAAACTGATGCGGTCATATAATCCATTCCGTAACAGAGCATAGCGAGCAGCATCTGGCAGGTTGAGCTCTACCAAGCCGCTGCTGCTATTGCCCAGGTAATAGATAGACAGCATGGCATTATTCAAGCCAAGTAATGCACCATCCAGCGTCAATTGAGGGGCGGCACTTGTCGTGAGTGGCACGCCCAGCGCGTGGTCCAGTTGCGCAGCGAAATCATGCTCATTGCTGCCGCTGGCAATCAGCGATAATGCCGCCAGCGACACGGCTGCATTGTCACTGGTCAGGTCTTCGCTGCTGAAGCCAGCCGTTGAGCGTCCCAGAGAGGGGTCCACGGTTGCGGTGACGTTCCATAGCTGACGCATGAGATCGAAGGGTGAGTTGAACATGGTAGGGTCCGTCGCGCCTGCATTGAGCAAAATGGTGCTGTCTCTGGCGGCTGCGAGCAGTGTTTGTGCATCTTTTAGCTCGGGCGTGCGGGCGATTTTCAGGGTATTTGCGACTGCGACATCCGTCAGTACACTATTGCGCAGGGATTGAATATCGGTTGCGGCAGCATCCCAGCGTGCGGCTGCGACTCCGCCACCTGCCCCTGGGGTGGCGGCGAGGGCATCTGCCACATATTGGCTACGTGTTTTGGCGGTAAAGGTGGCATTCACATTGACTGTGCCGGATAAAGAGAGCCCGGCATAATTGATGCTCACACCATCCGCGGTAAACGTGGGTGCGCCACTTGCTTGCAAGCGTATGGGTTGCACCAGTGCCGCTGCACTGGTGGTTGAGTTTGAGAGCGGAGAGAGAAATTTTAACGTGCTATAGACTTCGTCGCGGGTACAGGAAAGCGCGGTTGCACGGCAAAACCAGGTGGCATCGAGGTTGAGTGACTCGGTGGTGGTCAGCAGGCCGCCGCTCAATGTGGCGCCGGCTTCTATCCGCGTTAGGGTGCGTTGGCTATCAGGCAATACTGAGACCCCTGGGTCATTCAGTGAAATAAATTGATTACCTCTTAGTTCAATCGTCATGCTGCCGCTACTGAACGTTCCAAGTCGGGTGCTCAAAAACCGCGCATTGGCAATACTTGGGTCCAAGGTCAACAGCTTGTCAATCTGGTTGCTGTAAGTGGTGATATCCACGCCATCGACAGACACCGAGGTGGTTCTGTTCATGATGGCAATCTCGTTAAAGGATAGCCGCATGTTAGTTGCGATTTCTGTGGCGAGGGCCTGGAAAGGCAGGCAAGCAGCCAACAGAATGATGGCGGCAGATGGTTTAGCGTAGCGCTGCAAGGTCAACATGACAAACCCTTTGCCCTGGTTGGGCACGATATTAAGAATGTCCCTAGACTAGTGCAATCATCCGAAAAAAGGCACCCCCAGTTCAGGGGGGGCCATCACAGCTACTCAAAGGGTGAAACAGTCGTTTTTATTTTTTTACTAGGATTTTGGCGCGTGACAGCGCCTTTATTCTGTAGTGGATTTGCGCGTGCGCCTGTATCCAGCCACGCCCAGCAAGCCCAGACTGAGCATGAGCGCCGAGGTGGGCTCTGGCACACTGCTCACCATTTGCCCATACTGGATATGATCCACTTCAATGCCGCCCCCGGTGCCTATGGTGATTGATTTTATGCCGCCGGCAAACTGCACACCAAAGAAGCGGTCATCGCCCGTGGTGCCGCCAAACGTGCCATCAGGAATGCCCGTATACGACTGTGAACCCAGTGACTGCCCCAGTGCATCTGTTGCGCTGAACGTAATGGTGCCAGAGCCATCCGTCCAGACCACACCAAAGGCTGTTGGCAGAGGGCCGCTACCCGTGTAAGTGAAGGTCACATTGCCTGAAAACCAGCTACGTCCTGCGGTGCCAAAACCATCAATGTTGCCATCATCGGCATCCACCGAGTCGGCAATGCCGGTGGGTCCATACACTGAACCGTTACTGGCACTGATAGACGCATCCAGCGATCCATCTTCCAGATTATCTAGTAGGACAGGATTGCCTCCCAGGTAAAAGCCAGTTGGGATATCACTTGAGGATAGGTAGGGCGTCGGTCCCCAGAAGATCGCGGTACTACTCGTGGCATGTGCCATATTGGCACTGGCAAGTAAACAAACAGTGAGTGCGGTCATTATTGTTAATCTGTGCATGTCTCTCTCCTCCTGATGATTGGAATGCTCATCTTAGAGACTTTGCCATCCGGCTTGCACCCCCTGGATAGGGGGGGTATCAATGGGGAGCTTGCGCAAATGCTTGCAACGGCAGCTGCAGGCAGAGCTTGAGCCCGCCTGTGGATAAGGCCTCAAAGTGCACTTCACCGCCCAGCAGCGTCGCGCGTTTCTGAATATTGTTCAAACCGCGGCCTTTGTTTCTGGCCGACTCGGCGGGCAGCCCGATGCCATTGTCACTCACTGACAGTAACAGCTGCCTGTCGCTACGACTCAGGTTGACTGTGACCTGGCTTGCCTGGGCATGGCGGATCACATTTGAAACCGCCTCGCGGATAATGCGGCCCAGGTTGAGGACTTGCGGTTGCGTCAGGAGCAAGTGGTCTTCCTTCATCTCAATTTGCCAAACCAGCTGAATATGGACATCACTCAAGCGTTTTTCGCACTCGATGCGGTAGTCGGCCATGGCATCCGTCAATGGGATATGTTCTGTGCCGGCCCGTGAAACTACATCGCGCAGGTCTTGCAGGGCCGACCTGGCAAGTTCGGCATTGTTGCTGTCTTGGGCGCGGTATACCAGGGTCAGCAGTTTTGCACCCAAGTCGTCATGCAGGTCCTGGTAAATCCGCTCTCGCTCCTCCAGTGAGGCCTGCTCTTTGAGAATGGACTGCAGCTGCTGAAAGTTTTGATTCAGCTCTTCATGCTTGGAAACCACGCGTTGTTCGAGTTGCTGATTCAGTTGCTCGTAATCATTGAGGGCCCCCACATACCGTGAAGTCATCATGAGCCCGACAATCAAAAACAGCACGGGGGCCGAGAATTGCATCAGATATTCCTCATTGCTCACCCAGTGGTTGAGTGCAGCAATATTGGTGTGTATCAACCAGTCATGAAATGCAAATAGCAGGATCAAACTCAAGGTTAGCAACAGTAAGTTGGCGTCCTTATTGCGGTGCAAAATGCCTTCTTTTGCCAGCAAGCAGAGGCCGAACACCACCACACCCATGGTCACCAGGTGCCATACATCGGTGACGTCAGTAAAGTAGGCGTCGGGAGTGCACAGCAAAGTCAGCGGCGACATGATGAGGATCGCCCACAGCAATTGATTGAAACGCTTGAGTCGGATGCCGACAAAATCAAGCAGTGAGATGAGCCACAAGGTGGCAATCGCCTGAAAACTCGCATTCACAAACAACTCCCATTGCGGGGTCGGCAACGGCGCTGTGATGATGTAAAAATTGAGGGATTGCAGTGCCCAGACAAAGGCTGCCAGTCCAAACAGGCCGTAGGCGGTATCCTGCTTTCTGCGCCACCACAGGCTCAGCATCAGTAGCCCAATCCCCACGATCAGCAAGCTTGACGTCTGGTTCAGTGTGATACGGATAAATCTGGCTTCTTCAAAGCGCGGTTGCAGATGCTCTAATGTATCTATTTGCGGCGGAGCGAGCATGCCTTGAGAGTGTGCGGGGGCAATGACTCTTACGAGTAACAGATTGTCGCGGGGCTTGAGCAGGTGGGGCGGGATGGCAAATAACAAGGGGCGGTTCCAGTGCCTGGCGACGGGCTCTTCAAACGCACCGCCAGAGCCTATCTTCTCACCATTGAGAAACGCTTCCGCATTCAGGCTGAGCCTGGAAAGGTAGAGTCCATACAAAGCCTTCTGGCTGAGTGTCGGGTAATCAAACTGAAAGCGATACCAGCCTATGCCCTCTGCCGTCGGATGAGTGATCTTCCAGATGTCCGGCAGGCTGGCAGTTTGCCAGTCTGCATGGTCACTTGGGGGCTGGGGAGCGGCACTCTGGACAAACTCTCCTTGTTTCATGCTGACTAGAGCGTTGCTGGTCACCTCAGGGGTTGCAAATGTGCTTAGGGAGGCGAGCAACAGCCACAAAAAAATGCAGCTATCGCGCAATGGTCTTAACAGGGCATGCACGCAAAAACTCATCTAAACAAGGCCGTCACTTGCAGGTAAATGTCTCGGACATCGACAAAGTTGCGCCCGGAAAAAGTATCCTGCATTTCGAGCCTGACGATCAGCGGCAGCGGTAACTTGCCTTGTTGCCAGGCCTGGATACCACTCCAGGTCGCACTCAGCCGGTACTGGTCGGCGCGGGTGTAGGTGTTCGTTTCCAGGCTGCTGGTATCGGTGCCAAGGTCAGAGCGGTAAGTGTCAGACTGCTTTTCATAACGGTGCCAGGTGGCCGCCCAGCGCCAGTTGGACCAGCGATACCCCAACTCAATATCGGTTTCATAAAAGTCCCCCAGGTTGCGTTGTAATCTTTGTTTGCTACTGGCGAGGGCCAGTAACTGGCCTGATGAGGGGATGCGCATGCTGGCTTTGTCGCGGGTTTGCCAGTTGTAATCGGCCAGCAAGCGCAAGTCGAGGTGGCTGCCTATATTCTTGAAATATTCTATGCGGGTGCGCAGGTCGTCGCTACCGTCGCCGGGCGGCGTATCCAGCAAGTTATCCGGGTCGTCTTTTCTGGCCAGACCCACTCGCCAGCCGATGCCCACAATCAGGCTCTGGTCTGCCGCCTTATAAGCCCGCCAGAGCACGCCTATGGTCGGGTCGCTAAATCCCTCTGACTGTTGAGAAGCAATCCGCTTGTATTGATAACCATACGCCGGGTTCGTCAGGATGCCTTGTACGCCAGCCGTATCCATGGGAGCCACCGCGCCACCCGCAGGCGCAAACGGAAAGTTGCCCGCGCTAATCGGTTGGCTCGCGTCAAACGCCGGGTTTGCACCGACATTACCACCGTCGACGCCAAAACTGACGTGCGTGTGTGATTTCACATAAGGGATAATCGCGCCTACCGTGATATCCGGCGTGACGCCATAGCCGATGGTCAATGTGCTGATCTGGTTACGCACCTCACTCTTGAAGCGCGTCGTTCCCAGCGAGGCACCAGGACCTAATAGTGCGAGCGAAGGGAAAATGCTGCTATTTAATTGAATGCCGTCAAAGCTGGCGCCTAGTCCCTGCAAGTTGCCATGTTGATCATAGGTCTGGTGGTAGTCGTTGTTGCGTTGCTCAAAGCGGATGCCCCAGCTACTTTCAGGCGCCATGGTGTTGAGGCCAAATGCCGTGGGTATGGGTAATTCATCCATGGCGAATGCCTGTTGGGTTAGAAAGTTACCCAGCAATAGCCCGCCCATCAATAAATTGATCAAGTTCGGGCGTAATAGGGGGCGCATTCGATTCGGCAACAAAACAGGCAAACACAAAAGAGTCTTGGTCATGAGTGTATTCGAATTATTTTTTGATCGGAGCCCCCTGTTTGCGGGGGTGTTATACGTTGAATTTGGTATATAGTTTTTATCCCAACGCTATTGCTGTCCTAGCCACTGCCCTATGATGAAAACTGCTTTTATTCTTGAGGATACTCCCGAGTCACAATTGTGGCTGTCTGAGGTCCTGCAACAGAGTTTTCCAGATATCCAGATACACGCAGCCAATCACATCGCGCAGGCACTCACTGCGTTGAACCATCTATCAGCAATCGATATCGCGCTCATTGATTTGAGTCTACCAGATGGTAGCGGGGTTGCGGTGATTGAATGGTTAAATCGTCATTCACCGCAAACAATTTGTGTGGTAGCCAGCATATTTGATGATGATAGTCACATTTTCCCGGCATTGCGCGCAGGGGCGCATGGTTATTTGCTCAAAGATCAGCCGCAAACCGCCATCGTACAGGCGCTGAATGGGATTGTGACGGGTCAGCCGCCACTGTCACCCGCGATTGCGCGCAAGTTATTGCGGCATTTTCACGAGCCCTATGTCGAGGCGACTGCACAAGGCGTTC
The DNA here is from genome assembly GCF_056314085.1 of Methylophilus sp. DMC14. Classification (NCBI taxonomy): domain Bacteria; kingdom Pseudomonadati; phylum Pseudomonadota; class Betaproteobacteria; order Nitrosomonadales; family Methylophilaceae; genus Methylophilus; species Methylophilus sp. DMC14. Next base: position 295,120 of record NZ_JBQUZA010000002.1, on the reverse strand, counting down.
TCACCGAGCGTGAAAAAGAGGTGCTGTCGATTATTGCCAAAGGCATGACCATGGCAGAAACTGCCAATATTCTCGGTCTCAAGCGCAATACGGTGGCTGGGTACGTCAAGGAAATCTACCGCAAATTAAATGTTTCTTCGCGGGCTGAAGCCGCCATCACGGCACAACGCATGGGGCTGATTTAATCTTTTAGGGCACTTACAAAGCTCTTGCCCTGTCTTTCTTAATGCAAAGGCGCATGACCCCGCCATTTTCTGCAAGGTATAATCAGCCAAATTAAAACATGGGAAGAGCATCATGACGACAAAACTAAAATGGGGCATTCTCGGTGCTGCGCGTGTGAATGAGCGCCTGCTACCTGCGATTGTAGAGGCCAGCAACTCACAACTGGTCGCCATCGCCAGCCGCCGCCCGGGCGCCGCCAAGGCCACGCTGGATAAATACGCACCCAATGCGGGTGGCGTTAGTTGTTATGACGATATGGACAGCCTGCTCACAGACAGCAATGTTGAAGCTGTCTATTGCCCCATGGCTAACGAAGAGCATGCCGAATGGGCGCTCAAGGCGATTGCGGCAGGCAAGCATGTGCTGATAGAAAAGCCGATGACCACCAAGTTGGCAGATATTGATGCGATTGAATCTGCCGCCAAAGCCAAAGGGGTGACCGTGATGGAAGGCTTTATGTACCGCTTTCATCCGCAGCATGCCAAGGTTAAAGAATTAATCGACAGCGGGCTCATCGGCGATGTGCTTTCATGCCGTGCCAGTTTTTCTTTCCTGATGGCGCCTGCACGTATGTACCGCATTACCCGTGATATGGCCAACGGTGGTGGTGCCATGTGGGATATTGGGCCTTACGCCATCCATGCCTTGCGCTGGTGTTTTGCGCAAAACGGCGTCCCTGCCGAACCTAAAGATGTATTGGCCTATGGCAAACTCAACGAGCATGGCGCCGATGTGGTTGCCAGTGGTGTGCTCGATTTTGGCCCTGATGCACAGGGACGTGCGCGTTTCGGCCACTTTGATGTGAGTTTTGAGCGTGGCCGCAAAGCCGAGTATGAGCTGATTGGCGATAAGGGCTGGATCAAGTGCCACAATATGTGGTCTTACCCGGGCGATGATCCGGTCATTAGCTGGGAAGCGGGCGGCAAGTCAGAAACCATCGTTTTGCCCAAGGCTAACCACTTTAACCTTGAGATCGAGCACTTTGGTGATTGTGTGCTCAATGGCAAAGCGCCTTTGCTCACTTTTGATGATGCGCGTGGTAATTGCAAAGCAATTGAAGCGGTGATTGCGGCGTTGAAACGTTAAGGCTTTGCACAATAAAAAAAGGATGCCAAGGCATCCTTTTTTTATTGCTGAGTTGGTGTTTTAAAACTTGCCATGCTCTAAATCTTATTATCCAGGCCCATCTGGTAATACTTATGCACAATCTTCTCCTGGTTTTCTAACAACCAGTCTATGCTAGGCTCATTGCGCAAGGCTTTTTGAATCGCCTTGAAGGTCGCCTCACGGTGAATATCAAACAGCGCCTTATGGTCGATTTTCTCTTGTTCCAGAATCGCCGGGCTCAACCACACTGAAACAATAATGCCCAAGTCATTGGCTTTTTCTTTCGGGATATCGCCGCTACGTACGGCATCCAGTACGCCGTTGGCAATGGCGCCCTGCACGGTGCCCATCAAAATATTGGTGTAACGCGGATCTTTCACAGTCACCTTGCTCACCATCAGCGTCGCTGGGCGCACCATAATGTCGGTGTTCATAATCGCCAGTACGCGGGTATGGCCTTTGACCTGGTCGCCCAGCAGGTTGGCAAATGCTGTGCCCATCGGGCCGTTCATTTCACCAATCGCCACTTCGGGTTCAGCCGCCGTGCCGGGTGGGCCGCCTGCCACCAGTGCTTCACCCACACGCATAATAATTCGATCATTAGACATCTTTGGAGCTCCTTTGCTATCAATGTATTGCAACATGGTAGGGGAATTCTCCCACCATGGCTAGTTGCATGCGCTCGGTATCGCGGTTTTACCGCTTGAGGCACCAAGCGCGTGCATGAATTTAATAACCATTAACGCTTGAAGAAAAGCAGGTTCTAGGGAATAATCTAGCCTTTCCGTAAAAGGCTGGTTTTCTGGCTTTTTTAAAGAATTCAATCAAGGTTTTGCAGCTTTTTGTGTAAGACCGTTCACTTTCACTCTAGGGAGAAAACAATGGCAACTCGTGTCGACTTGTGCAACGCCATCCGTGCTCTGAGCATGGACGCTGTACAAAAAGCAAACTCCGGCCACCCAGGCGCACCTATGGGCATGGCTGAAATTGCTGAAGTATTGTGGAACCACAATCTGAGCCACAACCCAAACAACCCACAATGGGCTAACCGTGACCGTTTCGTATTGTCAAACGGCCATGGCTCAATGCTGATTTACTCCTTGCTGCACCTGACTGGTTACGATGTGACCATGGACGACATCAAGTCTTTCCGTCAATTGCACTCCCGTTGCGCTGGTCACCCAGAATACGGCTACGCACCTGGCGTTGAAACAACCACCGGTCCATTGGGCCAGGGTATTGCAAACGGCGTTGGTTTCGCCATGGCAGAAAAACTGCTGGCTAGCCAATTCAACAAGCCAGGCCACGACATCGTTGACCACTACACATACGTGTTCCTGGGCGACGGCTGTATGATGGAAGGCGTTTCTCACGAAGCTTGCGCACTGGCTGGTACATGGGGCCTGGGCAAACTGGTTGCTTTCTGGGATGACAACGGTATTTCTATCGACGGCCACATCGAAGGCTGGTACACAGACGACACCGCAGGCCGCTTCAAAGCATACGGCTGGCACGTTGTTTCAGTAGATGGTCACGACCAGGCTGCGATTCAGAAAGCCATCGACGAAGCGAAATCAGTGACTGACAAACCATCACTGATCTGCTGTAAAACCATCATCGGTAAAGGTTCTCCAAACAAATCCGGTTCACACGACTGCCACGGTTCCGCATTGGGCGAAGCTGAAGTTGCAGCAACCCGTGCTGAAATCGGCTGGCCACACGAGCCATTCGTGATTCCTGCTGACGTGTACGAAGGCTGGAACCAAAAAGACAAAGGCGCAAAACGCGAAGCTGACTGGAACGCCAAGTTCGACGCTTACGCTAAAGCCTACCCAGCAGAAGCTGCAGAATTCAAACGCCGTATGGCCGGTGAATTGCCAGCTAACTGGAAGTCACTGACTGACGCAATCATCGCTGAAACGAACGAAAAAGCTGAGAAATTGGCAACTCGTCAAGCTTCACAAAAAGCCATTACAGCGTTGGCGCCAATCTTGCCAGAATTCCTGGGCGGTTCAGCTGACTTGACAGGTTCTAACCTGACAGCGGCTAAAGAATTCAAACACGTGAGTGGTAAAGAGCCAGGCAACTACATCTCTTACGGTGTACGTGAGTTCGGTATGGCTGCCATCATGAACGGTATGGCATTGCACGGTGGCTTGTTGCCATACGGCGGTACTTTCCACATGTTCTCTGACTACATGAAAAACGGCATGCGTATGTCTGCGTTGATGCATCAACGTGTGATCTACGTGCTGACCCACGACTCTATCGGTCAAGGTGAAGACGGTCCTACCCACCAACCAGTAGAAAACACTTCTGGTCTGCGTATGATTCCTCGTATGGATGTATGGCGTCCAGCTGACTCTACAGAAACAACCGTTGCATGGGTTGCTGCAGTAGAGCGCACTGAAGGCCCAACCAGCTTGGTATTGAGCCGTCAAGCAGTGCCAGGCATCAAGCACGATGCTAAAGACTTTGAACTGATCCGCAAGGGTGGCTATGTATTCTCTGACGCTGCAGGTAAAGCGGATGTGATCATCATTGCTAACGGTTCCGAGTTGGATCTGGCAATTCAAGCGGCTGCTGAATTGAACGCTGCGGGTACTAAAGTGCGTGTGGTTTCCATGCCATCCACCAACGTATTCGACCGTCAAGACCAGGCTTACAAAGACAGCGTATTGACTCCAGGCGTTAAACGCGTGGCTGTTGAAGCTGCTCACCCAGACTTCTGGCGTAAGTATGTAGGTATTGAAGGTGCCGTTGTTGGTATCGATACCTTCGGCGAATCCGCACCAGGCGGCGCACTGTTCAAACACTTCGGTTTCACCGTAGAGAATGTTGTGAACACAGTGAAATCTGTTTTGTAATTTAGACCAGATTGTTGCATAAAAAACCGCTTCCTCGTGAAGCGGTTTTTTTTCGCCTATATGCCGTGAAACAACCCATCCACGGCAAGGTTACTCTTGCTTAGCTTGTGAGCAAATTCACTTGTACATTCACAATCAACTTAGGCTGAATATTGGGGCCGATAAAGCTGCCAGCCACTGGCGGGATCGTTTCCGGATTACGTGATACCGCCACGGCAATATGTTGTGTGCCGGTCACCTTCCCTGCGGTGGGGTCAAAGCCTTTCCAGCCGGTGCCTGGCAAATATACCTCAGCCCAGGCATGGGTGGTGGCGTTACCGGCCTCAGTCGCCGGGGCATGCAAATAGCCACTGACAAACCGGCTGGCTAGTCCCAAGAGGCGGCAAGCTTCAATAAACAAGGTGGCATAGTCACGGCAAGAGCCACTCAGCTTATTCAAAGTGGTGGCCGGGGTCTGCACGCCAGGTTCTTCGCGAATCTGGTAGCGAAACTGGGTATAAATCGCCTGATTCAGGCGGGTCAGCAGTTCAAATGTATTGATACTGCCGTTTCTCAGCCCCAGTTGTAGCAGCCACTGGCTCACCGCATCTTGATCATCCACAAATGTGGGGCGCTGAAAAGCCGCCAGGTCTTCCCAGTCAGCCTGCGCATAGGCAAACGGATAATTCACTGCATAGGGTTCAATCCAAAAATCCAGTGGGGCCTCTTCATAGTGTTGAATCACCACTTCACTTGCAATGGTGAGTCTGTCGCTCGCTTGCAAAAACGTGACAGCCGCCAGCGAGTTATCAAACACATCGCGATACCATTTGATCTGATACGCCGGCGTAATGTTAAGGATGGAAGACTCGATACGCAAATCGTGCCCCTCACGTGGCCGCAGCAATAAATAATGCTGCTGCAGTGTGACTGTGCTCGAGAACAGGTATTCAGTCAGATGTTTGATTCTTAATCGTTTCATGGTGTGTTTCTCGCACCGCTTAAATCGGTGCGGCGGCCAATTGCGTGACACGCACCTGCATCAGCGCCGGGTACAAGGCCGGGCCAAACTGGTTAAAAATGGCAACATCGGCCGCATCGCGCCCATAGGCCACAGTAATGCGTCCGCCCATTGATTCTGACTGGCTCGGGTCAAACGTGTACCATCCCCCATTCACATACGCTTCAAACCAGGCATGAAAGTCCATCGGTTGTAGCCCGTGCAAATACCCCACCACCATGCGTGCCGGGATGCACAACCCTCGGCACAAGGCGATGCCCAAATGTGCCAGCTCACGGCAAACGCCTTCGCGCTGCTGATTCACCTCAACCGCAGATAGTTGAAAATGTGGAGAATCCGGATTAAAACGAATATTCTGGCGTATCCATTGCTCGATGGCCTTTACCTGATCGTATCCAGGCAGCACATTGGCGACAATTTGCTGGCCCAGATCAATGAATTTATCTGACTCGCAATAGCGTGACGGCAGTAAATAAGTCAGCACATGGTTAGGCAAATGCTGAACCTCTTCGAACCGCCCGCCGGGGGCAGTCTCAAGCTTGTCAGCGGTCAAAATATCCGCCGATGTGCTGATATAAAACTCACCCACAGGCGCAATCAGGCGCTGACAAAGATTGCCATAAGTGTCGGTATATTCTTCCACCGGCACACTGGGCTTAAGCGTATAAGACTGTCGAGCTACCCATTGATGCACCCCACTGCGCGGCCTCAGCATCAAAATAAACGGTGTGGGAATACTGACAACAAAGCTGATATCACATTCAGTACGTAACCACATGTGCAATCCTTAAGTGATGCAAGCCAACCCATTCTAGCCTGCTTTCAAGACATATGTGCAAAAGTGAATGAATAACTAAGACATATCAATAATAACCCTGTAAAATTTACGGTTTTACAGTTTTAGCCAGAAAGTTTTTTATGTCATTGCCAGCCTGCCCAAAATGCCAATCCGAATACACCTACGAAGACGGTGACAACTACGTCTGCCCAGAGTGCGCGCATGAGTGGAGCAAAGTGGCCACTGCCGAATCAGAAGAACTCAAAGTCGTGCGCGATGCCAACGGCAACGTGCTGCAAGACGGCGATACGATTACTGTGATCAAAGACCTGAAAGTCAAAGGTTCTTCATCTGTCGTTAAGGTCGGCACCAAAGTGAAAAACATCCGCCTGGTCGACGGCGACCACGATATCGACTGCAAAATTGATGGCTTTGGCGCGATGAAGTTAAAGTCGGAGTTTGTGAAAAAGGCTTAGCCGGATGACTCTTGTTCTGTCATTTAAAACAGCTTGACCGATAAACACCGCCTCCCACAGGGCGGTGTTTTTTATGGTAATTGGCAGATAAACACGTCACGCACACTGCAATCACGCCTCTATCCTCCGGTTTAATGGTAGTCTGACCAAAATTATTACTAGCCCGTACGATGAAAACCCCAAAAAGATTAGAACCGCTGCTTGAAGATGGCGTGATAGATGAAGTGATGCGCCAGTTGATGAGCGGTAAAGAAGCCACGGTGTACGTGGTGCGCTGCGGTGAAGAAACACGCTGTGCCAAGGTGTATAAAGAAGCCAACAAACGCAGTTTCCGCCAAAGTGTCGATTACACCGAAGGCCGCAAAGTTAAAAGCAGCCGTCAGGCGCGGGCCATGGCAAAAGGCTCAAAATACGGCAAACAGGCACAAGAAGAAGCCTGGCAAAGTGCAGAGGTCGATGCGCTGTATCGGTTAGCTGCGGCAGGTGTGAGCGTGCCCACCCCCTATCAGTTTTACGAAGGGGTGTTGATCATGGATTTAGTCACCGACGCCGAAGGCAATGCCGCGCCACGCCTCAATGACGTGGTATTCACCGCAGAAGAAGCCCGCCAGCATCATCAGTCGCTGCTCAAAGAAGTCGTGCGCATGTTATGCGCTGGCATCGTCCACGGCGACCTCTCCGAATTCAATATCCTGCTCAGTGCCCATGGCCCCATCATCATCGACTTACCCCAAGCCGTCGATGCCGCAGGCAACAACCACGCCATGAGCATGCTAGAACGTGATGTCGGCAATTTGGCTGATTTTTTCGGCCAATTTGCGCCAGAGCTCATCAACACACACTATGGCAAAGAAATTTGGGCGCTCTACGCAAAAGGCGCACTCACGCCCGAAACGGTGCTGACTGGAAAATTCAAACAAGATGACAAACCGGTAGATTTAAAAAGCGTGGTACGCGTGATAGACGCCGTGCGTGATGATGAAGCCAAAAAGCAAATGCGACTGGCAGAAGCCAAAGCCGCGCTGCCTAAGCCTAAACGATTTTAAAACGGTAAATAGCAAGCGGTAGAGTGGCCTGCCATCTGCGGGCGCATGCAATGACAGTTCTTTTTAGGCTAACCCTAAATATCCTGTTTCTTACGTTTGGCCATCAATCCCAGCAAGCCTAAACCTACTACAAGCATCGAGACTGTATTTGCCTCAGGAACGGGCGTAATCGAGAAGAATAAATTATCTGCATAGCCATCATTAGCAGAACCCTGCTCGCGTTGCATTTCAAGTTTAAATGCAATCTGAGTTGTACCCACTGGCGTTAAGCCTGAGATCTCTTTAAATAGCAGTCCAGTAAAGCCCCCGCGCTCACTAGGCGCTGTTGAACCAAAGGTGACAAAAGAAATGACAGATGCATTCACATCCAAGAATTGAATGGTGAGTTGGGAGTAATCCGTTTGACCTGCGAACCCACCAAAATAGCCAGAAGCATAAAATCCAGCATTACCCGCATTATCAAGAATGTCGGTTACTTGATAGGCAGAAGAGTAATTATTACTAGTACCACCACCAAAGTAATTTGAACCACGATCAATAGGCCCAGGATCACCAGATGCCAAATAGCCGCCACCAATATCATATTTAATGACGGTAAAGTTACCAGTTAAATCCTGCCAGTTTGGTACCACCACCACTTCCGAGTTGCCCCCTAAACCTGTTTCAGCATCTCCGTTTTTAATCAGATTGACTGTAGCGTTTGCCGTGTTCACAAAGACCATCGCAAACAATAACGCAAGCAAGCTTTTAGTGTGCATTTAGATACTCCTCGAAATTAATATTATTAATGCAACGATGCCGTCGCTTTATACCAACACCACCTAATAGTATTCTGTTGCAAAAACTTGTCGACCCCTCGTTTAGGGGGGGCAAGCATCAATTGGATTCATCGGGGTTAAGGTCTAGCAAAACACCACCATTGTTTTTAATTGCTTTTAAAGCCTCACACCATCACTGTGCTTTCCAGTTTAAAACGCTAGCGATCAAAGTTTTGAGCACCAAATATGCTTGATCATGCATGTTTAAGATTGGTTGTTAATCTGCTGATGGTTTGATGGTGTGGTTGGTTTGACGCTATTTCAATGGAGAAGACTCGTTCCGTAGGTTTTGTTATTACAGCTTTTTCAGTCCCTCTTTGTATCAAGCAAATACAGTTTTTTAATCTGCCCCAATGATCTTTTTAGACAGAGTTTCAGATTTATATTTGATGACCGTGATTTGAAAACCATATAGATTAAGCATATACTTGCACAATTAATTGAACAAGTTGGAGGCCGCATGCACGTCATCAGTTATTCCGAAGCGCGCAACTCTTTAAAAACTGTCCTTGATAAAGTGGTCAACGATGTGGATGTCACCATCATCAACCGCCGTGATGCAGCCAACGCTGTGGTGATGTCACTGGACCATTACAACAGCCTGATGGAAACTTTGCACCTCTTGCAAAGTCCAGCCAACGCCGCACATTTGGCCGAGTCTATCGCGCAGCTTAAAGCAGGCAAAGCTGAGCCAAAAACGCTGATTCAAGAGTAGCTTGCACGATGGCAAGGCTGATCGTCTTCACACCAAAGGCCTGGGAGGATTATCTCTACTGGCAAACGCAGGATAAAAAAACACTCAAACGCATCAATATGCTGATTGAAGCAGCCGGACGTGAGCCATTTACTGGGATTGCAAAACCTGAGCCACTCAAGGGGGATTTAACTGGCTTTTGGTCGAGGCGGATTGATGATGTGAATCGATTGGTTTATCAGCTGACGGAGTCAGAGTTGCAGATTGTGGCATGTCGCTATCACTATGCTTGAAATGTTGTTTTGCAAGACTTGACCCCGGTGCTTCGCATGAGTGGAGCAAAGTGGCCACCACCGAATCAGAAGAAGTCAAAGTCGTGCGTGATGCCAACGGCAACGTGCTGCAAGATGGCGACACCATTACTGTGATCAAAGACCTCAAGGTCAAAGGCTCTTCGTCAGTGGTCAAGGTCGGCACTAAAGTGAAAAACATTCGCCTGGTAGATGGTGACCATGATATCGACTGCAAGATTGATGGATTTGGCGCGATGAAGCTGAAGTCGGAGTTTGTGAAGAAGGCTTAATGGCATGTATTGCTCGCTAGCTTTGTATAACCAAAACTGGCAAAATTGAATGCAATTTTAAAAGACTTTTGTAAGGCTTAGATAATTGGACTATTTGAGCAAGTTATATCAAAAGCATAAAACAAAAATTGAGGGTATACAAAATGATGCTGACTTTTCTGCATCATGTCATCAAGTTAGTAGCTACCATATGTTGATGAAATTAAATAATAATGCGGCTGCTAATTTGTCTGGGCTTAAGGTTAAATCTAGTGCGGGTATTGCTTCGAATGAAGCATTAAATGCCAGCTTGAATATATTCAGAACTTCTATAGATTTACAGTGCCTGCATACAAGGATAATAGATGTCTAGTGTTCGTTCCCTTACTGTCACTGGTTATAAATCAATACGAGAGTTGAGAGACTTTCCTCTTGCAGACTTGAATGTATTGATTGGTGCCAATGGAGCGGGCAAAAGTAATTTCATTGGTTTATTCCGACTTTTAGGTGAGATTGTCGATGAGCGGCTACAGCTATATGTTCAAACTCAAGGGGGGCCGGATGCGCTTCTTCATCGAGGGCGTAGCCATACTGAGCGACTACATGCAGAGTTCTATTTCGCTCAAAATGGTTACAAGTTTGATCTTGTACCTACCGCGGATAACCGATTAGTATTTGAAAGCGAACAAAGCTGGTTTGGCGGTAGGTTGTATCCAGGGTCATATAATGCATCTTTGGGATCCGGTCATGACGAGTCAAAGCTTAGATTGGCATCTGATAGATACTCTCCTTATGTTCGAGGTTCTGTAACTAATTGGCGTGTCTATCATTTTCATGACACAAGTGAACGTGCAAAAGTCAAACAAAGACATCCTATTAATGACAATCTACGATTAAAGCCTGATGCGGCAAATTTGGCAGCCTATTTGAGATTTCTAAAAGAGTCACATGAGCCAGAGTATCTAAACATCGTCAACACAATCCGGTTAGTGGCCCCATTTTTTGATGATTTTGTACATCGTGAAGATGAGGCAGAAACGCTTGAGTTAGAGTGGTTGCAGAAGGGAAATCCAGATACTCCATTTAAAGCGCATATGTTATCTGATGGAACCTTACGCTTCATGTGTCTTACAACGTTATTGCTTCAGCCATGGTATAAGCTGCCGGAGACAGTTCTAATCGATGAACCTGAGCTTGGGTTACATCCATATGCTATTTCTGTATTGGCAGATATGTTCAAACAAGTTGCAGAAAAAAGACAATTGATTGTTTCAACTCAATCTGTCGAGCTCCTTAATGAGTTGACTCCTGAGGATGTAATCGTGGTTGATCAGGAGGAGGGAGCGTCAACCTTTCATCGCTTTACTCAGGAAGAGCTTTCTGGATGGTTAGAGCAATACTCTATGGGCGAATTATGGAAGCGCAATGTTTTGGGTGGGAGGCCGTAAATGGTGGAGGTTGTTGTCTTTGCTGAAGGGCCCACCGAAGAACAATTTATAAAGCGGCTCGTTGCTCCATCGCTGAGACATTTGCAAGTGTTTGTAAAACCACAACTGCTTAAAACTTCTCAAGAGGCAAGTGGAGGCGCAATTAATTTTGACCGTTTGAAGTTTAATGCTCGAAATACTTTACGGCAGAAACCTAATGTTGTACTAACAACTCTTCTTGATCTTTACGGATTAGATACATCATTTCCTGAGTTTGTCCAAGCTAGCGCTCAACCTCACCTGAATGCTCGTGTTGCACATTTAAATCATGCCTTGCATACAGCTATGGTTGCACATGTGGGTTGTCGACCTGAGCGTTTTATTGCACATATTCAACCCTATGAGTTTGAAGGCTTGCTGTTTTCTGATCCATCTGCACTCGTAAAAACTGAGCCTGGTTGGCAAATTAGTTTAGATAGCTTAAGAGCGGTCCGAGCAGCATTCCCAACTCCAGAACATATCAACAACAGTATTGAAACTAAGCCATCTCGTCGGCTAGAACAGTTGCTCATACCAAAATATAAAAAAACACGTCATGGACCGTTAGCTGCAGAACGGGTGACTTTGGCTGTGATGGAAAGAGAGTGTCCGCACTTTCATCAGTGGATGGAGCGATTACGCTCTCTTCGGTGACAGGGAATAATGTTTTCTTAAATCGATTGCAAATTGCCTTTGGCAGTTAGCTATTACACAAGACTTTGATCTGCTTTAATCTATAAAACACATCATCCAAGTTTTAACGAATTTCCACTTTTCCTACACTGTTTTCAGCAACTGTCTGATAACGCTATCTGTCTCAGAAATTATCATTTAATTACTAAAAATTTAAATTAAATGAGGAGGCTGTATGTCATCGTTCGTTTTGTATCTTATCGGGTTCGCTATTCTGATTGGCGGGATTGCATGGGCGTTGGTAGAAGCGGGTGTGCCGCATTTGTACATCGTGATTGCTTCTGTGATTCTCACCGGTATCGGAATATTAAAGGCGGTATCACATACCAGAACTAAGGATATTTCCCGGAACTAAGCAGGCTCGGAGGCGTTCAATCTAGCTATTGTTGATAAATTTGCGAAGTAGATTGCAATGAACAATTTTAATAAAACTGATTTGAAGTTAGATGGGCTGGAGATTAATGGCCTGTATCTTGAAGATGTTTTTTCGGTGTGGGAGCATTTCGATAAAAACGCGAATAAGTACTTTACCGTTTTTATGATTAATAACTCCCGCATCACTGTGCCAGCAACAGAAGCTAATGCAGCATTACTGTATGAGAGCGGCCATCCTGTGTCTGAATTTGTGGTGAACGATGGCGTTGTGGATGAGCTTGAAATTACGACATAGCTTCTTGTCCATAAGCTAACTAGATTTGGTGAACACTTTCAAAACCCACAGAATTCTTTATTTTGTGAGTGAAAAGTCCTTCAGCGGCTTTACCTGAACACTGACCTTTTCTCTTGCTTGCCAGAGGTCATAGGCTGTTTGTTCCGCCAACCAAATATCTGCACGTCCACCGTTCTCAACCCCCAGCCATTTTTCGAGGCGTATGGCCATTTCGGGGGAAATGGCAGCACGACCATTTAACACTTTGGATAAGGTCGGGCGGGCTACCCCTAATTGCTCGGCGGCTTCGGTTACAGATAGGCCGAGTGCGGGCAATATATCGTCACGTAGTGTTTCACCCGGATGGGGTGGATGATGCATTGGGTTCATAAGTTTTCTTTCAATGGTAATCTTGATAATCGACCAAAATCACATCTTCGCCTTCAAACATAAAGGTCATTCTCCAATTGCCATTCACTACGATTGAAAAATGTTGAGAAAGCTCTCCTTCCAAAGCATGTAATCGCCAGCCGGGCACATTCATGTCATCAGCGTTTTTCGCAACATTGAGGCGTAGTAGTTGTCGACTTAGCCTCGCAGCATGATGCGGTTGAATGCCCGCTTTACTGCCATACTCGAAGAACTGTTTTAAACCTTTGTGTTTAAATGATTTGATCATTTTTAATGAGTGTAGTGTGTAGCGTTACGCATGTCAATATCGTTAATTTGCATAATTAATTTAACATGTGATAAGGCTTTGTGGTGAAACAATTATTAAACCAATCCTACAACGGCTACTCTCAAATATAATCCTTACTTAACTCTAAAAACTCAGGTAAACCCATGCGAACCGAAAACGCTGTTGCACCAAAAACCATCTACCTCAAAGACTACACGCCCGCGCCCTATCTGGCGAAGCAGGTGAATTTGAGTTTTAACCTCTTGCCGGGCAAAACCATCGTCACTTCTGAAGTGAAGTATGTGAAAAACCCGGTGGGGGTGTCGAGCGACTTGGTGCTGGATGGTGAAGAGCAGACGATTGTTTCAGTGGTAAAAAATGGTGTGCCATTGAGCGATTACACGGTGGCCGATGGGCAGATGACGATTGCGAGTCCGGGTGATGAGTTCACGCTTGCCATTGTGAGCGAGATTAACCCCGAGGCGAATACGGCGCTGGAAGGTTTGTATCAGTCACAAGGCACGTATTGCACACAATGCGAGGCTGAGGGGTTTAGACGCATCACTTATTATCAGGACAGGCCGGATGTGTTGAGTGTGTTTACCGTGCGCATTGAGGGCGATGCCACGGCGTATCCGGTGATGCTTTCCAACGGTAATTTGCAGGAAGAGGGCGCACTGGCGGATGGGCGACATTACCGGGTCTGGCATGACCCTTTCCCCAAGCCTTGCTACTTGTTTGCGCTGGTGGCGGGCGACTTGGTGCGGGTGGCGGATACGTTTACCACAATGACGGGTCGCACCGTAGATTTGCATATTTACGTGCGTGCGGGCGACGAAGGCCAGTGTAGTCATGCTATGGAGTCACTGAAAAAGTCCATGAAGTGGGACGAAGAGGTGTATGGCCGCGAGTATCAGCTCGACCTGTTTAATATTGTGGCGGTGAGCGATTTTAATATGGGTGCGATGGAAAACACTTCGCTCAATGTGTTTAACACCGCGTTGGTGCTGGCGCATCAAGAGACCGCGACCGATAGCGATTTCATGAGTGTGGAAGGCGTGATTGGTCACGAATACTTCCATAACTGGACGGGTAACCGCGTGACTTGCCGCGACTGGTTTCAATTGTCCTTGAAAGAAGGCTTTACCGTGTTCCGTGATCAGGAGTTTAGTGCAGACTTGAACTCGCGCGCGGTGCAGCGGATTGACGATGTAAATGGCTTGCGCCGTTTGCAGTTCCCTGAAGATGGCAGTCCACTGGCGCATTCGGTGCAGCCGGATCAGTTTATCGAGATCAGCAACTTTTACACCAAAACCATCTACGACAAAGGCGCTGAGCTGATTCGCATGCAGCATACTTTGCTTGGACCACAGACTTTCCGCAAGGCCACCGATTTGTATTTTGACCGTTTTGACGGCCAGGCGGTGACCTGTGATGATTTTGTGCAGTGCATGGCTGAAGCTTCTGGCCGTGACATGACGCAGTTTTTCAGGTGGTATAAACAGGCAGGCACGCCCACCTTGGTTGCCAGCAGCCATTACGATGCGGCCCAGCAGCGTTATACGCTAAGCTTTAAACAATCGCAGCCGGAGACGCCGGGGCAGACCGACAAGCAGCCCTTGCATATCCCGATTGCGGTGGGTTTACTGGCCGCGGACGGCAGCGAGATGGTGCCTACGCAAGTGCTGGAAATGACTGCCCGTGAGCAATCATTCACTTTCGATGGCATTGCCGCCAAACCAGTGCCTTCGATCCTGCGTGGCTTCTCGGCACCGGTCAAACTGGAAACCGATTTAAGTGACGATGACTTGCGCCTGTTGCAGGTGCATGACACCGATGGCTTTAACAAATGGGAGGCTGGGCAGACGCTGGCGCTGCGCACCATACAGCGTGTGATGGCAGATCCGCAGGCGGATATCAGCCAGTTTATTGCCGATATGGGCACCTTGATTGCGCAAGGTTTGAGCGGGCAGGGTGACAAAGCCTTGCTGGCGCGCGCCTTGAGTTTGCCCATGATAGGTGTGATTGGCCAATATCTGCCGGTGATAGACCCGGCAGCCATTGATGCGGCGCGTAGCAGCATACTTACCCAGATCAAGCGTGCGCATAAAGACGCTTTGGCCGCGCTGTATGAGGCCAACGCCAATCCGGGCGAGTTCACCATTACCCCGCAAGCCATGGGCCGCCGTGCTTTACAGGCCGCCGTGTTAGAGATTCTGACCACCACCAATGGCACTGGTTGTGCCGCACGCGCCAAAGCGCATTACGACGCAGCAGATAATATGACGGATCGGGTGACTGCATTGTCGTGCCTGTCTGACAGTACACAGCCGCAACGGGCCGAGGTGTTTGCAGACTTTTATACCCGCTTTGAAAAGTATCCGCTGGTGGTCGACAAGTGGTTCTCATTGCAAGCGATTGCCAACCGCGAGCAAATTTTTGATGACCTCGCCTTATTGCGCGCGCACCCCGATTTCAACATCAAAAATCCTAACCGCGTGCGTTCGCTGTATAGCGCGTTTGCCATTAACAATCCGGTCAAGTTCCATGATCCTAGCGGCAAAGGGTATGCCTTTTTGCGTGATGCAATTATCGAGCTCAATAGCATCAACCCGCAAATTGCCGCGCGCCTTGTGACGCCGTTGCGTGAGTGGAAGCGCTACACACCTGCCTTGCAGGCGCAGATGAAAACGGCGCTACAAGCGGTGCTGGATACGCCTAACTTGTCGGGTGATGTGTTTGAAGTGGTGAGTAAGAGTTTGCAGGGGTAGTACAGTTAGGTGGCTTAAAGGAGGTGCATTGGCACCTCTTTTTTTTTATTTGATGGGCTTACATCATGTATTGAATCAATTTTTCTACTTCCCTTTGATCTCACTATTATTGTTGGTATGTATTAAAATATTTTAAAAATATCATTGCGCATTCGTGAATTTCAGTTATTAAACAGCTGATACACATTCTTTCGCTTTTAATCTTGAGTCTGTCGTCGTAACTGAAGGCCTTGTTCAATAAGGCGTCTACGATAGTCATTTCAGACTATCGAATATATTGGACAAGTCTGATAACATCTGAGTGAGAGTAATTTTTGTTAATATAAATTAAATGGGGAAAATAATGTGTGTAAGTAAAGTCTTAATAATGTCTGGTAAGCGATTGGTGGTCAGCAGCTTGCTTTTGAGTGCGTGTTTTGGTACTGCTCATGCGGCTCAAACCTATCAACTGACAGATTTAGGCGCGTTTACAGCGCAGGGTAATAGTTTTGCTACCGATATCAATAACCTTGGTCAAATAAGCGGTTACAGTTGGGAATCAGGGGCGGTATCTTATGCTGCAATTTGGAGTAATGGGCAGATTGCTCACCTTGGTCCAACATCGGTAATTTGGTCTTATGCTTTTGCCATCAATAACGCAGGCGTTGTAGTGGGGATGGATCGTGGTGCTAATCAGACTCCAGTTCAGTGGGTAAACGGACAAAGAGATGCCCTTGTCAAAAACGTGTGCTGCAATATGACTGGAATGGCCGCAGATATAAACAACCATAATGTCATTGCAGGCTGGTATGATGGAAACGCATACACTTGGTCAAATGGAAGTATGCAACAGCTATCCAACCTAACTCCTGGGTTCGGTAGCAGTGCATCAGGTATTAATGATTTAGGACAGGTAGTAGGCGTTAGTGTATCAACAGCAGACTTTCAACCATCGGATCACGCTGTTGTATGGAACAACGGTCAAATTACAGATCTTGGAACGGCGGCAGGTTTCAACTCAAGTTTTGCAGAAGCGATTAACGATAAAGGCGATATAGTTGGACAAAGCAATAATGGATATCAAGCTGCAACTCACGCTACCTTGTGGCGTGGTGGGCAAGCAATCGATCTGGGTAGTTTGAATGGTGATGCTGATGCCAGCTTTGCAAAAGACATCAACAATCTTGGTCAAATTGTTGGATACAGCCTCGTTGATCCAGCTGATCCATTAAACTTAGCAAGAGCCGTGATTTGGCAGAATGATCTCAATCCGGTAGCATTGGACAGTTTGATCGATCCTTTAGATCCACTTTTTGGACATGTCCAACTCTATACTGCGTGGGGTATTAATGATCTGGGACAGATTGTAGGCTATGGCCTAATTAACGGTAAAGAGCGTGCATTTTTGCTAAACCCGCTTGCCGCTGCTGTTCCAGAACCGAAAGCACACGCATTCATGATAATTGGTCTCGGACTATTGTCTATCGCATCCAGACGCAAGTTAAGGGCTGACTCTAAGGTTTAAAGGTAATGAATATGAGTCCCGTTTTAAACGGGACTTTTCATTTATTGATACAAAAAGCCCCAAGTATGTATTACCACTAATGGTTACGGCTTTTGAATAATCTCTTTTTTTCATTTACGATCGCCAAAAGACAGCAAGTTGGCTGTGCTGGAGCAGTATGTATGCAATCAGAATAGTGCTACACATGATCAACTTCTTATCTATCAATGTACAGAATAGGTTGCTCAGTGAATTGCACACACACTTGCGTTGTTGTGCCATGCTAAGCGCTGGTTATCATGCCATCAGCAGGTTGACGACTACTAACGGTGATTGCAAGTATTTGATGATGAAGCCACGGCTGGCTGGTATTGCCAAGTTGCGATTGGACAAGGCATGAAATTATTTCAGCGATGGACTTTCTCTGCAGTGGTGTCTGATTCGTCAAAAACTTAGAGTCCCATTGCCTCCCCCAGGCGTATCGGTTTGCCTGGGTGCCAGCTGGTATTAAACTCCAGTACGTCTTTTTCAAATAACATCACCACGGTAGAACCCAGCAGAAAGCGACCCATTTCTTCGCCTTGTTTCAACGTAATGTTGCGGTCGCTGTAATTCCAATGCACCACTTTGCCCGGACGTGGCGGGTTGATGATGTGGTCTTTGGCATCGTGCCAAACGGTCGCCATGCTGCCGACAATTGTCGCACCGACCAAGACCAACACAAACTTGCCATGCTGGGCGGATTCAAAGGTGCATACCACGCGCTCGTTACGTGCAAACAGGCCGGGTACATGGGCGGCAGTCAGTGGGTTGACTGAGAATAAATCGCCAGGCACATACGTCATGCTCAGTAGCTTGCCAGCGCATGGCATATGGATGCGGTGATAATCTTTGGGGCTTAGATACAGGCAGGCAAAACTGCCGTTGGTAAATTGGGCAGCCAGTGTGGCGTCCCCGCCCACTAGTGCTTGTGCGGTGTAATGATGGCCTTTAGCCTGAAAAATCTGGCCGTTTTCAACTTTGCCAAACTGGCTGATAGCGCCATCGACCGGGCATACAAAGGCATTATTCGCCAAGGGGCGGGCGTCCGGTTTGAGTGGGCGCGTGAAGAACAGGTTAAACGTTTTGTAGCTGCTGATATCGCCGTTGAGTGCTTCTTCCATATTCACATGGTATTTGCGCACAAACCAGCCGATAAACGCCGTGGTCAGGCCACCCGCTTGCCAGTGCGCCAGTTTGCCGGCGGCGGCGGTGAGGAGTTGTTTGGGGGCAATGTATTGCAACAGAATGGCGAGTTTCACTTCTTTCCCTTATTGAGTAGCGCTTGCTTGTTGCAAGCACTTGTTTTTATCATGTCTTTATTCATGATTTTACAAATAAAAAAGCACAGGCGATATACATCGGCCTGTGCTTTTTACCTATGGCCGGATTAATTTGTCATCAACCCAACCTTAGGTACTGATTCAAGGTCTAGAATTAGTTTTTAGACTGATCAACCAGTTTGTTTTTCGCAATCCAAGGCATCATGGCGCGCAGTTTGTTACCCACTTGCTCAATTGGGTGAGCAGCGTTCAAACGACGGCGGGCCGTCATTTCTGGGTAGTTAGTACGGCCTTCCAGGATGAACTGTTTAGCGTAGTTACCATTCTGGATATTTTTCAGGCATTGACGCATAGCCTCTTTGGACTGGCTGTTGATCACTTGTGGGCCTGTCACGTACTCACCATACTCCGCGTTGTTGGAGATGGAGTAGTTCATGTTGGCGATACCGCCTTCGTACATCAGGTCAACGATCAGTTTCAACTCGTGCAAGCACTCGAAGTAGGCCATTTCTGGCGCATAGCCCGCTTCAACCAGCGTTTCAAAACCGGCTTTCACCAGTTCAACCGCGCCACCACACAGTACGGCTTGTTCGCCGAACAGGTCAGTTTCTGTTTCTTCGCGGAAGTCAGTTTCAATCACGCCACCTTTGGTGCCGCCGTTGGCTGCAGCGTAAGACAAAGCGATTTCTTTGGCTTTGCCTGAGGTGTTTTGGTAAACCGCGATCAATGAAGGTACGCCGCCACCTTTGAGGTATTCGGAACGCACGGTGTGGCCTGGGCCTTTAGGGGCGATCATGATCACGTCCAGGTCTGCGCGAGGCACGATCTGGTTGTAGTGAATGTTGAAGCCGTGTGCGAATGCCAGTGCTGCACCTTTTTTCAGGTTAGGCGCGATTTCGGCATTGAAAATTTCTGCCATGGTTTCGTCTGGCAGCAATACCATGACCACGTCAGCGTCTTTAACCGCTGCTGCGATCTCTAAAGTGGTGTGACCAGCGCCTTCGGCTTTGGCCCAGGAGCCGCCGCCTTTACGCAAACCAATGGTGACATTCACGCCGCTGTCGCGCAGGTTGGCTGCGTGTGCATGACCTTGAGAGCCGTAGCCCACAATCGTCACTTTTTTGCCTTTGATAATGCTTAAGTCGGCGTCCTTGTCGTAATAAACGTTCATCTCTGCTTTTGCCTTTCAATACAAATGCTTTGTCTGTAAAAAATAATTCCGGTTAAACCTTGAGGATGCGGTCGCCACGACCAATGCCGGAAGCACCCGTACGCACGGTTTCAAGAATCGCGCTGCGGTCTATGGCTTCAATAAACGCATCCAGTTTGCTGCAAGAGCCGGTAAGCTCAATGGTGTAGCTATTGTCGGCCACATCGATAATACGGCCGCGGAAAATGTCGCACATGCGCTTCATTTCGTCTTTATGGACGCCGGTGGCTTTGACCTTGACCAGCATCAGTTCGCGCTCAATGTGCTTGCCATCGTTGAGATCCAGCACCTTGACCACGTCAATCAACTTGTTGAGTTGCTTGATAATTTGTTCAATCACATCATCGGAGCCTGTGGTCACAATCGTCATGCGAGACAGGGTAGGGTCTTCGGTGACCGCCACCGTGAGTGATTCAATGTTGTAACCGCGGGCAGAAAACAGGCCGGCCACGCGTGACAGGGCGCCTGCTTCGTTTTCCATCAGCAGTGAAATAATGTGACGCATTATTCTTCCCCTTTCAGGCGGCTGGCCGTGCGTGGGCTCAATACCATTTCTGACAGGCCCTTGCCGTTTTCAACCATCGGGAAGACGTTTTCTGTTTGGTCGGTTAAAAAGTCCATAAATACAAATTTGTCTTTTCTATCAAACGCTTCTTTCAGGGCACCTTCTACATCCGCCGGATCGGTGATGCGCATGCCAACGTGGCCATAAGATTCGGCCAGTTTGACAAAGTCAGGCAGGCTATCCATGTAGGATTCTGAGTAGCGGTTCTCGTAGAAGAACTCCTGCCACTGACGCACCATGCCCAAATAACGGTTATTCAACAGAATGACCTTGATCGGCAGGCCGTATTGCGCACAGGTGGACAGCTCCTGGATGTTCATCTGGATACTGCCTTCACCGGTCACACAGGCGACTTGCGCATTTTTGTCGGCAAATTGGCAACCCATGGCGTATGGCAAGCCCACGCCCATGGTGCCCAAGCCGCCGGAGTTGATCCAGCGACGTGGCTTATCGAACTTGTAGTATTGCGCCGCCCACATCTGGTGCTGGCCCACGTCAGAGGTCACATAGGCTTCGCCTTTGGTGACTTCCCATAACTTCTGGATCACGTACTGTGGTTTGATCACGGTGTCTGAATAGGCGTAATCCATCGACTGGATGCCGCGCCATTCATTGATTTGTGACCACCAGTCGGCGGTGTCTGTGCTCTGGTTTTCTTCTTGCGCCAAAATTTCGTTCATGTCAGACAGCACGGATTGCACGTCGCCAACAATCGGCACGTCAACCTTGACGCGTTTGGAGATGCTGGATGGGTCGACATCAATATGAATGATGGTGCGTTTGTGGCTGCTAAAGTGCTTGGGATTGCCAATCACGCGGTCGTCAAAACGCGCGCCAACCGCCAGTAACACGTCACAGTGCTGCATCGCCATGTTTGCTTCATAAGACCCGTGCATGCCCAGCATGCCGACAAACTGTTTGTCAGTGGCAGGGTAGCCGCCCAACCCCATCAGGGTGTTGGTGACCGGGAAATTCAACGCTTTGGCCAACTTGACCAGCTCAGCCGCACCATTACCCAATACCAAGCCACCGCCGGTGTAAATCATCGGACGTTTTGCACCCAGCAGCAGCTTGACCGCTTTTTTGATCTGGCCGCTATGGCCTTTCAAAATCGGGTTGTAAGAACGCATCTCTACCGTTTTCGGGTAGATAAAGTCGGCCACGTGCGCCGTGATATCTTTAGGGATATCCACAACTACGGGACCGGGACGGCCGGTTTTGGCGATGAAGAATGCTTTCTTGATGGTCGGCGCAATGTCTTTAACGTGCTTGACCAGGAAGTTGTGCTTCACGCACGGGCGGGTCACCCCCACCATGTCGACTTCCTGAAAGGCGTCCATGCCAATCGCTGGCACCGGGACCTGACCACTGATCACCACCAGTGGGATTGAATCCATATAGGCCGTGGCAATCCCAGTCACCGCATTGGTCGCACCTGGACCGCTGGTGACCAAGGCGACGCCGACATCCCCCGTTGCACGTGAATAGGCATCTGCCGCATGCACAGCTGCTTGCTCGTGACGCACCAGAATGTGCTTGAAGCCATTCTGTTTATATAAAGCATCATAGATATGCAAGACCGCACCACCTGGATAGCCAAAGACGAATTTGACTTTTTCTTCATTCAGGCAGGAGACAACAATGTCCGCACCTGTCATGGATTTGGCGTGGGTGTCTGTCGCAGAGTGGGCTGAGGCGTCCATAAAACCTTGATTTTTCGGCTAATAAATGTTGAACCCTATACATTAACTTGCTTTACTAATTTGGTCAAGATTTCGCACTGACTGAGCCCGACATTCAGTTGCGTCGGATGCCATATTGCAATCCCTGCAATCAATAGTTGACTTTATAAATGAGAAACATTATCATTTGCATAACAGTTAACGAGAGGCATACACGCCATGCAAAGTTTACAAGGCGCATTACCCAGCCAGTTGTTCGATCCTGACCTGCCGACCGCAAGTGCAGTGCTGGTTTCGCTGAGTTGTGTGGCAACGCGCTATGCCATGAATCCTTCGGAGGATTTGGCCTTGTTGGGTTGCAGTCTGGCCCAAACCTTGAATGCGCCTGAGTATGCAGAGAGTGGTTTGATTACCTCGGCGGCCAGGCAATTGTTGCGTGAATGGCAGGAGTTGTTGCAAGCGCATCAAACCTTTGCCATGCAGCAGGCGGTGTCTGAATTTGTGACGCCGTCGGCCACCATGCAGTGATAGGCGCAAGGGCGCAGGCGCTCGTTGCATTAGATAGAGTACATCGCATACAAAAAACAAAAGATTAAGAAAGGCAGTATTGAAATGGCAAGAACCACCGGACCTCGACTCAAGATTATGCGCGCCCTGGGCGTGGAGTTGCCAGGGTTGTCACGCAAGTCGATTGAAGATAGGCCCAATCCGCCTGGCCAGCATGGTCAGCAGGCTTCTCGTCGTCGTCGCTCGGATTTTGCCGTGAAGTTGGTGGAGAAGCAGAAGATTCGTTTTAACTATGGTGTGAGCGAGAAGCAAATGCGCAAGCTGATGCTGGAAGCGCGTAAAGGTTCGGAGCCTACCGGTGAAAAGTTGATGTCTTTGCTTGAGCGCCGTCTGGATAACGTGGTGTTCAGGGCCGGTTTTGCGCCGACGGGCATTGCTGCGCGCCAGTTGGTCAATCACGGGCATGTGTTGTTAAACGGCAAGCCTGTCAATATTGCTTCAGTGCGCTTGAAAGTGGGCGATGTGGTCACACTCAAAGAGAAAAGTCGCAAAATTCCGATGGTAGCCGAGTCGATGGCGACGCCCAGTCTGACTATCCCCGAGTGGTTATCTGTGGATACGACGACCGCCTCGGCAAAAATTGGTCACTTGCCATCCATTGAGGATGTGCCGTTCCCGATTGAAGTGCAGCAAGTGGTTGAATACTACGCTAACCGCGTTTAATTTCGCGTGCAGGTGCAAGCCTGCAGGCCAATGAATTTGAGTGGTGCTCCTAACCCCAACATGTCACTGCTCAAATAGGCGTGTTTTTAATGCGCCAAATTACCCCTGGTAAGGGTGTTCCTTGAAATCTGATGCCGCAGTGCGCAAGCATGTAAGTCGGCTTTTTTTTGGACTGGATTGTAGATGACGAATCGCTTGCAGCCTGAGTTGAATCAAGGGCAAAATGCCGCCAACGCGACTCAGACGGGCGTGCCTGTGGTGGATGCCAATCAATTGCTAGGGAAGCGGGGTGTGGTAGCCATTATGCATGGTCGCGATGAGTACCGCCTGACCCGGACCAGGCAAAATAAATTGCTGCTGACCAAGTGTCAGGACAGTTTGGGGCATGGAATCTCTTCATGATGTGCGCGCTGGGTGTGGTGAAGTATCAATGTGAAGCAGGCAGCCAGCAGGTTGCCTTCAGTACTTTAATAAACAGTCATTTTGTAGGAGATGGACGCTAATGGCGCAACGTGAGTCTTTGCGTGGGTTGTCGTTGAAGCCCGCCCGGATGTCGGCTACCAGCTTGCCTGAGTTGAGTTTGCATAAGCGGCAGTTGGGCGAGCTGGCGGGGGTGTTCCGCTGGTCAGTATTGGCGACTGAACAGTTGCTCATGCGTGACCGCCGCCAGGGTTGGCATGCAGTGGGCATGCTGCTGGTGGTCGCGCTGCATGCGCTGGTGATCGCCAGTTTTCTGCTGTTTGAAGAGGAACTGATTGAGTTGCCCAAGCCAGAGCCGATCACGGTATCGTTGATTACCTTGCCGGCAAAAAAAGAGGAGGCGCCTGCGCCTGAGGTGGTCCCCATCATCAAGCAGCAGCCGGTGGTGAAACCGGTGATCAAACCAAAAGAAACGCCAGTCAAGCCCATAGAGCGCCCGGCACCAGTGGTGGAACGGATCACGGAAACCACGCCAGATCAGCCCAAGTTTGAAGCCAGCACCCAGCCCGCCGCGCCGCCGCTGGAAGCACCGCAAGCGGCTGCCCCAAGCAAGCCCGCACCTGCACCTGCTGCGCCACCCAAGCACGAGGTGGAAGAAAAAGAGGAGCCGCCAAAGTTTGGTGTGGCTTACCTGAACAACCCGGCACCGGAATATCCGCGGTTGTCACAGCGCGCCGGTGAAGAGGGGCGCGTGTTGCTCAGGGTGCTGGTGTCGGCAGAAGGTCACCCGGAGTCGGTAGAGATTTTTAAAAGCAGTGGCTATGAGCGGCTGGACAAGGCGGCACTCAATGCCGTCAAGCAATGGCGGTTTGAGCCAGCCCGCAAAGGCGGCAAGGCACTCAGTGCTTTTGTCAATGTGCCATTGTCTTTCTCACTCACACAAAATTAAATCAGTTTTTATTGAAAGGAACGTTTGATGCAATCAACTAGTGGTTTGGCATTTATTACCGAGGGTGGGGTTGTCTCGGTCATCGTGGCGCTGGTGCTGCTGACTATGTCGGTCATGAGCTGGTATTTTATTGTGGTCAAGGCTTGGCAAGTCTTCAAGCACAAGCGCGAAGTCACGGCTTATGTAAAGCAGTTCTGGCGCAAAGCGACCTTGCAAGAGGCCTTGCAGGATACGCAGATGCAATCACCAGCGTTCCGCCTGGCGCTGACTGCCGTCGAATCTACCCAGCACCATCAGCAACATGCCAGCCAGTCTCTGGGCGCGGCTTGCAGCCAAGATGAGTTTGTTGCACGCCAGTTGCGCCGTACTTTGTCGCAAGAGCAGGCAGGCATGGAGAGCGGGTTGTCTGTGCTTGCTTCTGTGGGCAGCGTGGCTCCATTTGTTGGTTTGTTCGGTACAGTGTGGGGGATTTACCACGCGCTGACCGCGATTGGCCAATCCGGCGTGGCGACCATCGACAAGGTGGCCGGCCCGGTTGGTGAGGCTTTGATTATGACGGCGATTGGTCTGGCGGTGGCGATCCCGGCTGTGTTGGCCTATAACGCCTTTATCAAGGCGAATCGCAGTGTCATGGCCGAGCTCGAGAATTTTGCGCAAGACTTGCATACCTTGCTGACTACGGGTGCGCCATTGATGATCAAGCAAGGTCAGAAGCCTGCCAATGTGACTGAGCTGCACGCTAAAGTTGCAAGCAAAGGTGGCAACCTATGATGGGGCAAAATCCTTTTAGCGCGGGTGAACACACCCAGCCCATGAGTGAAATCAACACCACGCCGCTGGTTGATGTGATGCTGGTCTTGCTGGTGATTTTTATCATTACTGCGCCCTTGCTAACGCATGCGGTCAAGATTGATTTGCCACAAGCCACCTCGCAGCCACTGGAGGAAAAGCCGGAAGTCATTGACCTAGCGGTGGACGCAGACGGTAAGCTGTTCTGGAACGATAGTGAAATTCAGGCGCCAGAGTTAGCCGCCAAGTTGCAGGAAGAAGCAGGCAGGCAGCAGCAGTCAGAGTTGCAGATTCGTGCCGATAAAAACACCCGCTATCAGGTGCTGGCCGAGGTGTTGGCCAAGGCGCAAACGGCGGGCATGAAAAAAATTGGCTTTGTCAGCCAACCGCAACCTTGATTCAAATTCATCTGAGTTAAACATTGCATATGAAACAGCAAACCATCCGCCGCTGGGCATGGATCCATAAATGGAGCAGTCTGGTCTGTACCGCATTCATGTTACTGCTATGCCTGACCGGCCTGCCCCTGATTTTTATGCATGAGCTGCATCATCTGCTGGGTGACCAGATTGAAACACCCGTGATCAGCCATGCCGGTCCCAATGCCAGCATGGATAGTCTGATGGCGGCGGCCAAAGCCCGTTACCCCAAGCTGGTGCCGCAATATATGTACCGCGAAGACGACGAGCCCTTGCAATGGGTTGTCCGCTTGGGTGCGACGCCGACTGACATCACGAATACCCACAACGTGGTACTCGATGCGCGTACGGCACAGGTATTGGGTGAGCCCAAGGATGACGAAGGCTTTTTATATGTGATGTTCAAGCTGCATGTTGATCTGTTCGCGGGCTTGCCTGGCATGTTGTTCCTGGGTTTGATGGGCTTTTTGCTGTTGATTGCCCTTATTTCCGGCGTGGTGCTGTATGCGCCTTTCATGCGCAAACTGCCGTTTGGCGAGATCCGTCACCAGCGTGGCGACAAGCTCAAGCGCCTTGATATCCATAACTTTCTAGGCATCGTCACGCTCTGCTGGTTGCTGGTGGTGGGGGCGACCGGCGTGATCAATGCCTGGTCGGATTTGCTGATTAAATATTGGCAATTTGACCAAATGGCGCAAATGGTCGCGCCCTATAAAAACCTGCCTCCACCGACAGCGTTTGCTTCACTGCAGCAGTCTTTGCAAGTGGCGCAGCGTGCTGAACCCGAGATGGAATTAGGCTTTATCGCTTTTCCCGGCACGCCTTATACCAGCCAGCATCATTATGGCATTTTCATGCGTGGCGATAGCCCGCTGACCAAGCGCCTGTTCAAGCCGGTACTGGTCGATGCACAGACCGCACAGCTGACCGATAGTCGCCCGTTGCCCTGGTATCTGGTGGGCTTGCTGGTGTCGCAGCCGCTGCATTTTGGCGATTATGGCGGCATGACCTTGAAGTGGATTTGGGCGGTGCTGGATCTATTAAGTATTGTGGTGTTGTGGACCGGACTCAAACTCTGGTGGAAAAAGCGCCACCAATATGTACCGGATATTCAAACGCGCATCATACTAAGTGAGGCGAGTTGAGCATCCGGTTTAATGAATAGCGTTTTTTGTGAATATCGACACTGTTTGTGAATTTAAACCTCAGGGGTTTCAACGGCGATGTCTCAATAGGCGATATGAATCATGGTTACACATCTGTTTATGCAAAGTAAATCACTGTCACAAATCTTTTTATGGCCGTTGGTCATTGGCCTCATCACTGTTCTGGGCCTGGTCACCGCCTTGATGGTAGATGATGCCCGCGAATTGCTGTCGGATGCAGCGGTGGCGCTGCCGATTGTGATCAGCCTTTATTACTATCTTTGCAAGCCGTGCTTGTCTGCCCGTTTTTTGCCCGGCCAGCCTGGGCGCGCCCGCAAGTAAGTCTTTTTTGATTGTCCCGGCAAGCTGCCGGGCCGTCTTTAGTTTAGCCAGCCACCGAGTCGTCACTCCAGTAGCCAGCCAGTTTTTAAATTGGATGATTGGAGCATAGATGAAACTCACTTTTAACCCCCGCCTTTCCGCGAGCCAGGCTTCTTTTTTAGCGCGCTTATTGTTAAAAGCCGCGCCGCTCGCCGTGGTTGCCAGCACTTTATTGCTACAAGCCTCTGCGCAGGCCGCAGACCATTGTGAAGTCACGGTAGAAGCCACGGATGCCATGACCTACAACGTCAAGGAAATTGCTGTGCCCAAAGCCTGCGCTTCTTTTGCCATTCGCTTGAAGCATACCGGTACCATGGCTAAAAACATCATGGGCCATAACCTGGTGATCAGCAAACAGGCTGATGAACAGGGCGTATTGCAAGATGGCATGAAGGCAGGCATCGCCAAGTCTTTTGTCAAACCGCAGGACAGTCGCGTGCTCGCCGCCACCCAGGTGATTGGCGGTGGTGAGAGTGCGGAGACCAGCCTGACGCCCAAGCAGCTGGATGCATCAGCCAGTTATGTCTTCTTTTGCTCATTCCCCGGCCATGCCTCGATGATGAAAGGCACGCTCAAGCTGATCTAGTCCTTGCAGAACCTGCCTGCACCGGCAGGTTCAAATGGGCACAGGGCCCAGTTGCGGGTGATCACTTCGTTTCTTACTGGCAGTAAAAGCAAAGCGTTGCCGCGGCTAAAACATGATGAGTGCGTTAGAGGAGAATACGATGCAAGACACACAAAAATTACAGGCCGTTGGCACTGAAGCCAATGCGTTCCACCGGCAGTTTCAATCCCTGCAGTTAGCGACCACCAGTGATCAGGGATGGCCTGAAGCCAGCTATGCCACTTTTGTCGAGCACGAGCAGCGGTTTTATATTTATGTCAGTGAGTTGGCCGCCCATTGCGCCAATTTGCAACATCACGGTCGTTGCTCGGTGATGTTTATCGAAAGCGAGCAGACGGCCAGCCATCCATTTGCCAGAAAGCGTCTTGTGCTGCAATGCCAGGCGCAAGAAGTGCCTAGGGATGAAGCTACGTTTGTATTGGTGATGAATCAGTTTCATGCCAAATTTGGCAAATTTATGGAAGTGATCGCCAAACTGACGGACTTTCACCTGTATGCCTTAACACCGTTAGAGGGCAGCTATGTGGCTGGTTTTGCCAAAGCCTATCGCCTGACCGGCCAGGATTTATCTGAGGTGGCGCACCGTAACGAACAAGGCCATCGTGCGCCAGATAGCGACAGTCAGGCGGATCTGGATGCGTTGGTTTGATGGCATGGATAAGCAGAAAACACGTATTCATGCCATGAGCGCTTCAGTGGCGGCCAGACGGCAATTTTTACAGCAAGCGGGTGCATTGGGAATCACAGCCCTATTGCCCCAGTCTTGGGTGTGGGCCGCAGACACCGAGCCCGCGAGCCAGCGCATCGTCAGTATCGGCGGTGCTTTGACAGAAATGATTTATGCACTTGGTGCCAGCCAGACCTTGGTCGGTGTAGATACCACTTCGCTTTTTCCGGCGGCGGCCACCAGGCTGCCCAGTGTTGGCTATGCACGCACCTTGTCCAGCGAAGGGATTCTGGCATTGGCGCCGACGCTGGTAGTCGCCACTGAAGATGCCGGGCCCCCGGCCGTGCTAAGGCAAGTTCAGGCGGCAGGTGTGCCGCTAAGTATTCTGGCGGCGCATGACCGCTTTGAAGGCGTGGTTGATCGCATGCAACAGCTTGGGCGTTTACTTGATCGTACGCCAGCGGCGTCGCAGTGCGTAGACAAACTCAAAGCCGACTGGCAACGTGCGCGTGCGCCGATTCTGGCACGTAAAGGGCAGGGCCCACGTGTGCTGTTTGTGTTGTCACATGCCCCCGGCCAGGTCATGGTGGGAGGGCAGGGGAGCAGTGCCGAGGCCATGTTGCATTATGTGGGCGCACGCAATGCGGTGCAGGGGTTTCAGGGCTTTAAACCGTTGACCCCCGAGGCATTGATTGCAGCGCAGCCAGAGATCGTTTTGTTCACAGAGCAAGGGCTGGCTGTGGTGGGTGGAGTCGAAGGCGCACTGCGGCTGCCTGGCCTGGCGCAGACGCCCGCCGGGGAGCATCGCCGGATTGTGGCGCTGGAAGCCATGTTCATGCTAGGGTTCGGGCCACGGTTGCCGCAGGCCGTCGCCGCACTTGATCAATTGCTCGGCAAGGCCATGACCCTATGATCAGCGCAACCGCCTGGCCGGTCTTCTGCGAGCGCCTAACCACCCGTTTTGCAACATATCCTTTCTGGGTCTTGGGTGTTGTCTTGCTCATCCTGCTCGCATTGTCGGCCTGGGCGGGGGCCGTCCCCGTGACGTTGGCTGAGTGGCGCATCGGCTGGTTGAATGACCCCGCTCATCCGCTCACTGGCGGTGCTTATGTGCTGTGGAATCTTCGGTTGCCACGCATTCTGTTTGCGGCACTGGTTGGGGCTGCCTTGGGATTGTCAGGCGCGCTCACGCAAGGCCTGTTTCGTAACCCGCTGGCCGACCCGGCGTTGCTGGGGGTGAGTAGTGGTGCCGCCTGCGCGGCGGCGTTAACGATTGTGCTGCTGGCTGGCTCGGGGATAGAGATTCCCACCACTTTACGCTATTGGCTGTTACCACTGATGGCTTTTGTCGGCGCGGTAAGTGTCTGCTTTTTGCTGGATGGCGTGGCGCGCTGGCTCACGGCAGATTCGATTGCCGGATTGCTATTGACTGGGATTGCACTCAATGCGCTGGCTACCGCCGTCATAGGCTTATGCACCTATCTGGCGACGGATGAACAGCTGCGTAGTCTCACATTCTGGACGTTAGGGTCGCTGGCGAGTGCCAGTTGGCGGCTGGTGTTATTGTTGTCGCTATTGTTAATCGCCGCGTTGGCCTATATGCAACGGCTGGTGAATGCCATGAATGCACTGGCGCTCGGCGAGGCGGCCGCCTCGCATGTCGGCATTCACGTGCGTCAATTACGCCGCCGTGTCATTGTGCTGGTGGCGCTATTGAGCGGGTTTGCCGTCGCCTGGTGCGGCATGATCGGTTTTATCGGCTTGGTCGCCCCACATATTGTGCGTTTATTGATCGGGCCTGATCAGCGTCGTCTAGCCCCCCTTGCCATGCTGGTTGGCGCCATCCTGTTGCTATTGGCTGATACCGCGGCCCGTACGCTGGCGATTCCCGCAGAAATTCCAGTTGGGATTTTTACGGCATTGCTGGGTGCGCCGTTCTTCTTGCTATTGCTCGGGAGCCTCAGAAAAGGCGGTCATCTATGAGCCATCGCGCTGCACAGTTGCTCGAGCTGCAAGCCGTGACGCTCAAATTGGGAGGCCATGTTTTTGGTCCGTTCTCGATGACCGTGCAGCCAGGTGAACGGATTGCGGTGCTCGGACCCAGTGGCGCCGGTAAATCCACCTTGCTCAAGTTGCTCGCGCGCGAGTATTTGCCCAGCAGTGGCCAAGTCAGGCTGTGTGAGCGCTGTTTGACAACGTGGTCACTGGTCGACTTAAGCCGCCAACGCGCCATCTTGCCACAGTCGCATGAGGTCGCTTTTGGATTGCCCGTCGAACTGGTGATTGGTCTTGGCCGGGTCGCCAGAATGGTCGATCCTGATTTAAATGGGATAGTGCGCCAGGCCGCAGAACTGGCGTGTGCCCGGCACTTGCTGCCGCGCCGGTTCGATACCCTGTCCGGTGGCGAAAAGGCGCGCGTCCATCTCGCCAGAGTGTTTGCGCAATTGTGGGATATCGAGCAAGGCCTGTTGCTGGTAGATGAGCCGATGGCGGCGCTCGACCCGGGCTTGCAGTGGCAACTGATGGCCGCCATGGATCAGTTTGCCCGCCAGCGTGGGCATGCGATTTTCGCCATCTTGCATGATATCAACCAGGCCTTGCAGGGATTCGACCGGCTCGTGCTGATTAAAGACGGGCGTCTCATGGGCGATTATCCACGCAGGCAAATTGCCCTGTCGACGTTGGCTGAGTTGTACGAAGTTAATTTGGTCAGCGCGGTCACTGAGCAAGGGCAAATGCTGGTTGCTCCCGAGGCGGCCCACAGTACTATCTGTTGATTTTGTTAATGATAATTGTTATCATTTAATGCTTTAATGCAAGCCAACGAGTGTTTTCTCCTGTAGCCAGCGATTGTTTGTCAGGGGAATTGCATGTCTCAATTATCTTTAATACATTACGCGCATTATCGCCGTTTATTTGTTGCCTTACTCATTGCGTTTCACGAGCCAGGGTTTGCTGAAGACCAGCGTCAAAAGGGGGAGGTCGACGCCTTGCCAGAAGTAAAAGTCACATCCAAAGTCGCCCATGATCAGCCCTCTGAGCAAACCAAGTCATACACTGTAAACGCGACGGCGACCGCCACACGGTTGAATACCAGTCTTCGCGACACCCCACAGTCGATCTCGGTCATTACACGGCAGCTCATGGATGATTTTCGTGCGTTGACCGTGAATGATGCGTTATCGCTGGCGACGGGGGTCCGTGTCGAGCAATTTGAAACAGACCGCAGCGAATATACGGCACGTGGGTTTAACATCACCAACTTTCAAATTGATGGATTAAGTACACCGATCACCTATGGCACGCAATATGGGGACCTGGATGTTGCGCTGTACGACAGGATTGAAGTGTTGCGTGGCGCAAACGGTTTGCTCACTTCTACCGGTAACCCCTCTGCGACCATTAACTTTATTCGCAAGCGTCCGACCAAGGATCTTAAAGCACAGATTAATGCCACGGCTGGCTCGTGGGATAACCGTCGGCTGGATGCGGATGTTTCGGGAGCGCTTAATGCGGATGGCAGTGTACGTGCCCGTTTGGTGATGGCACATCAGGAAAAGAATTCTTATCTGGACCGCTATAGCAATGAGCGCAACGTGGCATATGGTGTGATTGAAGCCGATCTTTCTGACCGTACCAGCGTGGCCGTCGGCCACACCTATCAGCAGAATAACTCTAGTGGTAATAACTGGGGCAGTTTACCGTTGCTATACGCTGATGGAAGTCCTAGACATTATAAACGCTCAGATAGTACTGCCCCCCATTGGAGTTACTGGGATGTAGGCACCAATATCAGCTTCGCTGAAATGACTCATCTGTTTGCCAATGGCTGGAAAGCCAAAGGGCAGTTCACCCACAAGCAGACTGACGCAGATGCAAGACTGCATTACATTTATGGCAACGAAGTGCGTGCGACTGGCTTGGGTCTCTTAAGCTACCCAGGCCGATACCATACCCGTACGGAGGACAATGTCCTCGATTTTTATGCGAATGGTCCGGTCGAGTTGGCCGGTCGCAAACACGAATTGGTTTTTGGAACCACCTTGAGCAAGGCGGATGTGCGCGACTATTCACGTTTTGGTGCCATTGGCACACCGCTGGCAAGCTTTGAGTCTGCTGCAGACTTCCGGCTACCAACCTTTGGGGCAGAGAGCAAAGTCGCTGACTTTTCTACGCGCACCATCAATACCTACACAGCGGCCAGAATCCATGTGACGGATGACCTGAAAGTGACTGCTGGCGGCAGCTTGCTGAGTTATGACTTGCAGGGGATCAGTTACGGTGTTCCGCAGTCAGCAAAAGAAGATAACAAGCTCACGCCTTATTTGGGGGCTGTATACGATGTCAGTGACCAGCATTCAGTCTATGCCAGCTATACCGGCATTTACAAGCCGCAAGCTGAGCTAGGCCGCGACTTCAAAGTCTTGCCGCCTTTGCAGGGCAAGAATTACGAGGCGGGGCTCAAAAGTGAGTGGTTAAATGGCCAGTTAAACAGCACAGTTGCACTCTTCAAAACTGAACAAGAACATTTGCCTCAGCAAGTTGGCACCCAAGGCGCAACCTCGATTTATGAGGGTATAGAGGCGATTAGCAAAGGCTACGAGTTTGATATTGCCGGACAGTTGACGGATCGATTGAGCATGAATGCGGGCTATACGCGCTTGATGAGCCTGAAGAACTCAGACGGCAAAAATGTTAATCCTTACACCCCCAGGCATCAGATGCACGTCGCAGCAATGTATAAAGTGCCTTATGTGGAACACCTCAAGTTAGGGGCCAATCTTTACTGGCAAAGCGAAACGCATGTGGATATCACTTTGCAAAACGTGGGTACTTTCCGCTATCGCCAGGACAGCTATGCCACCCTCAATCTGGTCGCAAATTACAAGATTGACCAGCATTGGGACGCGGCGTTGAATCTGTATAACGTGACTAACGAGAAGTATCTCTCCAGCTTGCGCTATGCCTATGCGGGCCAAGCTTACTATGCTGCCCCAATGAGCGCTTTAGCCACACTTACGTGGCGTTATTAAAACGCCAACCTCTTAGCAATCCGGTATGTTTACTGGCCCCTGACAGGGAGGGGTGCTGAGAGTGTTGAAAATAAAAATCAGATTGATCTTGTTGTTTGCCAGCCATCGAGTTTCGCACTCCAGTAGCCAGCTTTATTTAATGGGAGTGTTGTGTGTCCGTGATTCGATTAAAAACAGTTTATTTGTCGTTGTTGTTAGCCTTGCCGATGTCGGCTGTTTGGGCGCAAGGGGAGGCTGAGAAGACTGCTTCTGCGCCAGCTGCAACAAACACTGATGACGATCAGCAAACTCTGGGTGAAGTTGAGGTATCGACCAGCCGTCGTCAGAGTTTTCACTCAAACACGGTACAGGTCGGTACGTTTAGAGATATGAATCCGCTGGACGTGCCCTTGACCGTGAACACGGTGACGCGTGAGGTGCTGGATGCGCAAGCAACCAACTCATTGTTTGGCGCATTGCGGAACACCGCAGGGGTTTCACGCTCGCAATTGAGTGGCTCGACCTATGACAATATTGCGATCCGAGGCATTCTGGTCGAGAACCGCGGAAACTACCGGCTCAATGGTTCGTTGCCGATTATTAACCTGATTGATACGCCACTAGAAAACAAAGAGCGGGTAGAAGTGCTCAAAGGGGCTTCGTCTCTGTATTACGGCCTGGTGCCGCCCTCTGGCATTATCAACCTGGTGACCAAGCGGGCTGGTAAGGTTGAAAACAAAAGCCTGACGCTGTCTACCAATCAATTTGGCGCGCGTAGCGCTCATGTGGACTATGGCAAGCGTTTTGGCGCTGAACAGCAGTTTGGCGCACGCTTTAACGTGGTCACCGGCAGCGAAGATATCGGCATTGACCATTATGACGGCAGCCGTGGCTTGGTCTCAGCCGCATTGGACTGGCGTGCAAACGACAAGCTGTCTTTCAAGCTGGACCTAGAGCATTACCGCAAAGATGTTTCAGAGCAGGCTGCAATTGTCGTCCCGGCAGCCGTGAACGGTAAGATCACGCTACCACCCGTGCCAGCCGCCACACAAAACCTGGCGGGCAAATGGCAACACTATGATGCTGAAGCAACCAATATGCTGTTCCGTACGGATTATGCCATCAGCGATAACTGGAGTTGGCTGTTTGAAGCTGGCCGCGCCAAGACAGAGCGCGACCGTAACTTTTCACAGTTTCAGAACTTTAACCCGCTTACGGGTGAAGGACAGCTACAGGTTTCGTTTGTGCGTAACCAGGTCTTTACCAACACAAACTTCAGAACCGAATTGCTGGGCTTGCTGGAAACGGGCCCTATCAAGCATCAGCTGACCGTGGGCTATACCAGTAATCAGCGCGAAGGGGTGACCCCCATGTTTGCCAGTACTTCTGTTACTCAGAACTATTTCAACCCCAGAGTCGTTCCTGTGCTTGCCGCGGTCTCTAACAACCGTTCCTCTGACCAGACGATTCTGGATCGTGGGCTGTATGTGTTCGATCAAATGGCACTGACA
This sequence comes from Methylophilus sp. DMC14, assembly GCF_056314085.1. Lineage (NCBI taxonomy): Bacteria > Pseudomonadati > Pseudomonadota > Betaproteobacteria > Nitrosomonadales > Methylophilaceae > Methylophilus > Methylophilus sp. DMC14. The sequence continues at coordinate 259,879 of NZ_JBQUZA010000002.1, read as the reverse complement.
GATCAATGGACCGTGATGATGGGCGCACGCCAGAGCCGCTACGATACCGAGACCATTGCCACCAATGCGGGCACTGAGACGACGACACGGTTCAACGCTAAAAAAGTGATTCCTTCGGCGGCAGTGATGTACAAGGTTCAGCCTAATATTTCACTGTATGCCAGCTATATAGAAGGCTTTGAGGACAGTGGGCAGGCGCCAGCCAACCGTGCGAATGCAGGTGAATTGCTCAACCCGGCAAAATCCAGACAAAAAGAAATTGGCGTAAAAACCCAAGTGTTTAATCGCTTTTTGCTGCAACTGGCTTATTTTGATATTGAGCGTGCTGCTGCGTTTACCAACCCTGTGACTAATACTTTTAAGATCAATGGTGATGCGAATTATCAAGGTCTGGAGTTTGCAGCCACAGGTGAGTTGACTGATCGACTGTCTGTCGCAGCCTCATTTTTACTCATGGACGCAACCTTGAAAACGCCTGATGCAGCCAGCAATGGTAATACGCCAGAAAATACACCAGAAAAAACAGCCAGCTTGTTTGGCGAGTACCAGATCCCGCAAATCCCTGGCCTGTTTTTGAGTGCTGGTGTGTTTTATAGCGGTAAACAGCAGGTAAACGCATTTAACCAGGCCAGCATCCCAGGCTACACCATCGGGTCAGTGGGGGCGCGCTACAAGACGCTACTTGGCAAGCAAAAAGCAACCTTCCAGGTCGTAGTCGATAATGTCACAGACAAAGATTACTGGAGTACCGCAGGCAACAGCTTATTAGGCGTCGGCCGGCCAAGGACCTTGCAGGCCAATCTGCGCCTGGATTTTTAAGTAGTTACTTTCTTCATATGCTAGCGCTTTGAGACGAAGATCAAAGCGCTAGCCCTTATTAGGCCCACTTTGTGCTAAGGGCCACCGCCAGCTACACGTCAACTCTTTCCCCATGCATGGTCACGGCAGTTTTTTGCTTAGGCCTGAGGATTATTTGTATTTGTACAAATAAATGTTCACGCTATGTTTCATTGATTGTAAAAATGAGAATTGTTATCATTCGTGCTTATTCTATTTTGCAAGCCAACGAGTATTGTTTCCAGTAGCCAGCAACTCACTTAACAAGATTGAATTAGGGAAAAAACATGCCATCCGGCTTTAATAAAAAAACAATGACCTTGGCGCTGTTGATGGCGCTTCCAGCAATTGCGATCGCGGCAGATGACGAGAAAACAGCTGACGCGACCCAGACCATGACCGAAGTGAAGGTCAAAACCCAGCGAATTCAAGATGCGCCAAATAAGGGTTATCAAGCGACCAAAACGCGAGTCGGAAAAACGTGGCAAGATCCGCAAGATGTACCCCAGGCCGTCACGACACTGACCAGGGAATTATTGCATGATCAGCAAGTTGGCTCTTTGCGTGAAGCCTTGCGTAATGTGGTTGGTTTGTCAGTGAACGCGGCTGAAGGGGGGCGATCTGGCGATAACTTTAACCTGCGCGGTTTTTACACATTTGGCGATATTTATCTGGATAACATGCGCGATACCGCGCAGTACAACCGTGAAACGTTTAACTTAGAGCAAGTAGATATATTAAGAGGTTCTGCCGCGATGTTGTTTGGCCGCGGGCAGGCGGGTGGTGTCATCAATCAGGTCACCAAAATGGCTGAATTAAATGATAAAAATACCGTGACAGGGAGCGTGGGTAATTATGCTTATCATCAAGAGACTGGCGACTTTAATAAGAAATTGACAGACACTGCCGCGATTCGGGTGAATGTCATGGACCGACATGAAGAAACCTATCGTAAAAATCCGGCAAATGGAGATCATCCGGAGTTTGACCGACAGGGGATTGCTGTAAGTTTTGGGGCCGGCATAGGTACTGAAAATGAGGTCTTCTTGAACCATCAATATTTGCGAACTCGAGATGTCCAGGATTATGGCATTTCTTTTGTGAACCAGCGCCCTATTAATACAATGATTACTGGGGCTAAAGTAGACGATAAAACTTTCTACGGAAGTAGTAATAATTTTGACAATAGTGATACCAATATTACCACCGCTATTTTTACTCACAAATTTACTGAAGACACCCAATGGCGCACTCAATTAAGACATGGGGATTATGAACGCGCATATTGGGCAAAAACGCCAAGTGCGACGCAATTGCCAACTGCGAATCAAAGTGCTGGTGGTAACGTCACAAGGACTCAGTCGTATCAAACTTATAACCTTCAATCAGACTTTACTACTAAGTTTGATTTAGCTGGAATGCAGCACTCCATATTAAGTGGTGTTGAGTATCTACATGAACACTCATATAGAAACTCATTACAACCGATTAATCCCAGTACAGGACTTCCATACCTGCAGACGGGTAATGCGTTGAATAACGCGATTGCTGCTAATGGTGTGTCATATTCAAGTGGTTTTGAGTCTATCAACGCATCGCCTGCGAAGTTTTCGGGGGACAATTATGCTGCGTTTGTACAGGATAGTATTGAATTTATACCGCACTGGACATTATTAGGCGGGATTCGGCGAGATGTTCTGGATGCAACCTATAATACTTCCACGTCTCCTAGCTTGCATTACGGACAAAACAGTTACCGTAGCGGCCTGTCCTGGCAGCCTAACCCAGATAGACATTACTATGTGACATATAGTAACTCCTTTAGCCCTACCGCTGATCTTTACCAGTTGACCACAGTCACCCAGCCACCTGAACGCAGCCGTACTTTAGAGGTTGGGTCCAAATGGCTATTTCTGGATGGAGATTTGTCTTTCCGCACTGCACTATATACAACCACCAAAGATTGGGAACGTAATACAGACATCAATACGATCGGGAATAATCCTATTTTGACTAAGCGTCGCCGTACGAATGGTCTTGAGTTCGAGATGGCGGGCAAGATGACTGATAACTGGGATGTGTTTGCCGGTGTTGCATTTATGCATGCTTACATCATTGATCCTGCTGTCAATATCAGTACCACTGGTGTGACGACATTTGCAGATCCGCGTTTGGCTGGACAAGCGGCACGTAATACACCAAAAACCACCTTTAACTTGTGGACGACCTACGACTGGCAGAATGGTTGGAAAGTGGGTGGTGGAGTCGAAGCAAAATCAGATCGTTATGGATATAATCCAACCCAAACAACGAGCTCTGCATTTGTAAATGGCCAATTCAAGCCCAACACTGCACCTGGCTATGCGCGCGTCGACGCCATGGTGGCCTACGAACAACCCAAATGGGCGGTGCGTTTAAATATCAAGAACTTGCTGGATAAAACCTATTATGATGCGATTTATGATAACGGTGCTTTCTTGACGCCAGGTAACCGTCGTCAAGCGATTGCTACGGCTGAGTACAAGTTCTAGGAGTTAATTTGCTGTTAAGTTTACCGGGGGTTTTGCTTGAAGAAGAGCTGCATACTATCCGTGCCTTGCTGAAGCAGGCGCAATGGGTGGATGGCCGCACAACCGCCGGTATTCAGGCAGCAAGCGTTAAAAACAACCAGCAGCTGGCCGAAGATGACCCGTTGCTGGCACAAATCCGCAGGATCGTGTTGCAGGCATTGCAGCGCGATCCTTTATTTTTTTCGGCCGCTTTGCCAGACAAAATCTTGCCGCCTTTTGTGAATCGTTATGCGGGTGAGACCAATGCCTATGGATTTCACGTCGATAGTGCCATGCGTCATATGCCGGATGGCAGTGCGCGGGTACGGGCAGATGTCTCAGCTACCTTGTTTTTTAACGACCCGGATGAATATGAAGGCGGTGAGCTGGTGGTGCAGGATGTGTTTGGTGATCAGCGCATCAAGCTCAAAGCGGGTGCTATCGTCATTTATCCTTCCAGCTCGGTGCATGCGGTGACGCCGGTCACGCGTGGTGAGCGCTTGGCTAGCTTTATGTTTATTCAGAGCATGGTGCGCGACGCCGCGCAACGGCGCATGCTATTTGATATGGATATGGCCTTGGTCCGCTTGCGACAGCAACAAGGGGAAACGCCAGAAGTGGTGCAGTTAACCGGCATTTACCATAACCTGTTGCGCCAGTGGGCGCTCTAAGCGAATGCAGTCCTTACCTTTGCTCTCCTGTTTTGCCCAGCAAGCGCAAGCCAAATTGCCCGCTGATGTCTGGCATTATTTGCAGTCAGATGCCGGGAACGGGTTGCAATTGCAGGTCAACGAAGCTGGTTGGCAAAGCAAGAAAGTTTGCCCACGTCCACTCCAACCCCTCCATCAACCGAACACAAGGTGTAGCATTTTTGGCGAGCAATGGGCGCATCCCATCCTGCTGGCGCCAGTGGCTTATCAGCGCTTGTTTCATGCCGATGGCGAGATTGGCACCGCTGTCGCTTGCAATGCCCAGCAGGGGCAGATGATGGTGAGCAGTCTGGCCAGTCAAGCCGTGAGCGAGATTGTGACGCAGGCGCAACAACCGCTCTGGTTTCAGCTCTATTGGCAAGGCGATCGTGAACGTACCCAAGCGTTATTGCATAAAGCCGTGGCAGCTGGTATCAGCGCAGTCGTGTTTACTGTCGATGCGCCAGTCAAGCAAGCTTTGATCGATTTACCCGAGGGCATTTCCGCGGTCAACCTGGCGCAGCCATTGGCGATGCGACCCTTGCAAACAGGCCAAAGCGCGGTGTTCGATGGCTGGATGACGCAGGCGCCGACTTGGGAGGATGTGGCCTGGCTCAGGCAGCAAGTGAACCTCCCCTTGCTACTGAAAGGTCTGATGCATGTAGAGGATGCCCGGCGGGCGGTGGAATGCGGCTGTGACGGCGTAGTCATTTCCAATCACGGTGGCCGCGTGCTTGATAGCACTCCGTCTGTGGCGGCAGTGCTGCCAACGATCGTGGCTGCCGTGGGTAGCCAATGCAAAATCCTGGTGGATAGTGGTGTCCGCTCCGGGCAAGATGTGTTTAAAGCGCTGGCGATGGGCGCCGATGCCGTTTGTATTGGTCGCCCTTACATCTGGGGCCTGTCTGCAGAAGGCGCCATTGGCGTGGCAAAAGTGATCCGCACTCTGCGCGATGAGCTGGAAATGACCATGGCGTTGACCGGCGTTTCGAATTTGGCAGAGCTGCGCCAGGTAGAATTGTTTGAATCATGAAAAGGAAGTTTTGATGAAAAAAATTGGTTTTTCACTCTTGTTGGCAATTGGCCTGCTGCATGCACAAGCTGCGTTGGCCGCGGCGGATTGCAAATCCTATCCAAAAGAGGAGTGGGCTTCAGAAAATACCCTTAAAGAAGCACTGGAAGCAGAAGGCTATACCATCAAAAAATTTAAAGTAGACGGTAATTGTTATGAAATTTATGGCCGCAACAAAGAGGGCAAAAAGGTTGAGATTTACTTCGACATGAAAACCCTGGCGATCGTCAAAGCCATCGGCTTGAAAGACTAAGTGGCGAGATGTTGCAGCCATCCGCAATGCTTTGGCCCTGGTGGGTGCGTCTGAGTCACTGGCTGGTGGCAGCCGGGGTGATGGCATTGTGGCTGATGAGCCATGTCTGGTATGAAACGGATGCGCTGCATCGCATGGTTGGCTACGCTGTGCTGGCAATCATTTTGATCCGCATCTTGGCCGGGTGTTTTAGCGCATACCCAAGTGCGTGCTTTCATCTGCCCGGCCTGCGTGACATCCGCTTGCACATTGCAGATGTGCGTCAAGCAACCCTGCCTGTGCATGCCGGGCACAATCCGCTAGGCCAATGGGCCGTGTATGTCATCTGGATGCTAATTGCCTTGCTGGCGCTGACTGGCTGGTTAAGCCGCACCGATGCCTTTTGGGGCGAAGAGGGGCCGGTTGTGATTCATGCGCTGTTGAGTTGGGTACTGATGGCCGTGATTGCATTGCATATTGTTGCGGTGATCTGGATTGGACGCTTGTCCAAGCAGCATTTAGTGCGGCAAATGTGGCATGGCCGCATTCACTTACGCAAATAAGCGGGCCTTGCGTTTTTAATCTACTTCAATCGGTGGGGCAACCTTGAGCACTTCGTCTACGGTTGTCAGGCCTGCCGCAATTTTCTCAGCACCGTTTAACATCAAAGGTTGCATCCCCGCTTGCGTGGCGGCTTGTCTGAGCTGGATCAAATCGGTTTCAGACGTAATCAGTTTGCGTAAGGTCGGTGTGAGTGTCAGCATCTCATAAATGCCGGTACGACCACGATAACCCGTGTTGCGGCACTCCTTACAGCCCACGGCTTTCATGGTTTTTGCCGGTTTGGCGGCCTTGAACGGGCGCGTAACGCTGGCCCATTCTGCGTCAGAAATGGTGGCTTCTGTTTTGCAATGCGGGCACAAGGTGCGCACCAGCCGCTGCGCCATAATCCCCAGCAGGCTGGAATGTATCAGGTAGGCCGGCACGCCTAAATCCAGCAAGCGCGTGACAGCCGATGGCGCATCGTTGGTGTGCAGCGTGGATAGTACCAGGTGGCCGGTCAGTGCGGCCTGAATCGCCATATCGGCAGTTTCCTGATCGCGGATCTCGCCGACCATGATAATGTCGGGGTCCTGGCGCATCAGCGTGCGTATGCCTTCGGCAAAGCCCAGGCCGATATTCTGTGTCACCTGCATCTGGTTAAAGGCCGGCTCTATCATCTCAATCGGATCTTCTACCGTACATACATTGACTTCATCGGTCGCCAATTGCTTGAGTGTGGTATACAGCGTGGTGGTTTTGCCTGAGCCGGTTGGCCCGGTGACCAGAATGATGCCGTTAGGCTGGTGTGTCCACTGCGCCCATTGCTCGCCCTGGCGCTTGGAAAAACCGAGTAACTGAAAATCCTGTACCAGCACGTCCGGCTTGAAAATCCGCATCACCAGTTTTTCGCCAAACGCGGTCGGCATGGTCGATAAGCGTAATTCAACCTCCTTGCCATCAGTGTCTACGGTTTTGACACGACCATCCTGCGGGCGGCGTTTTTCCACCATGTCCATCCGCCCCAGCAGCTTGATGCGGCTGGTAATCGCATTCATGATATTGCTCGGTAGCTGATACACCTGATGCAAGACGCCGTCGATGCGAAAGCGCATCAAGCCCAGATTGCGGCGCGGTTCGAGGTGGATATCGCTGGCGCGCTGTTCAAACGCATATTTAAACAACCAGTCGACAATGCTCACCACATGCTGTTCATTCGCATCCAGTTGGCGGTCTTTGCCCAGCTCAATCAACTGTTCAAAATTTTGTACGCCGACAATTTGCCCGGCCTTGGCGGCATTGGCAGATTGAATCGCTGCAGAAAGCTGATACACCTCGGGCAAATACCGCTGCAAGTCCAGCGGATTCACCATCACCACTTCAATGCGCAACTTCAGCATACGCTCCAGATCATGCAGCCAGGTCTGGTGGAACGGATCGGCCGTCGCAATTGTGGCTACGCCATTCCTGACCGTAATCGGCATGATGCGCAGGCGCTCGGCATAGGCTTGCGACACAATTTGCGCCGCGGCACTAAAGTCCAGTTTTAGGGGGTCGATTTGATAATAAGGCACTGCAGCCTGCTCTGCCACAAAGCGGCTCAGGGCCTCTACAGTCAATAATTGATTGGGGTTTTGTAAATCCGGCCATTTTTGCTCGGCCACAATCACAACCGGATGAATTTTGGAGCTGTCCCGCTTGCGATCTTTATAAAGCTTTTCAGCCTGGACTTTATCTGCATGCCCATGAGCAACCAGCATGCGTAACAAATCCGAGAGTCGCAGGCTCTCTATGGTTTTGGGCGAGGAAACGGGGATTGGACTATTCATGTCACATGCTGGCTAGACTAGCTGCAAATGATGCAAGAGTCATGCCATCAGGAGGTGGCAGAAATGGTCACATTGGATAGATTTAGAATATGGCTAGGTAAGATTTTTTTATGTGTTTTATGATGAAAGTAGATTTTTTTCGCCTCTCGGCGAGTTACTTTCTGGTGCTTGTCCCCCGGAAAGTAACCAAAACTAACGAAGCGTTGCGGCGTAGGCTAACCTTCAGGTTAAGCCAACTCGTGGCGGCCGTAGCCAAAGAGGAGGATACCCAGCCATCACGGCCTTCGGCTCCCTTGCGTTTTGTGCAAGCCGCTAGGGCGAGTTTCGATGGCCGCCCGGCAAACCGAGTAGCATAGGAAAGAAGCGGAAGCTGGGGTGTCTTGTTCTTTGCCTTCTTTATTATGGACAAGCATAAGAAAGAATGGTCGCCGTAAAGGCGAAACAAATCGCTATTCAAACCAGCTCATGTTTCAGGTTTAAATCTATTTGTTCGAGCAAGTAAATAATAAAGTTACTCGCTTGAGCCAGTAAGCTGAGGCTATAAAAGGTCTAAGCATCGGATTGCTACAGCAATACTCGTCAAACAATAACTTTTTACTGCGTTATTTAAATCGTCTGCGCGGATGTTCTATCACTTCATCTGTATCCGCATACTCAAATCCACCGCCTGAATATTTTTAGTCAGTGCGCCAATCGAAATCCGGTCTACGCCTGTTTCCGCAATCGCTCTAACCGTCGTTAAATCCACATTGCCCGATGCTTCCAGCAAGGCTTGCTTTTGATTGATTGCGACAGCTTTACGCAGGTCTTCCAGCGTGAAATTATCGAGCAAGATACTGGTGGCGCCGGCATCTAGCGCTTGCTGCAATTCATCCAGTGTTTCCACTTCGATCTGGATATTATCCGTGCTGCGCATGGCGAAGGCGGCGTCAAGCACGGCGGCAATCGAGCCTGCGGCGGCGATATGGTTTTCTTTGATCAGGATACCGTCGTACAAGGCCAGCCGTTGGTTGGCGCCACCGCCAGCGAGCACGGCATATTTTTGTGCCAGGCGCATGCCAGGCAGGGTTTTACGTGTATCGAGGATTTGCGCTGGCAAACCGACAATGGCGTCCACATAGCGGCGGGTATGTGTGGCTACGGCAGAAAGCGTTTGCAAAAAATTGAGGGCCGGGCGTTCGGCACTGAGCATGGCGCGTGCGTCGCCATGAATATGGACCAGCGCTTGATTGGGGACGACGCGGTCACCGTCTTTTACCAGCCATTCGAGCTGGATGCTGCGATCCAACTGCGCAAAGCACTGTTGCGCCCAGGCGCAGCCGCAGAGAATGGCAGCCTCACGGCTGATAATGGTCGCGCGGGCCTGGGTGCCGGCAGGGATCAGTGCAGCGGTCAGGTCGCCTTTGCCCAGGTCTTCTGCCAGGGCCGATTGCACTTGCGCCGCTATCAGATCGGCATTTAAGTAGTCGGGCAAGTGTTGGTAAAGTGATGCAGTGGTCATGAGCAGCTCAGTCAATTTAAAATTTATGCAGATGAGCGTTCTAAGCCCATGGCAAAAGCTATTATAATAAAAGCACCCCAAGACCAGCGAGTTTTGTACCATCGTATTGCGTCATGGGGTATTTTTTCGGTAAAAGTACTCTTCAATCCGGCTCACATCACACTATGCAGCTTTTATATACGGTTAACAGTCCCTATGCACGTAAAGTGCGTATCGTCGCCATTGAAAAACATATTGACCTGACTTTGACGGAGGTCGTGCTGTCTGCGCCGGATTGTCCCGTGAGCCAGCACAACCCGTTGGGTAAGGTTCCTGTGCTGGTGCTGGATGATGGCGATGCCTTGTATGATTCACGCGTGATTGTCGAGTATCTGGATCATCGCACGCCGGTGGCCCACCTGATTCCGCAAGACCACTCAGCCAAAATCAAGGTCCGTCGCTGGGAGTCACTTGCCGATGGTGTGTGTGATGCTGCCGTGGCGGTGATCTTGGAACAACGCAAGCCAGAGGTGCAGCAGTCTGCACCATGGATAGAAAAGCAATTTGCCAAGGTGACGGCTGGCCTTACCGTGCTTGATAACGACTTGCTAAAGAAAAAGTGGTGTGTCAACGAAACGTTCAGTCTGGCAGACATTGCCCTGGGCACCGCGCTGGGCTACATAGACTTGCGTTTTAAAAATGTGCAATGGGAAGGCAAATACTGGCAAGAGAAGTTTCCTAATCTGGCCAAACATTACGGGGTGCTGGTAAAGCGTCCCAGCTTCAAGCAAACCATGCCACAGCCTTAAGGCACCTTATCTCAGCATTCCGTCCTAAGCTGTCGGGATGCTGTCTTGATTTTCTCCAGTTGATCTTCAGCCGTTCCTTGTGATGCGGCGCTTCCCCCTTGTCTGCCTTCTTTTTCATTCTGCCTTTTGGCCTCACTGCATCTATCCACTTAAGCTTAATCACCGATCGTATTTTTACGTTGCAAAACTAAATGATAATTGTTATCATTTAAGAATACTCAAAAACATGATCAATACATGCTATGCAGGCAATGAATGCATCCGTCAAAAAAAGATTGCTAGAACTGCTGGATGAGCTCATCGCTCATGATGGCTTCGGTAGCATCAAAGTGGATATACGCCTGCTCAAGCGGGGACAGAAAGAAGTCATTATTGATTGCGGCAAGCAGTACCGCTATGTGGTTGATTTTGAGTCCAGGCAGGAGAAGCAAGGCGCCTGACCATGCGTGATTAAAACAACATCACTTTTATTTTTTAATTTCAATTTTATTGCCATGCGCAAAGCGTGGCGATTGAAATACTCAACGGTGTGGGTCCGTGAGACTTCATTTTAAAAAAATGGCGCGATGGCCTTCGAGAGGAAGGGGCACAAGCGCTCGTTGAGGAGAAATAAATCATGAAATTTTCAGCTTTGGCATTCACCTTAGGCATGCTGTTCAATAGTTCCGCGTTTGCGACCCAGGCAGTATGGGACACCGCCAATCCCTGGGGGAGTCTGACACCAGCGAGTTATGCTGAGTGGAACATCTTTAACAGCACCAATGATAATACACCAGATGTCGCTGTGACTGCCGGGATCACCGCTTCTGTGCAAGAAACCACAGGCGGTGCTTTTATCACTGGCGGGGGCAATATTTATAGTTACTCTGGCGCTACGGCATTCACCGCGACCTTGAGCGGTGCCAGCACAGGCCTGTTTGATGTCTATCTGCGTATTGCAACCTTGGGCACCCTGGCCAATAGTTCAGCAACCTTGAATGGCATTACAGCGACTTCTGTGTTGCAGTTCAACGAAGATCAAGGCACCGTGATGGGAGGGGCAACTGCTGAACAAGAGTTGTATTGGAAATGGAGCAATGTCGCCGCTTCCAGCCTGTATACCTTTAAATTCAATGCCAATTCATCCAGTATGAGTTTGGATCAATTGGCATTGGCCGCAGTGTCCGTGCCTACTGTGACACCGGTGCCTGAGCCTGAGGCCTTTAGTCTGATGGGCTTGGGACTGGGTTTGATGGCATTTGTCGCGCGCCGCAACGCAAAAAAACAAGCCTGATTCCCATTCGGCTGACCATGGCAAAGGGGCTGTTTAGCCCCTTTCTTGCGCGCCCACTTATTTTCGTTAAATGAACATCACCGGTTTAAAGCGGGCTCGCACTCTTGCGATCTTCTCCAGTTGCCTGCCTGAAAAAAGCTTCATTCGCGCAAGGTTAACCTTGTCTGTGGGGCTGTGTTGGCTCGCCTGTTTTTTTTGGCCTCACGCCGCCTGGGCTGAGCAGCTCATACCAGACGTGGAGGCAACGGACGTGCAAACGCCCCCTGCGTCTCCAGCACCCACGATAAAACAGCCAGGGGCCGAGGAGGTGGATACGCTGCCTGAGGTCACCATCCAGGAAAAGAAACAAAAAGCGCCCGAGACTGGGATCAATCCAACCTTGCCGGTTACCACCATTACCAGCGAACAATTGCAACGTGCCCAGCCCAGCAATATTTTTGATGCGGTCAGAGCCGTGCCAGGGGTGTCTATCTCTGGCGGACCACGGCCGAGTGGCATGACGTTTGGGATTCGTGGCTACGTGGACAATGAAGACGTGCTGGTGAAAGTGGATGGCGTGCCCAAAGGATTTGAGAAATACCGCATGGGCGGCACGTTTATCGAGCCTGAGTTATTGAAAAGCATAGAAGTACAACGTGGGCCGCAGATTGCGAGTGGCTCAGGTTCATTGGGAGGCACTGTCAATGCGACGACTAAAAATGCTGAAGACTTTTTAAAACCCGGCCAACACTATGGCGGCAAGGCCAAGTTTGGCTATGGCAATAACAGCGATGAATATTCACGTTCCTATCTGCTGTATGCGCGCCCCGATGAACGCGTGGATATTTTGTATAACTATTCCAATCGGCAGGCCAATAATTTGACCTTGGGCGATGGCTCCAAGCTACAAAGTTCTGCGATTGAATCTATTTCACAGTTGCTCAAGGTCAGTGTGTTTCCAACCGAAGACTTGCAGTTGGTGACCTCGGTGGTGAAGTTTGAGGATACCGGGCTGCAACCTTATGATGCGACAGGCGGGCAACCCGGTTTCTTTGGCAATGTGGTGCGTTCGGTGGATGATCTCACCTGGTCAGAGACAGTGAACTACGATCCTCAACACCCGTGGATCAACTTTAAGGGCACTATCGGCGCCGGGCATACGCATTTGCAAGACCTGATTGGGCAAGGTGCGCCGTTCAACTCCACGTTTAATGCCTTGCAAAGGCAGTGTCAGGGTGTCATCAATACGACAAATCCCGCGGATACCACGACTTGCCGCGGCAATTTGACGGATACGTATGAATATAAAACAAACACCGTAGACCTGAGCAACCGGGCAATCTTTGCTGAGAAAGATCTATGGTCTGTTTCGTTACTGACGGGCTATCAATACAACGCCAGCGAACGTGAAATTACACGCTTCTTCGACAATCGGAAGACCGCGTTACAAGCGCTTTATCCCGATGGCTTTAATGCCTCAGCGCCGCCAGGGCGCAAGTCATTTCATGCCGTTTATGTGCAACCAAAGTTTGAGTTCGGCGCATTTTCAGTGATCCCGGGCTATCGCCAGGACCGTTATCAAGTAGAGGCTGATGGAGGGACTTTGGCCTTGCTCGCTCCCTATGGCCAGGCAAGCACCATCAAATTCAAACAAGAGACCTGGAGTCTGGGCCTGGCCTATGATACCTTAGCCAAACAAAACCCCGACAAACTAACCTTTTACAGCAATTACGGGCAAGGCTTCAGGCCGCCCCTGATTGATGAATATTTTACGCAGGGGCCGTTCAGCCGTTGTCGTGCGCAAGTCATGACAACCAAGGGGCCGAAGTCGCAGATTTGTGGGGATTTGTATGTGCCGCAGCGCTCTGAAACCACCGAGGCCGGGGTGAGTTATCAAACACCGCACTTGTTCAATAGCACTATCTGGTTTTCAGGCAAGCTGAATTTTTATCACACCTATACCTCGCATTTGCTGACCTCATTGCGTGAAGATGCCAATGGCAATCTTGCGCAAGATGGTTGGGAGCGCAGAAACGGGGTTGAGGTTGAAAGCTTTCTGCAATATCGCGGGTGGTATCTGCGTAGTGCGTATTCCAGAATCAATGGTGGGATTAATACCGGGCTGGTCAGTGCGCCGTTGTATACCGCGCCAGGCAATGCCTTCAATGTGCAGCTGGGTGCCGTGTTCTCAGAGGCAGTCGATCTGAACCTCAGTTACCGCAAGGTTTCTGACCGGGATATCCTGTTAAGTGGGGATGGCACCACCGCCAGCCCTTACCGGTTTGGGACGCAGGACGGCTATGCAATGTGGAATGCAGGTGCCCGCTGGCAGGCGAGCAAACATGTGACGTTACGACTGATCGGCGAAAATCTCAAAAATACGCTGTATCGCCTGGATGGCACCATGGGCGGCCTGGGTATGTACGGCCCGGGCCGGAATGTGAAATTTCAGGTTGAGCTGAACTACTAGCCAAGATGGGACATTGGCGGTTGACGACTGCTGCTAGAGTGGGCCCAAATCGTCATCGCCCAGCAAATGCAGCTTGTTTTTGTGACGCAAGGTTTGACGCTCGTTCAAGCGTTTTTGTGCGGGGCTCGGGAAGTCGGTAAAGCTGATCAGGTTACGCTCAATCAAAATGCCAATCAGGTCTTCAAGCACGCGCGCGAGCTGAATGTCACTCTCACGGAAGGTGTGGTGCCTTTTGAGTTCGTCATCCAGAAAACACAAATACTCTGTGTCAGTATTATCTATTTCCACCCAGTCCGCAGCCACTTGCGTATCTGGGCTGGCCGCAATAATCGCACCTTGGTTATTTTTTAAGACGTAGGCCATCAGGTGTCATTCCTTGTCACTTGGCAGTGTATTTTGATTAAATGGTGTAAACAAAAGCAATAACCATGCCTCGCGCTTGCGATCTCAACCCGGGTTAAAGCGCACCCGTGATGATGCCGCCGCCCAGACAGACGTTGCTTTCGTAAACGACCACACTTTGCCCCGGTGTGATGGCCCATTGATGCTGACCAAAGCGAATGGTCGCTTCTTCTGCATTCACCGCATCGACCTCGCAAGGTGCATCCGGCTGGCGATAACGGGTTTTCGCCGCATATACCCAGTTGGTACGCGGCTCTTCGCCACTAATCCAGTGCAGTTGTCCTGCTTTCAGCCCGTCGGATTTCAGAAGCGGGTGATCATGCCCTTGTACCACAATCAGCTCGTTATCGGCCATATGCTTGGCGGCGACAAACCACGGCTCGCCATTGCTTTCACGGCTGCCGCCTATCTTAAGCCCCTGGCGCTGACCAATGGTGTAATACATCAAGCCTTCATGCTCGCCAACCACTTTGCCTTCGGGTGTACGCATCACGCCAGGATGACGCGGCAGGTAGCGCTGTAAAAACTCCTGAAACGGCCGCTCGCCAATAAAGCAGATACCAGTTGAATCCTTTTTCTCGGCATTGGCCAGGCCATGTTCACGCGCGATTTCGCGTACTTCACGCTTGAGGTATTTGCCTAACGGAAACAGCGTTTTTGACAACTGCGCCTGATTCAGGCGTGACAAAAAGTAACTCTGGTCTTTGCTGCCATCATCGGCTTTAAGCAGTTGAAAATTGCCTGGCTGGATCGGGTTTTCACGCACTTGAGCATAATGTCCCGTGGCGATTAAGTCTGCGCCCATACCCATGGCATGGTCCAAAAACGCCTTGAACTTGATCTCGGCGTTACACAAAATATCCGGGTTAGGCGTACGGCCCGCCTGATACTCCTGTAAAAAGTTAGCGAACACTCGCTCTTTATACTCGGCGCTAAAATTCACGGTTTCAATGTCAATACCAATTCTATCGGCCGCAGAAACCGCATCAATCAGGTCCTGGCGAGAAGAGCAATACTCATCCGTATCATCGTCTTCCCAGTTCTTCATGAATAAACCGGTGACCTCATAGCCTTGCTGTTTCAACAACAAAGCGGTCACGGAGGAATCAACGCCGCCGGACAACCCGACGATCACATGTGGCTTACTCATAATGCTTGGCCCAAATGCTTCAAAATGTCTAAAGAATAACGTTTACCCGCCAGGTAATCCTGCACACACAACAGCACTTGCGGGCTGCGCATCAACTCGCCTTCGGCCGCAATCTCGGCTTCAGTTTTCCATACGGTGCGAATAATGCCATCGTCTAATGCTTGCTCCGGATAATGTGCACCCAATTTGCCGGTAAAGGCAAAACGCAAGTAGGTAATGCCATTGAGCGGATGCTGCCAGTGGTAAATGCCCACCAGTGCCTCAGGGGTGAAATCATAAGCCGTCTCTTCCAGCGTCTCACGAATCGCAGCTGCAATAATCGTTTCACCTTCTTCCAGATGCCCAGCCGGCTGGTTAAACCTGTTACCGCGGTCTGTGGTTTCTTCTACCAGCAAAAATTTGCCATCTTTTTCAATGATGGCTGCAACGGTGACGTTAGGTTTCCACTGCAGGGAAGATTTGGATGGATTTGAAACGGTGGAATTCAAGATTTGCGGGTTTCGTTAAAAACGCTATTTTACCGCTAAGTGATTGATTGGGGGAGGCTTAATTTACCCCGCCTTGGCACTATGCGGCAGTGATCAGTTGTGGAAACAGGCCAGACAAGCCATGCGCAATAAACTCAACAGCCATGGCGGCCAGAATCAAACCCATCAGGCGGGTGACAATATTGATACCGGTTTTACCCAAGTAGTGCGTAATGCCATCTGCGAGTTGTAACAGGCCCCAGATGAACAACGAAATCAGCGCAATCGGAACCACCAGGCTAAGGTGCCCCCAAAAGCCGGGGTGCTGTTGCGCAGTCAGGATCATGCTCGAGATGGCACCTGGGCCAGCTAATAATGGAATGCTGAGCGGTACAATGGCGATAACTTCACGCTCAGCCATGTCATGAGCTTCTTCGGGAGTTTGGCGCGTAGCACTCTGTTTGCCATGCATCATGGAGATAGAAATTAGCAGTAATAAAATACCGCCTCCCACCTGGAATGAGGGGATGGTGATGCCAAAAAAGTCGAGAATTTTGTCACCGATAAAGGCGGAGACGCATAAGACTATCATTACGGTGATAGCCACTGTACGAGCGGTACGTGCTCGCTCAGCTTTGCTCCAGCCACTTGTGGCGCTGATAAAAATAGGCAGGCAGCCGATGGGGTTAACGATGGCGATCAGGGCGATGGCGACTTTGAGCAGATATGCGTATTCGGTCATGCTGTTTCAGACTCCCAATCGTGCGGCTGGTTGCGTGGTAGGCGGACTTATGCCGGGCGTTTATCGAAAAATGCAATCGGTTGTGGTGGTGGCATTTGCAAGATGTGTTTGCGCACTTTGCCCATCACATGCATTTCGCAAGGTTTGCAGTCGAATTTCAGCGTGTATCTGTCGTTACCACTGATCAGCGTCATGGGCTCAGCCGTCACCGTGCCTTGTACACCGATGACGCCTTTGGCTTCTTTGGGGCATAGGCCGTGGCTAAAACGCAGACAGTGCTTGGTAATCATCACCGGTACTTCATCTAGCTCTTCATTGGCCTCATAAGCGCTGGCGATGAGTTTGACGCCATGCTTGTGATAAAAGTCGCGTGCTTTCTGGTTATAGACGTTGGCTAAATAACTCAGGCTATCTTGCGGATAAATGGCGGGTGGTTCGGCTGCTGCACGCAATAGTGGACGCTCGTAAGCTAGTGTTCTGATATCGACCAGTTGCTCAACGGCATCACGGCGCAGTTGATTGACTGTGGACGCTGGTAAAAACCAGGGCTGGGTCAGCTCGAGACCTATATCTCTGGCAATAAAATCGGTATTGCCTAGTTTTGCCAGGTTTTCACGCAAGCTGGTTTCCGCTTTTTCGACATCATTGGCCAATTGTTTTTCTGCACTGCATTGGGAGGTCGCGCTGAAGCCTTGTTCATCGGTGAGTGTTAAGGCAAAGCCATCAGGCGTTTCGTAAAAGGCAGCATCAATCGCAATTTTGCGCGAGGCTGAATCTTTTTCCAGCAAACGCATAAAGGCATGGTCTCGGTTGCGGTAAAGCTGCGTGTTGTTGCGAATATCCGCTGGCATTTCGTTTGGAAACAGGCGGTAGGTGTATTTATCCAGCGCTTGCACCGTGTTTACGCGCAGGCCAACCAGTTCTTTGTGTACATCAAAAAAGCATACACCGTCACCGTTGTGAAGTTCTATGTCGGTCGCCACATCAATAAAATCTTTACCCACCTTACGCACTTTACCCAGTTCTTCGCCGGCAAATTTGGGTGTATCAAACGCGCCGATATCGGCCTGGCGGCCATTGGCGAAATAATCGGTGGAACTGCGGTTAAAGGTTTTTTCCGGTTGCGGGGTAAATGTGTAGGTGGCATGTCCGGCGGAAGACTTCGCGTATTCCGGCATTTCTTTCAGAATTTCATCAAGCAGTTGGCGGTAATGCGCAGTGGCATTTTTTACATATGGCAAGTCTTTGTAGCGGCCCTCAATTTTAAAGCTGCTGACACCGGCGGCGATCAGGGCGCGTAAGTTGGCGCTCTGATCATTGTCTTTCATCGACAGGTAATGTTTGTCTTTGCCGATAATGCGACCTTTCTGGTCTTCCAGTGTGTAAGGCAAGCGGCACTCTTGTGAGCATTCCCCACGGTTAGCACTGCGGCCGGTATGCGCGTGGCTGATAAAACACTGGCCACTAAACGCGACGCAAAGTGCGCCGTGAATAAAATATTCCAGGTTGGCAGCGGTGGCATCGGCAATTTTCTTCACCGTGGCAATATCCAGTTCGCGTGCCAGTACGATCTGGCTAAAGCCGACTTGATCCAGAAACTGTGCTTTTTCAACGGTACGGATATCGGTTTGTGTACTGGCATGTAGTTGGATCGGTGGCAAGTCGAGTTCTAGTAAACCCATATCCTGCACGATCAGCGCATCGACACCGCTGTCGTATAGCTGATGCACCAACTGGCGAACACCTTCGAGTTCGTTATCATGAAAAATGGTATTTAAGGCGACAAATACCTCAGCATGAAAGCGATGCGCATGCTGCACTAACCTGGCAATATCCTGAACGGTATTTGGTGCTTTGGCACGCGCGCCAAAGGCCGGGCCACCGATATACACGGCATCGGCACCATGGTTAATGGCTTCAATACCGAAATCGGCATTTTTGGCCGGGGCGAGCAGTTCGAGATGTTTGCGGGTTTTTTGCATGCAGAGGTAAGAACTTGATTTAAGACGCTATTTTAAACCAAGCATGCTATTTACGCTTGGTTTAAAATAGCGCCATGAGTGGAAATCAGGATTTATTGCAGCGTAGCCTGCGCAGCGTGTGGCATCCATGCACGCAAATGAAACATCATGAACGTTACCCTTTGGTGCCAATTGCACGTGGCGAAGGGGCCTGGTTGTTTGATAGTGAAGGCAAGGGTTACCTCGACGCCGTCAGCAGTTGGTGGGTCAATTTATTTGGGCATAACCAGCCAGTCATTAAAGAGGCAATCAAAGCCCAGCTTGATCAGTTAGAGCATGTGATGCTGGCCGGCTTTACGCACGAACCCGTGGTGGCGCTTTCAGAACAGCTGTCGGCATTAACTGGCTTGGGTCACGCCTTTTATGGCTCAGATGGTGCCAGTGCTACCGAGATTGCACTGAAGATGAGTTTTCATTACTGGCGCAATATCGGGCAACCGGAAAAAACTAAATTCATTAGCTTGCAAAATAGCTATCACGGCGAAACGCTGGGTGCACTCAGTGTGACCGATGTCGCCATTTTTAAAGACACCTATGCACCCCTGATTTTGCAGTCGGCGCAAATGCCTGGCCCGGATAGCCGGTTGGCTGAAGCGGGTGAGTCTGCCGAGGCCTACGCCTTACGTTGTGCTGAGGCGCTGGAAGCCTATGTGGCCGAGCATCATGCCACCCTGGCTGCGTTTATTATCGAGCCTTTGGTACAAGGCGCAGCAGGCATGGCGATGTATCACCCAGTGTATTTGCAACGGGCGCGTGAAGTTTGCAGCCGTTACCAGGTGCATTTGATCGCCGATGAAATCGCCGTTGGTTTTGGCCGTACCGGCACCTTGTTTGCCTGTGAGCAGGCAGGTGAAAAAGTGAGTGAGATTGCAGATTTTATTTGCCTGTCTAAAGGCATCACCGGCGGTTACTTACCTTTGTCCGTGGTGTTGACGACGGATGAGGTTTATCAGGCTTTTTATCACGACCAGACCGTCAAAGGTTTTTTACACAGCCATAGTTATACCGGGAACCCTCTCGCTTGCAGTGCCGCGCTCGCGACGCTTGAGCTGTTTGCGGCTTCGGATGTGCTGGGGCATAACCGTGAGACAGCGCAGACTTTATTGAGCGCCGTTGAGGGGTATGATTTTGGACTGCAGCATGTGCGCCAGCGCGGCATGATTACCGCTTTTGATGTGATGACCGAAAATCCGCAGTTTGCCCGGTATTGCTATGCCGCAGCCTTAAAGCATGGCCTGCTGTTGCGGCCAATCGGAAATACCGTCTACTGGATGCCGCCTTATTGCCTGACGCAATCAGATCAGCAGCATCTGGTAGAAGCCACCCATGCTGCGGTGATGGAGAGTCTGTCATGCGCTGGTGGCTAGCATTTGCCAGCCTGTGGGCGGCGCTGGCAAAAGCGGCATTGCCGGTCCCTTTGCAAGAGGCACTCGCCAAAGCGCAACTGCCAGTTGAGAGTGTTGCAATTGTGGTGCAGCCCGTGGACGGCGGGGCACCGCTGATCAGCCATAATGCAACCAAAGCCATGAATCCGGCCAGTGTCATGAAGCTGGTGACCACTTATGCCGCGCTGGAGGCGCTCACGCCAGCTTACCGCTGGAAAACAGAGGTCTACCGCAATGGGCCGTTAAATCAGGGTGTGCTCGACGGGGATTTAATCATCAAAGGGAGTGGCGACCCTGCGCTCAACGTCGCTGAGTTCTGGCGCTTGTTGCAACAAGTGCAGCAGCAGGGGATCCGTCAGATTCGCGGCAATCTGGTGCTGGATTTGTCCCTCTACGCGCCCGAAGTCAGCCAGCGGCCTGTGCTGGATGATGAGCCTTGGCGGGCTTACAATGCCAACCCCAGTGCGCTATTACTCAATGGCCGTAATACCAGTTTCCGCTTTTCGGTCGCCACCCTCGCCAGCAAGCCAGCCGTGCTCATCGCGCAAGAATTTGAAATACCGAATATCCGCATTATCAACACCATGCAAACCCGCAAAGGGGCTTGCAATGACTGGCGCAGTGACCTGCATTACAGCGTCACCCAGCAGGCTGATGGCGCCGTGGTTGCCTTTAGTGGCACGCTACCCGACCAGTGTGATGAGCGCTATCTGGAGTTGAGCGTGCTCTCGGATACGCAATATGTGTATGCTTCGTTTAAAAAGCTGTGGGCGCAATTGGGCGGGCAGTTTAACGGCCAAATGGTCCTGGGCCCAGTGACGGATATGGCGATACCAGTGACTAGCTGGTTATCCCCGCCCTTGGATACGGTGGTGCGTGATATCAATAAGTGGAGCAACAATGTGATGGCGCGGCACCTCATGCTGGCTGTGGGCCAGGAAGCGGGGTTTACGCCAGCGGATGAGGCGGGATCTACACTGGCAGTGAGGCAGGTTTTGCGCCAGCATGGCTTGGTCTTTACGGAACTGGTGCTCGAAAATGGCTCTGGTTTATCGCGCAATGAGCGCATCAGTGCGGAACATTTGGCGCAGTTGCTCGTCACAGCCTATCAACGCCCGGTGATGCCGATGTTCATGGCTTCTTTGCCGATTTTGGGCATGGATGGCACGACTAAAAAGCGGTTGGCCGATAGCGCGAGCAAGGGCATGGCTTATCTCAAAACTGGTTCGCTTGAGGGCGTCAGCAGTCTGGCTGGCTATGTGCAGGATCAGGCGGGCAAACGCTACGTGCTGGTGATCGTAGCCAATCACCCAAGGGCCGCTGCTGTGCGCGGGGTGCAGGATTTATTACTTAAACAATTGATAGAAAGTCATTAAAAAGCGCATGCAAGAATTTATGGATAAAAGCGCGTAAAATGACGGACGTTTTCTGGGAGCACATACATGAAATCTGGAATGAAATTAGTCGGTTGCAGCTTATTGATGCTGTTGACCATGACGGGTTGCCAGGCGCAATCCAACACTGCAAAAACAAAGGAAGCCACACAAATGTCAGCCCAAGTCACTGAATTACAAAAAATTGATACTGTCGTGGGGACTGGCCGTGAAGCTGAAGTCGGTTTTAACGTCACCGTGCATTACACTGGCTGGCTGTATGACGCCAACAAGGAAGATCACAAAGGTCAAAAGTTTGACAGCAGCCTGGACCGCAACTCGCCGTTTAACTTTTTTCTTGGCGGCGGCCAAGTCATTGAAGGCTGGGATACGGGGGTGCAGGGCATGAAAGTAGGCGGCAAACGTACCTTGATTATCCCATCTGACATGGGCTACGGTGCCCGGGGTGCAGGTGGTGTGATCCCGCCAAATGCGGCATTGGTATTTGATGTCGAATTGCTGGGCGTGAAATAAAGATTACGCGTGTTGCTGTATATGTTTTTATCCTTGTGAAATGAGAATGTAAATGCAAGTCCAGGTGAAGTGGATAGATGGGGTCAGTTTTGTCGGTGAGTCTGAAACCGGCCATGCCGTGGTATTAGATGGTGCGCCAGAAAATGGTGGCCGCAATATTGGTATGCGTCCCATGGAGATGTTATTGATTGGCATGGGGGCATGTACTTCATTTGACGTGGTGACGATTTTGAAAAAAGCCCGTCAGCCGATTGTAGATTGTGTGGCGCAGATTCAGGCAGAACGCGCTGACACAGTGCCCAAAGTCTTCACCAAAATTCATGTACATTTTGTGGTCACTGGCGAGGGGTTAAATGAATCCCAAGTGGAGCGCGCGGTGAAATTGTCCGCTGAGAAATATTGCTCAGCCAGCATCATGCTGCAAAAGGCTTGTGAGATTACCCATGGTTTTGAAATCAAAGCGCCCAGCTTCGATTAAGTGAGGAATTGGCATGAGCATTCCTAAGGGCATGATAGGTATCCGGCATGTGGCCTTGTTTATCAAAGAGCTGGAGTCTGCGGTCGATTTTTATACCCGCGTGGTCGGTATGCAGATTGAGTGGCAGCCGGACCCGGACAATGTGTATTTGACCAATCATGGCGATGTGTTTGCTTTACACCGGGTGAGTTATACCCCTGACCCGATGCAGCGGCTGGATCATATTGGGTTTGTGCTCACCGATGCCCAGGCCGTCGATGACTGGCATGCGCATATGGTTACGCACGGCGTGCGCATTACCGAGGCGCCGAAAAGCCACCGAGATGGTTCCCGCGGCTTTTATTGCCTGGATAGTGTGGGCCATTTGCTTGAGTTTATTTATCACCCGCCCATCATCAAACACCTTGCGTCCACTTAGGTGATTCAAGGGTTGGACATTAAAAAAGCCTCTAATCATTAGAGGCTTTTTTATTTGGGACTAGTCGGTGATGAGCTTGATGCTCAGCGTCTGCTCTTTATCTAGCACATTGAGCAAGCGGTCAATATTGGGATGCTTGCCAGGATGGTCTTCCGCATCCTCGGTATGTTCGGCGTATAAGGCCAATCCTTCTACCGCTGCATCGGTGTTGATTTCACCAAACACTTTGAACAGATGATGGTAAATCTTGATGGAGCCTTGGGTGCCAGGTTTGTTCTCGATGATCCCGGCAGGCTGATTGCTTTCATCATACAGTTCAATGCGTTTGACGTGATCCGCACTGTCCAGCATCAGAAGATTGTCACTAAATTTTTGCATGGTTGACTCTAGGTTACTACAAATCATTACAAGTGATACGCGGTGCGCGTCATCACTTTTGAAGCCAGCCGCATGGCCAGTTTGACTGGCGCTGGCAACCTGGCGCCGCCCAGTTGCTCTGCGGTATGGGCGTGGTGCTCTTCGTCTTCTTTCATTTGCGCCACAATTGCTTTGGATGCGGTATCGTGAGCCGGGAGCTGTTGCAGGTGACTTTGCAAATGCGCAGAAACTTGATGTTCTGTTTCCGCCAGAAAGCCCAGATTCCACTTGTCGCCAAGCAGGCCGGCTGTGATACCCATGCCAAAACTGGCACCGTACCAGAGTGGATTGAGCAGACTCTTGCGCCCCCCCAACTCTTGAATCCGTTGTTCGCACCAGGCAAGATGATCCACCTCTTCACGAGACGCTTGTTTAAGCGCCTCTACATTGGCCGGGTCACGTGAAACCAGGGCTTGACCACTGTACAAGGCTTGTGCGCAGACTTCGCCGACATGGTTGATGCGCATGAGTGCCGCGGCATGTTTGCGTTCATGGTCACTTAACGTGTCGGCGGTGCTTTCCGCGGGTGGGTAAGGGCGGCTGGAGACTGCCGGGCTGAACACCGTACGCAAACCCATATCCATGACGGCGATGGCTTTGTCTAGTGTCAGCGGCGGCAAGTTCAGCATAGTGGTGTCTCAAGTAAGGCCTGTTTACACCTGCGGGTGTAAACAGGCAGAACATTATGGTTTGGTTGCGCTTACTTTAGCAGGTTCTGGCGCTTTTTGAACAGGCAAGCCTTTGAGTAAGTTCATGGCCTGAACAAACTGGAAGTCATCCTGAGTGGCTGGCTCAATCGGGCCACGTGTTTCAGCATGTTTTTCTTCCTTCAGTTTTTCAGCTGCGGCGCGTGATTTTGCCTCGTCAACGGATTTGCTGTCAGTCGCATTCTTGCCATCGGTCGGGTTGGACAAGTGGCGCTTCAAGTCTGCTTCATGCAGGCTCAGGCTAGGATCGGAACCATCATCCACCGTCACGTCCGGCACAATGCCCTTGGCTTGAATCGAACGGCCATTGGGCGTGAAATAGCGCGCTGTGGTCAGTTTGATTGCGCTGCCATTGTTCATCGGCAATATGGTTTGCACAGAGCCCTTGCCAAAGCTTTGGATGCCCATAATGGTTGCGCGTTTGTGGTCTTGCAACGCCCCAGCCACAATCTCTGAAGCAGAGGCTGAGCCGGCATTGATCAGCACGACGATAGGCACCGATTTAAACTCTTCTGGCAAATCTTTAAGGTAATCAGACTTGCCGCGACGCGCATAATCCAGAGGGGTTGCATTCAGGCGCATCTTGGAATCAGCAACACGACCTTCGGTGTACACAACCAGGTCATCCTTGGGCAGGAACGCGGCAGAGACGCCTACGGCTGCATCCAGCAAACCGCCTGGGTTGTTGCGCAGGTCCAAGATCAAGCCTTTGAGCGGACCTTTATTTTCGGCACGCAGATTTTTGAGCGCTCTGGCCAAGTCTTCGCCAGTACGTTCCTGGAACTGGGTGATACGGACATAGCCATAACCTTGCTCAATCCATTTATTCTTCACGCTTTGTGATTTGATAATCGCACGTGTCAACGTAAAGGTCAGTGGCTTGTCTTCACCTTTGCGAATCACGGTCAGTGTAATTTTGGTGTCTGGAACGCCACGCATGCGTTTAACGGCATCATTCAGCGTCATGCCACGTACTTGGGCATCATCCAGCTTCATGATCAAATCGCCTGATTTAAGGCCCGCTTTGTAGGCGGGACTGTCTTCAATAGGCGTTACCACTTTTACCAATCCATCTTCCATCGCCACTTCAATGCCCAGGCCGCCAAATTCACCTTGGGTACCCGCCTGTAGCTCTTTGTAGGCATCGGCATCCATAAAAGTAGAGTGGGGGTCCAGGCCTTGCAGCATGCCGGACAAGGCTTCGTTGATCAGCTTCTTGTCTTCTACAGGCTCAACGTAATCAGATTTAACTTTGGCAAACACTTCGGCGAATACGCGTAATTCATCGATGGGTAGCTGTGAAACTGAGGTCCTGTCAGCCCAGGCAGAAATGTTGATACTGACCAGAATCCCTACAAATACGCCTGCACCCAGCAAGCCGAACTTTTCTAATTTGGAACGCATACCATGCCTTGTGTGATCAAATAAGCGAAGAATATTACTTCATTCAGAATCAGGATGCATCAGTTGATGTCAGCCTGTTGCAGAGAGTAGATAGAACGCTGTTAAGTTCATTTTCCGCTATTTCAATAAAATTGACTATACTCTTCTAGCAAATAATTGTTTAGAGAAAAACATGCAAAAGCCTATCGTAGAAATCGAGTTTTGTACACAGTGCCGATGGTTGTTGCGGGCTGCCTGGCTGGCGCAGGAGCTGTTAACCACGTTTGATGGCGATTTGAAGTCAGTCAATCTCGTCCCTGGAACGGGCGGTATTTTGGAGGTGCGCTGTGATGGTGTGGTGATTTTTTCACGCAAAGCCGCGGGACGCTTTCCAGAAGCCAAGGAGTTGAAACAGCTGATCCGTGATGTGATTGATCCCGAGCGGTCGCTCGGGCACAGCGATACGCCAGTCAGTCCTTAAGTGGACCGGAGGGAGGGTGGTCGTCATCCTGAAGAGGTAATGACGGTTATTGAGACGCTTCTACCTCAAGTCGCTTGGCACCGTTATAGCGCGATTTCCAGTAGCGCTCATCCATGTTTTCAATGCGTACCTTTGCCCCCGCGCGTGGCGCGTGGATAAACTGGTTATTGCCGACATAAATGCCCACATGCGAAAACGCAGATTTAAGGGTGTTGAAAAAGACCAGGTCGCCCGGTTGCAATTCCTCACGTTTGACGGTGTTGCCCATTTCGCTAATGGTACGGGCTGAAGGGGGGAGCGCAATCTGCGCAGCGTTCATGAACACGTACTGTACAAAGCCGCTGCAGTCAAAGCCGGTTTCAGGGCTGCGTCCGCCATATTTGTAATTGACACCGGTCAGGCTTAAGGCGCGGATCATGATTTCCTCGACCTTTTCAGACCAGCTGCCAGAGACGCCGGACTGACTCTCCATCACCTGCGCTTGAGAGTAGCTGTAGGCGTTTTGCCAGCGCTTGTCATCCCCGGGCGCGGCAACGCTTTTGCACTGGCAGAGCAGTACACTCACGAGTAAGGCTGCCAGCCGGAAAATGGATTTATTCATCACAATCAAGGGCTTGTTATATTGAATTTGAAGCGGTTTAAAAAGTTTTACAGGCTAAACCATGCCATATTTTATATTGATATGCAAGTATTTGGCGCCTTTTGTACGTTGCTTGACTGACTGGAAGTCGCAAAAGTGCTGTCTGTTTTGGCGATGCTCATGGGATAATTACGCATGTCTTTAGCGCAGCAAGTCAGTTCGGCATTTTCAGAAAACGGGTCTTTGGCACAAGCCATGCCCGATTTCCGCAGCCGCCCGCAGCAACAGGAAATGGCGCTGGCCATCGCCGAAGCCATTGAGCAGCAACAGCAGTTGGTCGCCGAGGCTGGCACCGGCACCGGTAAAACCTATGCTTATCTGGTGCCTGCGCTGTTGTCGGGGGGCAAGGTCATTATTTCTACTGGCACCAAAACCCTGCAAGATCAGCTCTTTCAGCGGGATTTGCCAGCGGTACGCGAAGCGCTCAAAGTGCCCGTGTCTGTTGCTATGCTCAAAGGGCGCGCCAACTATCTCTGCCATTATCACTTGCAACGTGCCAGCCAAGAAGGGCGCTTTCAGTCGCGGGAGGACGCACAATATATTCCTATCCTGCAAAGCTTTGCTGAACATAGCCAGACTGGTGATAAAGCAGAGTTGGTCGAAGTACCGGAACAAGCCACCGTTTGGCAACAAGTGACCTCCACCCGCGACAACTGTGTCGGCCAGGATTGCCAGTTTTACAAGCAATGTTTTGTCATGGAAGCACGCAAGCAGGCATTGGCAGCCGATGTGGTCGTGGTCAACCATCATTTGTTTTTCGCCGATGTCATGTTGCGCGATGAGGGCGTGGCCGAGTTGTTACCCAGCGCCAATACCGTGGTGTTTGACGAGGCGCATCAATTGCCTGAGGTGGCTGGGCTCTTTTTTGGCGAGGATATCTCCACCTCACAGTTGATGGATCTGGCGCGGGATAGTCAGATGGCTTACCTGAGCCTGGCCAAGGATTGTGTTGCGCTGAGTGAAGCGGTGCCGCCGTTGGAAAAGGCATGCCGAGATTTCAGGCTGGTGTTCCAGTTTGAAGGTTCGCGTATGCCAGCACAGAAGGCGCAAACCATGAAAAATTTTGATGAGGCTTTTCAGCGGATGCTGGAAACGCTCGCCGCCCTGACCGCGGTACTAGAAACCCAAGCCGGGCGTGATCCGCTGCTGGAAAAATGCTGGCAACGCGGTGAAGCATTGCTGGCCCTGCTGCAAGCCTGGTTGAAAGGCAATCACGCCAATCTTGTGCGCTGGGTCGAGGTATTTAGCCAAAGTGTACAGTTACATGCGACCCCCCTCAGTGTGGCGGATGGCTTTGGCAAGCAACTCAATGCGCAGCCGCGTGCCTGGATTTTTACCTCTGCCACATTGGCCGTCAAAAGTGATTTTAGCCATTATCAGAGCCAGATGGGCTTGCTGGCGGCGCAAACCCGGCATTGGCAAAGTCCGTTTGATTACGGTCAGCAAGCGTTGCTATATGTGCCTACGGGTATGCCTGAACCGAATAGCAGTGCTTATGCCGCTGCCGTTGCCGCTGTCAGTTTGCCTGTGCTGCAAGCCAGCCGTGGCCGCGCGTTTGTGCTGTGTACTTCACTTAAGGCCATGCGCGAAGTGCATGCGTTGCTCAAAAATGCGTTTGAAGAACTTGGCCTCAATTACCCCCTGCTGATGCAAGGCGAGAGTAACCGCACCGAATTGCTGGATCGCTTCCGCAGTCATGGCAATGCCGTCCTCGTCGGCTCGCAAAGCTTTTGGGAGGGTGTGGATGTGCGCGGCGAGGCTTTGTCCTGCGTCATTATCGACAAGCTACCGTTTGCGCCGCCCGATGATCCGGTCCTGGCCGCCCGCATCGACAAAATGAACGCCGAAGGCAAGAATGCCTTTATGGAGTACCAGTTGCCCTATGCTGTGATTACCCTCAAACAGGGCGCCGGGCGTTTGATTCGGGATGAGCAGGATGTCGGGGTATTGATGATTTGCGATCCGCGCTTGGTGGATAAACCTTATGGACGCCGTATCTGGCAAAGTCTGCCTCCATTCAAACGCACACGTGTGCAACAAGAGGTGGAAGACTTCTTTGCACTGATCAATGGGGTTTCTTGATTTGTGAGGATTGCGCGCCATGCTTGAGATTGCCGCTCACGAATATACCCTCACTGCCATTCGCGCCCAAGGCGCAGGTGGTCAAAACGTCAATAAAGTTTCGTCTGCCATCCATTTGCGGTTTGATATCCAAGCCTCCAGCCTCAGTGAGGCCGTGAAAGCCCGCTTGCTCAGTCGCAAAGACCAGCGCATCAGTGCAGAAGGTGTTCTGGTAATCAAGGCGCAACAATACCGCACGCAAGAAGCGAATAAACGCGATGCGATTGCCCGGTTGCATGCGATTGTCGAAGCGGCGAGTCATGTGAACGCGGTACGCCATGCGACCCGGCCAACACTGGCTTCGAAAAAAAGAAGGGTGACCGGGAAGTTGCTGCGTGGGGTCGTTAAACAGGGCAGGGGCAAGGTGCTGGATGAGGCATAAACAAGACATGCCTTTGCTTGGCCGCTGTCTGTTTCAATAACAAAGCCATCACCAGCGGCTGGAGATGGCTTTGTGGTTGCGATGGCCTCACTTGGTGAGGCCGGAGTCAGGCGCTATTAGGATCTGTAGTCGGCATTGATCTTTACATAGTCATAAGAAAAGTCGCAGGTCCATACAGTCGCATTCGCCGCACCGCGATTCAATACCACACGTACCAGGATGTCACTTTCTTTCATGACTGCCGCGCCTTGTTCTTCGACATAGCTGGCTGCACGGCCGCCTTTTTCGGCAACCAAAACATCGCCCAGATAGAGTTGCATGGTGTTGACATCAAGGTCTTCGATGCCTGCGTAGCCGATGGCGGCCAGAATCCGGCCCAGATTAGGGTCTGAGGCAAAAAAGGCTGTTTTGATCAACGGGGAGTGGGCAATCGCATAAGCGACTTTGCGGCATTCCGCTTCATCTTGACCTGCTTCAACCTGAATCGTCATGAATTTGGTGGCGCCTTCGCCATCACGCACAATCGCTTGTGCCAGTTCAATCGCAACGTCGGTCAGGGCGGTTTGCAAAGCCGCAAACTCAGGGCTTTGTTCTGTGATCATGGCATTGCCAGCCTCGCCTGTAGCCATCAGAATCAGGCTGTCGTTGGTGCTGGTATCGCCATCGACGGTGATGCAGTTAAACGATTTGTTCACAGCATGTTGAATGATGCTGTCAAGGGCTGATTGTGCGATGGCCGCATCGGTCGCGATATAACCGAGCATGGTTGCCATGTTGGGGTGGATCATGCCAGAGCCCTTGCTGATGCCGGTGATGGTGATTGGCTTGCCGCCTATGGTTAGTTGGCGGGAAGTACCCTTGGCCACAATGTCGGTGGTCATGATCGCTTCGGCCGCATTTAACCAGTTATCTTCCTGCAAGTTGGCGACTGCATTCGGGATGCCACCTAACAAGCGGTCCATCGGCAGCGTCTCCAGAATCACGCCAGTCGAGAACGGCAGCACTTGTTCCGGGCTGATATTGAGCGCCTGCGCCACACCGATGCAGCTGGCGAGTGCATCATCCAGCCCTTGCTGGCCTGTGCCTGCATTGGCACAGCCGGTATTCACCAACAGGGCGCGAATGCCTTTGTTGAGTGTCAGATGCGTTTTACACACCGTCACTGGCGCCGCACAAAACCGGTTCAGGGTAAACACCCCTGACACGCTGCTGCCTTCAGGCAGGGTCATTACTAGAATGTCTTTACGGTTGGGCTTCCGGACATGTGCTTGGGCAAAGCCAAGTTTGACGCCTTTGACAGGCAGTAGGGTCCCGGCAGCGGGAGCAGTCAGTTTAACGGGCATTCTATTTCTCTCGTGAGTTTCGTCTTTGAAATAAGTGTGCATTCTACAAGAGAATTATGACGAAAAGTCTCTCCTAAAGCGCTGATGAAGTGAATCCACTTTTTAATTATTTAATAGTGATATGGTAATCTTTAATTGTTAAGACTTGATAGGAAGGTGAGTTTTAACAATGACTAAATTTAATTGAATGGAAGAAAAATGAGAAAAATAATTTCGATGGTGTTCATGCTTGGCTTGGTCGGATGCGCTACGGTACAAAAACCAGTGGCACTCGACAATCACTTCTGGGAGAACCGCAAACCTGTTATTGGTATTGCTAAAACAACGGCGCCCAAACCTGATGCATATATGACAGGGAATATGGGGGTGTTAGATATCGCGATTAATCGCGGTAATGCAAAATCGTTGATTACGCATTTGGAAAAGATGGATACATCCAAATTGCAGTCAATGGATAACGAATTTATGGCCCAATTACAGGCAAGGGGCTTTCAGGTTAAAAAAATTGACCAAGCCATAGATTTGAACAAGATGCAAAAGTTTTCAGGCAAGTCGGAAACGACTCAATATGCGGAATACGATTTTCGCAACTTGAAATCAAACAATATTGATTACGTATTGCTGTTAGATGTAGAGCGTATTGGTACGATTAGAAATTATTACGGATTCATGCCTTTAGGGGCGCCGATGGCAGATTTTAAGTACAAGGGATATTTGGTGGATCTGAATACCAACGAGCTGAAATGGTATGTGGATGATGTCAGCAATATGCCGATTTCTGAGCCTTGGGATCAGGCCCCCAGTTTTAACAATGTCACTGCCGCGGTGAGTACCAATCTGGATCGAGGGATCGATAGTCTGGGAAGTTCTTTTTTTGGTGGTAATTTGAAATAGTTAGGGCGCTGTCTGGCTGATGATTTGTGCTTTTGGGATCGAAATCAGCTGGGCAGCATCATGGGCAAACATGCGGCCGACAATGCGGTCAGGGGTTTCAGCCAATGGAAACAAATGATTTTGACTGGTTTTGCCAGAATGGCTATCGATAAAAGAGATATCCCTCATGGCTGATCCTGGACCGGTTTTCCAGTTTTTATCAATAAAGTCCTGGATAAATATCTCAGCCGACACTTGTAAACCATTCCTGATGGACTGTTTCAAGCGTTCACCGCCATTTTGTGTCCAGCTTGCTTTCAAAAACGTTTTATCCTGGCTGATGACTTGATCAGAGATATATTTAATCTCTGATAAATAAAATGGGTTTACTTTATCTTTAACCCATAATCTGGGGCTGGTTTCAAAGCAAAGCGATTGAAGCTTGCTATCAAAATAAATGCGATTCTCGAAAGTCAGGATGTAGTTCTCTTTAATTCTAACGAGTAAGCCTGCCTGGTTAAGTGAGTTTCTAGATTCAACATTCTCAAACTCAAATTGGGTATTCGCAAGATGCTGTGAAAGCTGCTTTTGTAGTGCCAGGCTAAATTCTTGGTTAATATCAATGGATTGCAAGATTGAACTTAACTCGGTATTAAATCTTGCAGCGGCATCATTTTCTTTCGAGTTTTGGCTGTTAAGCAGGCTGGTGGCGATAAACGCGCCAACCAGAGATGAAATCGGGTCTGCCCCTGGCACTTGTGGCGTTGCAATAAATGCTGCAGTGTGGCGTGAAATCGGCAAAATGCTGAATTTGTTGGTGTGCATCATGATGTGTAACGCATCCACCTTTGCATGAAACTCAGGAATTTCCATCGAAACCGAATGCTGGTAATGATTCTCTTCAGCGTGAAGATGGGTTGCGATGAACAGTCCTAGTAATGCCAGATTTTTATACATTTTGGGCCCCACAAAAGCACAAGGTTAGCTAAGCACGACGCCAGGTGGTGCCTTGAGGCGTATCTTCCAGAATCACGCCTGCTTCAGACAGGGCTTTGCGAATCCGGTCGGCCTCGGCATAGTTCTTGGCTGTTTTTGCGGCGATGCGTGCACTGATCATGCCTTCAATATCCAGGCTAGTGCTGCCGGTGTCGCCTTGCATAAAGCTTTCCGGGTCACGTTGTAGCAAGCCGATAATCGCAGCCAATTGTTTCAGTAATGCGGCGGTGGTCGCAGATTTATCTTTATTGAGATCGTTGGCAAGTTCAAACAAGGCGGCAATCGCCTCTGGGGTGTTGAAGTCGTCATTCATGGCTGCCTTAAATTTGGCCGCTTGCGGTTGTTGCCAGTCGATCTCACATGCATCGACCTTAATCCCGCGCAAGGCTGTGTACAGGCGGGTCAGCGAGGCCTTGGCATCATCTAGGTGCTTGTCAGAGTAATTAAGCGGGCTGCGGTAATGCGCGCGCAGAATAAAGAAGCGCACGACCTCGGGGTCATATTTTTCCAGCACTTCACGGATGGTGAAAAAGTTGCCCAGTGATTTGGACATTTTTTCGTCATCGACCCGCACAAAGCCATTGTGCATCCAGTAGTTGGCCATGGCGCAGTCGTGGGTGGCTTCGGATTGGGCAATTTCATTTTCATGGTGCGGGAACTGCAGGTCCTGCCCACCACCATGAATATCAAAGTGCTGGCCGAGATGGGCGGCACTCATGACCGAGCATTCAATATGCCAGCCGGGACGGCCATTGCCCCAGGGGGATTCCCAGTAGGGTTCGCCAGGTTTGACGGATTTCCACAACACAAAGTCCAGCGGGTCTTGTTTGAAGCTATCGACTTCTACGCGTTCACCCGCGCGCAGGTCTTCCAGGCTTTTGCCTGAGAGCTTGCCGTAATCATTAAAGCTGCGTACTTTGTAAAAAACATCGCCATTTTGTGCCTGATAAGCAAAGCCTTTGTCTATGAGTTTGCTGATCATGTCTAGCATGCCTTGCACATGTTCGGTTGCGCGTGGTTCAAGGTCAGGGCGCAAAATGCCAAGCTTGGCCGAGTCCTCGTCCATGGCGGTAATAAAACGCTGCGTCAGACTTTGGATGGTTTCATTGTTTTCGTTGGCACGTTTGATGATTTTGTCGTCAATATCGGTGATATTGCGTACATATGTCACTTGATAGCCAGTGGCGCGCAGCCAGCGCGCCACCATGTCAAACACCACCATGACGCGGGCATGTCCCAAGTGGCAAAAGTCATACACGGTCATGCCGCAGACATACATCTTTACCTGGTTGGGCTGAATCGGCTTGAAATCTTGCTTGCTGCGTGTAAGGGTGTTGTAAAGTTTTAGCATGCGAATGAAATTGAAGAAGGGTGGATGCGTGATAAAATTAGCAGAAATAGTCTGGTGTTTAATTGGTGTTAAGCAGGCAGGCTGCAGTTTTGCCTAAAACAGTCCATTGCTTGATCAGGTTGTTGTGGTTGAGCCGACGCCAAACACAAAATGATGTGTAATTCGTCTGCATATTCACCTAATTTTGCACTGTCTCTAGTACAATCCGAGTATAACATACTGATAAAAATCAACGATTACCCAGGTAATAGCTCATGAACGCAACATTAAAAAAATATTTACTCGTGCTTGGCGTCTTTTTAAGCCAAGCGGCCTTCTCCGATGCCGTGCTGGCCGGTCAAACCAATGTCGAATTGCGCGAAATCAACCAGCTCTCGGAACAAGGGAATCAGGCGGCAGCGCTTGATAAGGTGAACAATTATCTGGCTGCCAACCCGAAAAATGCTGAAGCCATGTTTATGCGTGGCGTGATTTTGGTCGAGTTGGGCAAGCGAGATGAAGCGATCAAGGCTTTTACCGAGTTGACGGACAAATATCCTAGCCTGCCTGAGCCTTATAACAACCTGGCCGTGTTGTATGCGGATCAGGGGCAATATGACAAAGCGAGAAAAGCGCTGGAGTCTGCCATCAAAACGCATCCAAGTTATGCCACGGCCCATGAGAATCTGGGCGATATTTATGCACGTCTGGCCTCTGAGGCTTATGACAAGGCGCTCAAGCTGGATACTTCAAATAGCCGTGCGCAGAATAAGCTGGCCATGATTACGGATCTGTTCGGCGGAAAACGTGCGCAAGCGCGTCCGGCGACAGCTGTACCACCTGCCGCGAGCGTATCTCCTACGCCGCCCACCAATAATGCGTTTGTGAATCCACCGGCAGCGGTGACGCCACCGGTTGCGACCGCCCCTGTGACAAATAATCCTCCTGTGACAGAGACTAAAAAACCGGTCGTCACTGAGGTAAAACCGCAGGAGATCAAGCCGGCTGAGCCGAAATCTGTCGAGCCGAAGGTTGCTGAGTCCAAGCCAACAGAATCTAAATCTGCCGACAGTAAATCATCTGCACAACTCGAGCGCGCAGTGTTGGATGCGGTAAACGCCTGGGCGGATGCTTGGGAGGCACAAAATGTCGAGCGCTATCTGAACAGCTATGCCAAAGATTTTAAAACACCCGCAGGTGAGCCGCGCAAACAGTGGGAATCCACGCGTCGTGATCGCGTGAGCCGGCCAAGTAAAATTTCTGTCAAGTTGAGCAATATCGATGTCAGGATGGAAGGCGACAGCAAGGCAAAAGTCACCTTCCGTCAGGCCTATAAAGCAACCGGCCTGGATGCGAACTCAAACAAAACACTCAATATGGTCAAAGAAGGTGGTCGCTGGTTGATTCAGCAAGAGCGTGTAGGCAAGTTTTAAATTGGCGATCTTGCTTCAGGGTACCTCTTGCGTGATGCATGATGGTGTTCTTGAGGCGAGTCAAACCAAAGCCGCACTGCGGCGCCTGGGAGCCTGAGCACACGGGTTTTTACTGAAACAATTGTATAATCATGGTATGAGTCGGTTGAGAAAGTACTGTTGTATTGCGTTTGTCAGCGCTGCGCTTTTGCCCTGGAATGCAACTGCGGTTAACCATGAGGCGTTAACCGCCAGGTTGTTCATGCAAAGCAAAAACACCAATGCGGTAGAGCGCATGCTGGTGCAAACCTTGCAGTCTATTAAAGAAGGTCATGTGCAACAGGCGCTGGATTACGTCGATCAGTTACTCGCCATCTCTCCCAATTTTGCACTGGCGCACTTGATTCATGGCGATCTCTTATCCGCCAAAGCCAGAATCCTGCATGGCTTTGGCGATGCGCATGTCGCCGATGTCAGCCGTATCCAAGACTTCAAAGAAGAAGCCGAGATTCGGATTCGTAATTACTTTGACCGCAATCGTGGCTTGACCCAACCCAATCTGCTGGTTGAGTTGTCCGAAAAACAAAGCCATGTCCTGTTTGTCGATACCGCACGCTCCCGTGTCTATGTCTACGAAAAAGGCAATGACAATGAGCTCAAGTACATGGCTGACTACTATGTCACGATAGGAAAAAATGGCATCGGCAAAAAAGACCAAGGCGACAAACGCACACCGATTGGTGTGTATTTTGCCTCGCGCAAACTGAACCGTCCCTTACCAGATTTGTATGGCGATGCGGCTTATCCGCTCAACTACCCGAACGAAATAGATAGCTACGAGCGTAAAACAGGCTCCGGGATCTGGATTCATGGCACGCCACGCGATACCTACAGCCGTCCGCCAAGGGCCAGTGATGGCTGTGTTGTGTTGTCCAATCCTGACATGCAAGCGTTGCAAGGTATTTTGCAAGCAGGCAATACGCCCGTGGTAATCGGGGTGGATTTTCAATGGGTGACACCGGAATCGGCCCGCCAGCAAGATCGTGCCAAGGCTGATCTCAAACAGGCGATCGAGCGCTGGCGTAAAGACTGGATGGCGCAAAATACAGAGGCTTATCTGTCGCACTACACGCCTGACTTCTTTTATTCGGACGGTGATTTGTCTAAATGGGCCAGTTACAAACGCCAGATTCAAGCGTCCAAGCCCAAGGTCAATATCAATTTGTCTGATGTCAGCATGTTCACCTATCCGAACGCCAAGCGCAATATGGTGGTCGTAGACTTTGAGCAGGAATATATTAGCGCTGCGCTCAGAAATGTCATGAAAAAACGGCAGTACTGGGTGCAGGAAAACGGTGAATGGAAAATTCTTTACGAAGGATCAGCTTAATGCGTGTGTGGTCAAAATTAGTAGGTGTGTGCTTGATGTTGGCTGTGAATCTGGCGATTGCAGCAACGCAGGTCATGTTTGAAACCAATCAGGGTAATTTTACGGTAGAGGTTTATCGTGACAAGGCACCTAAAACCGTGGATAACTTTTTGCAGTATGTGAAAGACGGTTTTTACAGCAATACCATTTTTCATCGTGTGATTGGCCGTTTCATGATTCAGGGCGGAGGCTTTGACCGTGACCTCAACGAAAAACCGACCCGCGCACCCGTCGTCAATGAGGCGGCCAATGGGTTGATCAACCAGACTGGCACGATTGCCATGGCCCGTACACCAGACCCTAACTCGGCCACCGCCCAGTTTTTCATCAATGTTGCAGATAACCAGTTTTTGGATTACACCAGCCCGGAACCAGACCGTATCGGCTACTGTGTCTTTGGCAAAGTGGTGTCTGGCATGGATGTGGTATTCAAGATCAGCAACTTACCGACAGGTAACCAGCGCGGTTTTTCGGATGTGCCCTATCGTACGGTCATCATCAAACGTGCAACGATAGTCAATTAATTGAGCTTATTGATTGTCGCAACCTTTAATCAACGGAGAATATTTTGGTCAAACTGACGACTAACTTTGGCGATATTACGCTAGAACTCAACGCAGAAAAAGCACCGATCACGGTCGCTAACTTTTTAAGCTATGTAGAAAAAGGCTTTTATGATGGCGTGATTTTTCATCGCGTGATCAAAGACTTCATGATTCAAGGCGGTGGCTTTGATGTCGACATGAAGCAAAAACCAACTGACGCGCCGATCAAAAACGAAGCCGATAATGGCCTCAGCAATGACAAATATACCATTGCCATGGCACGTACCATGGTGCCAGACTCAGCGTCTGCCCAGTTTTTCATCAACGTGAAAGATAACGATTTCCTCAACTTTAGCGCACCCACCACTCAAGGTTGGGGTTACTGCGTGTTCGGTAAAGTGGTCGAAGGCATGGATGTCGTGGATAAAATCACAGTAGTCAAAACAGCTAGCCGCGCTGGTCATCAGGATGTGCCCGTTGAATCTGTGGTGATTGAAAAAGCAGTTGTGGTTGCCTAGGGCATGACCACCTGGATCATTTCTGATCTGCACTTGAGTGCGCAAAGGCCTGCGGTAACGCAGGCTTTTTTGCATTGGCTAGACACTGTGGTTAGTCAGGCCAGCGCATTGTATATTCTGGGTGATTTTTTTGAGGTCTGGGTGGGTGATGACCTGCTGCAAGACGCCGAGTATGGCCGAGCATTTTTGCCAGTCGTCCAGGCGCTTAGGGCTTTATCAGCACAAGGGGTTCAGCTTTATTTCATGCATGGCAACCGCGACTTCTTAATCGGGGATGCCTTTGCTCAAGCCTGTGGCCTCACTTTACTCAAAGACCTTGCACGCTTGCAGATGGCAGGCAAAAGCATTCTGTTGAGTCATGGGGATGCGCTATGCACGGACGATGTGGCTTATCAGCAATTTCGTCAGCAGGTGCGCAGTCCGGCCTGGCAACACGCTTTTCTGTCGCAGCCGTTGGCAGCACGTATTGCCTTTGCCCAAGAAGCGCGTAGCCAGAGTGCGCAAAACAAAGCCAGCCAAAGCATGCAGATCATGGATGTGAATGGCGAGGCGGTCAATCAGCTGATTCGAGATGCCGACTATCCGGATGTGTTGTTGCATGGCCATACACACCGGCCAGCGAGACATCCTTTGCTGGTCGATCAGCATGCCTGTGAGCGTTGGGTGTTAGGGGATTGGCACGAAATCGCAGTGGTGGCACGTTTAGATGCTGCTGAAATGCAGTTAGTGACGTTATCACTTGATGCGTAATTGCTATTTTTTGTGACTTACTCACTCCGCACATAAAAAAGACAGCGCTTTTAAGCGCTGTCTTTTTTATGTCAGATCCAGGTTCAAACCGTCAAAGAATTACTTTTTGACTTGTTGACCAAATTCATGCGGACGGACTTGCGCGGCGACTTTATCCAAGACGCCATTGATATATTTATGGCCGTCTATGCCACCATAAGCTTTGGCGAGCTCCACGCCTTCATTGATCGCGACCCGGTACGGGATGCTGACATCAAACATCAGTTCATAACCTGAAATACGCAAAATGGCATGTTCGATTGGACTCAGTTCTTCGAGTTGACGGTCAATAAACTGTCCGATCATGGCGTCGATCTGCTCGGTTTGCTCAAGTACCCCGGTTAGCAGTTGCTTGAAATAGGCTTCATCTGCTTTGAAATAGTCCGGGTCATCCAAACTGTCCAGGCGCAGTTGTTTGACGTCGCCCGCATTCATACGGTTTCGATACAGGGCCTTGAGCGCCAGCTCACGCGATTTACGGCGGTTTTTACTGCCTTTGCTTTTGCTGGGTGCTGCCTGATCAGCACTCATAGTGCATTCACCAGATTGGCCATTTCAATCGCCACTTGTGCAGCTTCCGCGCCTTTGATGGCCATGCGAGCTTCGGCTTGCTCGTCGTTTTCGGTGGTCAGGATGGCGTTGGCGACGGGCACGCCAGTGTCACGCTGCACTTCGGAAATGCCGCGCGCGGATTCGTTGGACACCACTTCAAAGTGGTAGGTTTCGCCGCGGATAATCGCGCCCAGGGCAATCAAGGCATCGAAGTTTTCTGACAGCGCCATGTGCTGCAGAATCAGGGGCGTTTCGAGCGCACCAGGGACACTGGCAAGCGTAATATCTTCGGCAGCGACGCCTAATTTAAGCAGTTCTTGTTCGCAGGCGTTAAGCAAACCTGCACCGATATTGTCGTTAAAACGGGAAAGAACGATACCGATTTTTTTACCGGTACCGTCCAGATTTTGGGCAATTTTGTTCACTTTGAGTCCGTGGGTTAACACATAAAAGTGCTATTTTAACCCAAACGGCTGCTTTACGGATTATGCGAACAATGACCAGGCTTTTTGTACGGTCATCCAGATGCCGTAACTGATGGGGATCAGTACCGCCAGCCAGGCCAGTTTTACCAGTATGGCAGGTGTTGGCGTATCCGCGTTAGCCAGACTGACTGCGTTATCTGCCGGTTTTTTGCCACTTTGCTGTTCAGCTGCCAGTTCGCTGTCGGACATGAAGTATTTGTCTGCCACTGGCCGGACCAGCAAATTGGCCGTGAAGCCCACCCCAAGCAAAGCCGCCAGCGTCATGAATATCGGCGCATAAATGTCTGCATACGGAACATGAGCCTCCAGCCTTACATCGTGCATGTAGTTGACGATGACGGGCCCCAAAATCCCTGCGGTCGACCAGGCGGTTAACAGGCGGCCATGAATCGCACCGACAAACTGCGTGCCAAACAGGTCTGCCAGGTAGGCGGGAATGGTCGCAAAGCCGCCGCCGTACATGGAGGCGATCACACAAAACACCAGTAGGAACAAGGCTAGTTGATGATGGTTGGCGGCGTAGGTGCCGCAGACATACATCATGATACCCAGCACAAAAAAGATAAAGTAAGTGGTTCTACGCCCCAGCTTATCGGAAGAGGTGGCCCAGCCGATACGGCCAAAAATATTGAACAGCGAAATGAGACCGACAAAGCCTGCGCCAACTGCGGCGGCTGTGGCGGTTAATGCTTCGTCTGCCTTGATCTCGGCAAAGCCCAGTTGTGGCTGGCCTATCAATACGCCACCAAAGGTCTCTTGTAACATGGGCGCCGCTGCGCCAATAATACCGATGGCTGCGGACACATTCATGCACAAAATCAGCCATAACAACCAGAATTGTGGCGTTTTGTGGGCATTTTTCAAGTGTACATGCCGGGTGGCTACCAGTCGGTTGTGTTGTACATCAGGTGGCGTCCAGCCAGCAGGTTTCCAGTTGGCGGCGGGGACACGGTAACCCAGCGAACCACAAGTCATGAATACCGCGTAAATCAGTGCCAGCACCACAAAGGTTTGCCAGACTCCAGGGTCTGTCGGTGTGGCAAACATCGCCATCAGCTTGGTGGCGAGGGGCGAGCCTATCATGGCACCCCCGCCGAAGCCCATAATCGCCAGGCCGGTCGCCATGCCGCGACGATCAGGGAACCATTTAATCAGCGTGGAAACCGGCGAGATGTAGCCCAGGCCCAAGCCGATGCCGCCGATGACCCCGCTACCCAGCCACATCATCCAGAGTTGATGCTGGTGTATGCCCAGCGCCGAAATCAGTAACCCCCCACACCAGCAAAGCATGGCTACCAGCCCGGCTTTACGCGGTCCTGCCCGTTCTAGCCAGCCGCCCCAAACGGCGGCCGAGCAGCCAAGCAAGACAAAAAATAAGGTATACATCCAGCCCAGATCAAACTGGGTCCAGTTACAGTCGGTGGCAGTCAATGCTTTTGCGGTGCCTGTCAATTTGTCGGCGAAGTTGGTTGCGCCCGCAGCACAGGCGGCAACAGGTTTGCCATCTGGCCCGGTCAACGCATTGCCCAACGGTTTCCAGAACACGCTGAAGCCATAAGCCATACCTATTGAAAGATGTACTGCCAATGCCGCTGGCGGTACCAGCCAGCGATTAAACTGATTGCCAGCTGTAATATGTTCTTTGGAAAGATTAATCAAGATAAAGCCCCTCATTTAAGTCTGTTACATATTGTTACAATTTGCCTCAAAAGGCAATAACCGTCTTGATTAAATTTATGTGATGTTGTCATTAAAATGTCATAATTCATTCATAAACTGGCGAGCATTCAATTAAGTAGTTTGATCTCAATATTGCTCGAAGGGAGTGTCATGGCTGCAGCGAATATTTTGGTGGTAGAAGACGAACCGGCGATCCAGGAATTGCTGGCGTTGAATATCAAACAGGCGGGGCATCATGCTATCCGTGCCACCAGCGTTGAACATGCACAAATGTTGTTACGCGAAACGATGCCAGACCTGATTTTGCTGGACTGGATGTTGCCTGGCATGAGCGGAATCGAGTTTGCGCGCAGGCTTAAATCTGACAGCATGACCAAAGAAGTGCCGATTATCATGCTCACTGCCCGCGGCGATGAGTTTGACAAGGTGCGTGGTCTCGAAGTGGGGGCGGATGATTATGTGACCAAGCCATTCAGCCCGCGTGAATTAAATGCACGCATCAAGGCCGTGTTGCGCAGACGCGCGCCGCAGATGACAGATGATCCGATTGAAATTGCCGGCTTGCATCTGGACCCGACTACTCATCGTGTGACCGGTCACAATGTCCATATTCCACTGGGCCCTACCGAATTCAAGCTGCTGCATTTCTTTATGACCAATCCTGAGCGCGTGCATAGTCGTACGCAACTGCTGGACAAGGTGTGGGGTGACCGTGTCTTTGTTGAAGACCGTACCGTGGATGTGCATATCCGTCGTTTACGCAATGCACTGGTGGCCTCCAATCATCAGGAAATGATTCAGACTGTCCGTGGTTCAGGCTACCGTTTCTCCGTGCATACCGATCCTGGTACGCAATAAGCATTCTTCCTTAATTTGACAAAATACGAGCAAGACCATGGGTCTTGCTCTACCATCCGGCAGGGTGTCGTGATACGCTTGCGCCTGTTTCATTTTTTTAATGGCAAGGCCCATGAACGCTGCTACAGATGCTTCCTCGAATGAGTCACTTTACCGCTGGTTGATCCGGCTGTTTTGGCTTGTGCTGGTCGCATGGGTGGCGTTGACCTTCCGTCAGCATGGCATCAGTAATGATGAATATGTGCAGCATACCTATGGTCAGATGCTGCTTGACTGGTATCAGTCGGGATTCAAGGACCAGGACGCTTTTCATTACCGTAATCTTTATCTCTATGGCGGACTGTTCGATATTATTGCGGCCGCACTAGACCCCTACATCCCGATCATGATCTGGGATATCCGTCATCTGCTTTCTGCCTTGTTTGGTTTGCTTGGTTTTTATGGCGTCTCCCAATTTGGCCGGCTGCTAGGTGGCCCCCGTCTGGCACTGTTGGCGATGGCCATGTTGTTTTTGACCGTGTCGTGGTCAGGCACCATGTTTACCCATACCAAAGATGTTCCGTTTGCGACCTGCATGCTGTGGGCGCTGTATGCCACCGCATTGGTAGTGCGCGACATGGAACTGGTGAGTGGCAGAGTCATTGTCCTGCTCGGTTTTGCAGTCGGCGGTGCGCTTGGCTTGCGCGTAGGCGGCGCTTTTGCCGTGATTTATCTGGTTTTGCTGGTCATGCTGCGGGCATGGCTTGATCATAGGCAGCTGCACACCCCAGTATTTTCGCGCTTGTTGCGTATGTTGTGGGTGTTGTTGCCTGCGGCGGTGCTGGCGTTTGTGTTTATGGCCATGTGCTGGCCGTGGAGCGTGATCAAGGCGGACAACATACTGGAGGCGGCCAAGTCGTTCTCCCATTTTGACTTTAATATGCAAACCATCGCCAACGGGGTGGTTTATAACATCAGCGAGGTTCCACGCAGCTATTTGTTCCAGTATCTGGCAGTGAAGTTGCCTGAGGCAGCGCTACTGGCGTTTGCCGGGGTCT
This sequence comes from Methylophilus sp. DMC14, assembly GCF_056314085.1. NCBI lineage: Bacteria > Pseudomonadati > Pseudomonadota > Betaproteobacteria > Nitrosomonadales > Methylophilaceae > Methylophilus > Methylophilus sp. DMC14. The sequence continues at coordinate 217,172 of NZ_JBQUZA010000002.1, read as the reverse complement.
CAGTGCTCTGGCTGGTGAATAGACGGTCACTGCGTCTGGCTAGCATCGTAACACGCATGACTATGTATACGCTGTTGATGGGCATCCTGTTTCCGCTGGTCTTTGTCATGGATGACCGTCCAGCTTTGTACAATGGTGTCCGTCACTTTACCTTTATCTTGCCCTTGCTGGCCATCTTGTCTGCCTGGTCTGTGCTAGCGGTTTGGCAGGCCTGCGTGCAGTGCACATCGTCCTTGCATTATCACGCACAGGCGCTGTGGGCGGGTGTTATCGCCGGGCTCATGCTGGTGACGCTGGTGGATATTGTGCAATTGCATCCTTATCAATATGTCAGGTTGAATCGTCTGGTCGGCGATCAGGCACAAGCACAATTCAAGTGGGAGGGCGATTACTGGTCCAGCGCCCTGCGGGCGGCTGCGGCCCAACTCACGGCCCTGCATTTGCCCGCGCGCACCCAGCCTTATTGGGTGGCTGCCTGTGTGGACACGCCGCAAATTGAGCCCTATCTGGATGGTCGCTTCAGTGTCACCCGCCGCTGGGAGGAAGCAGATTTTTTCCTCTCTACCACCAATATGCATTGCCACGAGGTCATGCAAGGCAAACTCATCAGTGGCGTCCAGCGCGAAGGCATGTGGCTGGCGGTGGTTAAGGACCGTCGTCACTTAGATGGTGGGGATCGCAAGGCGACGCCAGCCAAAAACTAATCGCAATCCGCTACAATAGTCCCAGTTATTTTTGAGTATGACAACATGACCACTGCTGTTAGCCATCGCCAATCTGCCCAGCCGCATATGACGGTGATGGTGCCTGCCTACAACGAAGAAAAAAATATTGCAAAAACTTTGCAAAATATCCGGCATGATTTGCAGCAAATGTCGCCCAATTGGGACATTGTCGTGGTGGATGACGGTAGCCGTGATCAGACCTCTCTCGTGGTGCAGTCCCTGGTAGAAGAGTGTCGTGTGACCCTGGTCAAGTTTTCCCGCAACTTTGGCAAGGAAAACGCCATCAGCGCTGGCCTGACTTATGCCAAGGGTGAGATCGTCATTTGTATGGATGCCGATGGCCAGCATGCCTCGGATCTGATGTACACCATGCTGGAAAAGTGGCGGGAGGGATATGACATGGTCTATGCCGTGCGTCAGGACCGTGAGCAGGAATCGCCTTTCAAACTCTGGGGATCTCGGCTGTTTTATCGCATGATGAGTAGCAGTACCCATGTGGAAATCCCACGCGACGCCGGTGATTTCCGCCTCATGGACCGTAAAGTGGTCGATGCGCTGAGTGCACTGCCAGAACGCAACCGCTTCATGAAAGGTATCTATGCCTGGGTTGGCTACAAGTCGATCGGCATTCCGTACATCCCATTGCCGCGGTTGCATGGTGAAAGTGCTTATTCAAAACTCAAGCTGATTGCCTTGGCCTGGACTGGCATTACCAGTTTCTCGGTGTTGCCTTTACGTCTGGCCAGCCTGACTGGTGCCACCCTGGCTATTCTGGCGTTTGCCTATGGTTTGCTGGTGGTCATTGATGCGCTATTTTTTCATGAGTCTGTCCCTGGATGGCCCACGGTGGTCGCCAGCATGATGTTCCTGTCTGGTGTACAGTTGTTGTTTATCGGCGTGCTTGGTGAATATCTGGCACGTGTCTATGATGAGGTCAAAGGGCGGCCACCCTACATTGTGGCAGAAGTCGTCACGCCTGCACCGTCAGCGGATTCCCGCTAAGCGTCCCATGCGTGCCTCAGTACTCGGGTTTGTCAGTGTTGGTGCCTTCGCGGCTGCCGTCCATTATGTCATGGCGCTACTGGCTCATGCCTGGGGCCTGTCACCGGCACAGGCGAATTGGATCGGTTTCTTATGCGCATTTCCGGTCAGTTACCTCGGTCATCGGCTATGGTCTTTTCGCGGCACACAAGCCAATCATCTGGCGGCATTCTGCAAGTTTTTTGCGGTGGCCTTATTGGGGTTCTTTGGTAATCAGGCCCTGTTATGGCTGGGGCTGAACTATACGCCGCTGCCTTTCTGGCTGGTGCTCGGCTGCGTGATGGTGATGGTCGCGGCAAGCACCTGGCTGCTCAGCCGCTTTTGGGCATTTCAACACCATGAGGGCCAAGCATGACGCAGCTCATTATTTGTGCAGATGATTATGCGCAGTCCGCCGCGATTGATGACGCCATCCTGGCCTTGATCGAGCGCGGCGTATTGACCGCCACCTCTTGCATGACCCTGAGTCCGCGCTGGCAAGAGAGTGCCGGGTATCTCACGCCAGCCATCCGCAATTTGGCAGATATTGGCTTGCATCTTGATTTCACGCAGTACGCGCACACCTCACGCTTTGCACATCCTGTCCTGATCATGCGCAGCCTGTGCGGCATGCTCAACCCTGCAGATGTGACGGCGAATATCACACAGCAACTGGATGCCTTTGAAGCGGCTTTGCACACGCCGCCTGATTATATCGATGGGCACTTGCATGTGCACCAGTTGCCAGTGATCCGCGAATCGTTGATCGCTGTCATGCAACAACGCTATGGCCATCTGCCCGTGGATCAACGTCCCTGGCTGCGTATTTCCAGCCCGCCAGCAGCAACCGGTCTCAAGGCGCGCATTATTCATTGGCTAGGCGCACAAGCCTTGCAGCGACAGGCAAGTGCGGCTGGTTTCCGGGTCTCGCCAGTCTTATTAGGCGTCTATGATTTTCAGGGCGATGCTGCCGCCTATCAGGCGCACTGGATAGAATGGGCAAGACAACTTAAGCATCTGAGGCCTGCCATGCAAAACGAATTGCCACCTGTGCTCATGTGCCATCCTGCCCGGCCAACACAGACGTTAGATCCCTTGGACCCCATCGCCATTGCGCGCATGATCGAGTGGCAAGTCATGCAGTCCGCCGATTTTTCAGCCTGGCTTAAGATGGCGGACCTGCAACCAGTCAAAGGCCACCCGAAAGGCCTGCCATGCGCGTAATCACCGCCTGGCTCAGCCAGGCCTCGTGGATCCAGCAAACCGTTCTTTCATGCCTGTTAGGCGCGTTAACGGTGTTTGGTTTTGCGCCGTTTAATCTGTTTTGGTTACCGTGGCTGACGCTGGCAGCGTTGCTGCTACTTTGGCAGCAGGCGGCCACCCCCGCGCAAGTGTTCAGGCTGGGCCTGGCGTTTGGCTTGGGCTTATACGGTGTTGGTATCTACTGGATTTATATCAGCCTGCATACCTTTGGCGGCATGCCCTGGTGGTTTGCCGGTTTTTGTACCTTTTGCCTGTGCGCCTTCATGGCACTGTTCCCGGCCCTCGCCGGTTATCTGGCAAAAAAAGTCGGTCATCTGCTATGGTCTGCGCCACTGCTGTGGGCCTTGTCCGACTGGGTGCGTAGCTGGATTTTTACCGGGTTCCCCTGGTTGACTCTGGGCTACAGTCAGGCCCCAGACAGTCCACTCACCGGCTTTCTGCCTGTTGTTGGCGTCTATGGTGTCTCTGCCTTGCTCATGCTGGGTGCCGCCAGTCTTGCTTGCCTGCAGATCACGCCGCAGCGTAAACCGGCCTTCATCATGCTCGCGCTATTGTGGCTAGGCGGCAGCCTGCTGACACTGGTGCCGTGGACGCAGCCTACGGGAAAACCTGTCTCGGTCGCCTTGCTGCAAGGCAATATTAGCCAAACCATCAAATGGTCGCCTGAGCACGCGGAACAGACCTTGCGACAGTATTTCGACATGGTGCAGCAAACCCAGGCCCAATTGATTGTGCTGCCCGAAACCGCCTTGCCGGTGCTGCTCGACCAACTTGCGCCCAGCTATCTCGATGCTCTCAAACAGCACGCAGTACAGCAAAAAGGCGACCTCTTGGTCGGCGTTGTTGAGTCCAAACAAGACCAGTACTTTAATAGCGCCATCAGCCTGGGCAGCTCTCCCACACAGTCTTACTCCAAAAGCCACCTGGTGCCTTTTGGCGAATTTATTCCGCTTAAAAGCCTGTTCGGCTGGATCTACCGTGACTGGCTGCATATGCCGCTCAGCGATTTATCCCGCGGCACATCGAAACAGCCATTGCTGATTGCCGGGCAAAAAGTCGGTGTCAATATTTGCTATGAAGACGTGTTTGGCGAAGAAATTGCCCAGCAACTGCCGCAAGCCGAGCTCTTGGTCAATATCAGCAACGATGCCTGGTACGGACAATCGTTTGCGGCCGACCAGCATATGCAATTCAGCCAGGTGCGCGCCATTGAAACCGGGCGGATGGTGTTGCGCAGCACCAATACGGGCGCAACCGCCATCATCGATAAAAATGGCCAGGTATTGCAGCATGCACCGCATGATGAGGCGGTGATCTTGACGGGGGAAGCGCAGAGCTGCCAAGGAAAGACGCCTTATGTTTGGTGGGGGAATTGGGCGTTTTTGGTCTTGAGTGCGGCAGGATTGATCTGGATTAGGGTGAGAAGGTAATTCTTGCTGCTTGCGTTTGCGGATTGAAGTAGACCAGTCTTGTCTGAGTGCAGCCAGGTCTGCGTGGATTTGGTAGGCGATTCTTAGGGCATTCTGTGTCCACATCATGGTTGATTGATAGAGTAGTAGGGTGGGCATGGATGCCCACGCGGATAGTTGCTTGTAATCTGTGATGTTCTATTTCGCCCCTCGGCGAGTGATTTTTCTTTGCTTGCCCAAAGAACAAGTCAGCAAAAGAAAGTGCACCCGAGTTTCCGCTGATTCCCTGCGGTGTTCGGCTTAGGGATTTCGTCCATTGTTTTGCCGGACTGAGGCTAGGCACTCGCGAAACTCATGTTGGCTAGAGCTGCCAATACGGCTTCACCTGAAGCTCAGCCTATGCCGCAACACTATGAAGGACGAGGTGACCTTCTGGAGGTAAATCACTGGTCTAAAGGCGAAAAGATTGCCTGACTAGTCAGCCAAACATCAAGGCGAAGAAGAATTGCTTGCTCATTTAACCCCTCTTTTCCCTACCAAAAAAGTGCTGATACAAAATCGGCAAGACAAACAATGTTAAAAAGGTCGCTGTGATGAGGCCACCAATCACCACAATGGCTAATGGCCGTTGAATCTCAGCGCCTGGTCCGGTGGCAAACAATAAGGGAATCAAGCCAAAGGCGGTGATGCTGGCGGTCATGAGTACTGGTCGCAGCCGGCGTTTGGCGCCTTCGTAGGCGATGAGGCTGGCCGCCATTCCTTGTTCGGTTAAGTGTTGGAAGTGACTGACCATGACGACGCCATTTAGTACTGCGATCCCTAGCAAGGCGATAAAGCCTACCGAGGCTGGGACAGACAGGTATTCACCTGATAGCCACAGTGCAAATACGCCACCGATCATGGCGAAAGGGATGTTGGCGAGTATGAGCAGGGCTTTGGGCAGGGAGCCGAAGGTCATGAACAGCAGCAGGGCAATCAGTACGATCGCAATCGGGATGACGATGCTGAGGCGTGCTGCGGCACGTTGCTGGTTTTCGAACTGGCCGCCCCATTTGAGCAAGTAGCCTTCGGGCAGAGACACTTGTTGTGCGACTTTTTGTCTGGCATCTTCAACAAAGCTGACGAGGTCACGGCCTTTCACATTGGCGGTGACGACGACCATGCGGTTGCCGCGTTCGCGGTCTATCTTGACCGGGCCTTCTTCACGCACGACGTGGGCGACGCTGGAAAGCGGGACGGTGCCGCCTTGTGGCAGCGCCAACATGAGCTGGCTGAAGTCGGAAGCGGATTCACGCACGATCTGGCTACCGCGCAGCAAGATCGGGGTGCGGCGGTTGCCTTCAAGCACGATGCCTAGCAGTTTGCCTTCGAGCTGGCTTTGCAGCAGAGCGTTGATGTCTGCTACGCTGAGACCTAAGCGGCCAGCTGCGACCCGGTCTATCTTGATTTGTAGGTATTGCACACCGTTATTTTTCGGCGTGTAGACATCTTGATTGCCAGGGATAGATTTGAGTACATTGATGATTTCATGTGCTTTTTGATCCAGGATTTTGAGGTCTGTACCAAAAATTTTGAGGGCGAGGTCACCGCGCACGCCAAGGATCATTTCGTTGACGCGCATTTCGATTGGCTGGGTGAAGTTGTAATCCTGGCCGGGAGTGCTGTGCATGATCTGGCGCAGCTTTTCGATCAGCGTGGCTTTGTCTGGCACTTGCCATTGGTCACGTGGTTTGAGCACCAGAAAATTATCGGTCTGGTTTACACCCATCGGGTCCAGACCAAGTTCATCAGAGCCAGCTCTAGAGTAAACGCCTTCCAGTTCTGGCACTTGTTGTAGTAGGGTTTGTTGTAGATGGTTATCCGTTGCGATGCTTTGTTGCAGGGAGATAGAGGGCAGTTTTTCGGTGCCGATGATGATGTCGCCTTCATCCATGGAGGGCATAAAGGTTTTGCCGATGAGTGGATAGACGACGCCAGTGAGTACCAGCAGGATAACCGCGGCCAGCAGGACAGGGCGCTTATGTTGCATGGCCTTGCTCAGTGAGTTGGCGTACCAGCGATTGAGGTGCCGGATTAACCACGGGTCTTCGCTGGCCTGGTCGCGGATGAGGAACGAGGCCAGTACCGGAATAATGGTGAGCGATAGCAACAACGATGAACCGAGAGCGAAAATAATGCTCAGGGCCACCGGCGCAAACAGCTTGCCTTCCAGCCCCTGCAGACTGAGCAAGGGGAGAAATACGGTCATGATGATGATCATACCGGCACTGACAGGCACACTGACCTCGCGCATGGCCGCGAGAATGATGCCGAGTTTATCTGTGGTGGGTGAAGCTTGGTTGTGCGCCAGATGTTCGACGATGTTTTCGACCACCACCACGGCAGAGTCGACCAACATGCCAATGGCGATGGCAAGGCCCCCCAATGACATGAGATTGGCTGACATGCCATATTGCTGCATCAGCCAAAAGGTGGCGAGCATGGCCAGTGGCAAGGCACAGGCGACCGTGAGCGCTGCACGCAGGTTGCCTAAAAACAGTACCAGCAAAATCAACACTAGCACTACCGCTTCCATCAGCGCCTTGTTCACTGTGTGTACCGCGTGTTCGACCAGATTGCCACGGTCATAAAACACATGAATATTGACGCCCTTAGGGAGGGTGGGGGCGATTTCATCCAGTTTGGCGCGTACGCCATCGACTACTTGGCGTGCATTGGCACCACGCAAGCCCAGCACCAGCCCTTCGACAGTTTCGCCCTTGCCGTTGCGTGTCACGGCACCATACCGCGTGAGCTCACCAATGCGCACTTCTGCGACGTCGGCGATGCGGATAGGATTGCCCTGCTGACCTTTGAGTACGGTATTGCGTACATCGTCCAACGTCTTGAATGCGCCTTCTGCCCGTACTAGCAAAGACTCTTCTCCATCCTTCAGTCGGCCTGCGCCATCGTTACGGTTATTGTTACTGATCGCTTGTTGCAGCGTGCTTAAGGCAAGGCCGCGGGCTTGCAGTTTGGTGTTGTCGGGAATGATTTCAAAGCTGCGCACCAGACCGCCCAACGCATTGACATCGGCTACTCCTGGCACTGTGCGCAGACGGGGCCGGATCACCCAGTCGAGCAGGGTACGTTTTTCTTGCAGGCTGAGCGTGTCTGATTCTATGGTGAACATAAACATCTCGCCCAGCGGCGTGGTCATGGGGGCGATGCCGCCAGAAATCTCAGTAGGCAGGTTGGGCCAGGCATTGTTGAGGCGCTCGGTGACTTGCTGGCGTGCCCAGTAGATATCGGTGCCATCTTCAAAGTCGATGGTGATATCGGTCAGGGCATATTTCGCCACCGCGCGTAAACTAGTTTGTTTGGGGATGCCCAGCATCTCGACTTCAACCGGGGCTGTGATCCGTGCTTCTACCTCTTCTGGCGTCATGCCTGGCGATTTGATGATGATTTTGACCTGAGTTGAGGAAACATCAGGGAAGGCGTCAATGGCAATGGTCTGGTAAGCCGTCCAGCCCGCGAATAGCAGACCGATGGCAAATACGCAGACCAGCAGGCGTTGTTTGAGGGAGGTGACAATCAGCCAATCTAACATGTTATTTACCCCCCATCCCCAGCCAATGTCCTTTCAAGGCTGCGACCCCGTGCACCGCGATCATTTCATTGCCCTTCAAGTCGGCTTTGATTGTGAGATGCTGGTCTTGTTCCAGCAGGATATTGACCGGGGTAACTGCGATCCCATGTGGCTGCTGCACAAAAATCACCGCCTGTTCACCTTGGCGGGCCACTGCACCTCTCTCGACGGTAAAACTGTCCTGCGCTGTATTTTCCACTAGGGCGACATCGACAATCTGGCCGATGGAAAGTTGTTCTGCCCCCTGGTTAATCGAGGCGCGCACTTGTGTGGTTTGGTTGTTTTTATTGAGCTGCCGCAATACAGTATCCACCTTCGCGGTCAGTCCCAATTTGGGCAAACGAACTGCTGCGCCAGGGCTCAGTTTGCTGGCTTGCGCAAAAGGCAGTTGTATCATCAGCCACAAGGGTTTGGGGTTGCTGATGGTGTAGATGGGCATGGACATGTCCACGCGTGCACCGACTGGCTGCTGTTGCTCCATGACTTGTCCGCTTATGGGAGCAATAATCGCCAGCTCATTTTGCATCATGCGTTTTTTCGTCAATTGCTGGATATGCGCGTCACTCAGGCCTGCCAGTTTTAGCGTTTGTTTACGCTCATGCATCAATGCCTGGCTGGTTTCATAGGCTGTTTGGGTTTCCTGCAAACGGCGCTGGGCAATCACCCCTTCACTGTATAACTCCTGGTCGCGTTTCAGCGCCTGATCGTTGAGTCTGGCCTGGGTTTCACTTTGCAAATAATTGCTTTGCAGGCCGATCAAATCCGGACTGCTGATCTGGCCAATCACTTGACCTTGTTTCACGGTATCACCAACGCTGACATTGAGCCGGGTGATGAGTCCTGCTTGTGGCGCTGTCACGACCCGGCTTTGCGTAGGGGGCAATACGACTTCAGCAGGATAGCTGGCCGAAAGCCCGGTTTGTTGCGTTTGCAATTGCCCCCACTGCACTTGCATTTGCTGGACTTGTTTGGGCGACAGTGGCAAAAAGCTGGCTGCGCCTGCCTTAAATGCAAGGCAGGCCGAGAGGGCAATAAATACTATTTTTTTCATGGGAACACTCCTATCACCTGATCGTATTTGGCGATATTCCAAGAGACTTGAAGTTGCTGGCTGCTTAAATTTCGCTCAGCTTCAAAAGCCAGTAATTGCAAGCGCAATAGCTGGTTAAAATCCAGTTCGCCGAGTTGGTAGGCTTTGCGTGCCAGCTTGGCATTTTCGCTTGCAAGTGCGTCCTGCCGTTGCAACAAAGTGACGTCTTGTCGTTTTACTTGCAGGTTGTGCTCGGTTTCGTGCAGGCCATTTTCGAGCTGGCGGCGAAGGGCAATCTCCCATACCGCATTGCGCAACAAGTCTGCCGCCAGCTGTTGCAGGCTGGCCTGATCCTGTAACAGGCTGTCATCGGCTAAATTAGCTATCTGGCTACGCGCTTCGCGTTGCCACGGTAGCCAAATGGGGATATGCATTTGCGCTTGCCATTTGCGCTCATCGCGATCACTTAGCCAGGCATCGTTTTGATGAGAGAAGCCCACGCTAGGTGCCAGGGGTAACCAGCTTTTCGCCATGATTTTGCGTGCGTTGACCATTTGCTGATCCGCGGCCAGCAAGGCTTGTTGCGGGTGAGTGGCCACCACCTGCTGCAAAACCTCGTGCAGTGACAGGCGTGTATTGAGTGCCACGGTATCTTCGTGATAGGTGGGATGCTGGGCGACACTGGCGGGCATTTTCTCAGCCAGCGCTGGTTGCGCAAGCCAGACGCCGCAGGCGGCAAGCCAGGCGATCAGCAGGGAGCGTTTGACTCCCCAGAATAAACGAAACATAGAGACTCCTGAATAAAACAGGCAAACGGATGGCTAATGCCAACCGGTGCAACGCGTGTTTATTCAGGCGTAAGGCGGCGCGCGTGGGCCGTGGCAGGCGAGAGTGAGACTGGACGGAGCGCGTTCCTGACGGTGTCGCTCAAAAGGGTTTTCAGACCGTTGCAGCGCGATTGCCAGCAACAGCAGCGCGGGCAAAATGGCGGCGGGCAGCCAAAAGCTGGCATAGGCATCTATCAGTGATGACAGCGGATTGCTTTCGCTGATGGCTTGGCCTAAGCCGATGATTTGACCGTGCGATTTGTTGGAGTGTACATGCCAGTGAAAAGGGTGCTTGGAAGCTTCCGCTTGGGCATGCAGGGCGGGAATATCCACCATGTGCATGTGTGGGCCGTCATCCGCCGCGGTATCGCCAGCAGCATGGGCGTGCATGAGCGGCGCGACGGTTTGCAGCAAGGCAAACCATAGCGTCAACAACAATATCCATGTGCGATAAGTGCTCATCTTCTCAATCTAACAAAATTCGGTGAATGCCACAATCGCAAAAAGCCGTAAAAAACGTATTCAACTCTTCAAATGGGGCTGCCAGGTAGCTGGGCATGGCCTGAATGCAATTTCTTTACCCGGGCTGAATCAGGTAAAATATTGGTTTTACATTTATCTGGATCAGGCGTCATGGTACTGACCTTTCAACAAATTATTTTAAAGCTTCAGGAATACTGGGACAAACAAGGCTGCACTTTGTTGCAACCTTACGATATGGAAGTGGGCGCTGGTACCAGCCACACCGCAACCTTTTTGCGCGCCCTGGGCCCTGAGCCCTGGAAAGCCGCCTATGTGCAGCCTAGCCGCCGCCCCAAAGATGGTCGCTATGGCGAAAACCCAAATCGTTTGCAGCATTACTACCAATTTCAGGTGGTACTGAAGCCCGCCCCGGCCAATATCCTGGAGCTCTACCTCGGCTCACTTGAGGCACTGGGGTTTAATCTGAAAGAAAACGATATCCGTTTTGTCGAAGATGATTGGGAAAACCCGACGCTGGGCGCTTGGGGGCTGGGCTGGGAAGTCTGGCTCAACGGCATGGAAGTGACGCAATTCACCTATTTTCAGCAAGTAGGCGGTATTAACTGCAAACCGATCACCGGTGAGATTACCTACGGTCTGGAGCGGTTGGCCATGTACCTGCAAGGCGTGGAAAACGTCTATGACCTCGAATACTCGCCCGGCGTGAAATACGGTGATGTGTTCCACCAGAATGAAGTGGAACAATCGACTTATAACTTTGAGCATTCTGATGCGGATTTCCTGTTCACTGCCTTTAATGCGCATGAGAAGCAGGCCAAGCATTTGATGGAAGAAAAACTCGCGCTACCGGCGTACGAGCAAGTGCTCAAAGCCGCGCATACGTTTAACCTGCTGGATGCGCGGGGGGCGATTTCCGTCACCGAGCGTGCCGCTTATATTGGCCGTATCCGCAACCTGGCGCGCGCTGTGGCCGCCAGCTATCTCGATAGTCGCGCCCGACTGGGCTTCCCGATGGCGCCTAAAGCCTGGGCGGATGAAGTCATCGCCAAACTGGAAAGCGAACAAGCCGAACAAAACAAGAAAGCCGCCGCATGAGTACCCGCAATCTGTTAGTTGAATTATTTGTAGAAGAGCTGCCGCCCAAAGCGCTGAAAAAGCTGGGGGAGTCGTTTAGTAGTGTGCTGGCCGAGAGCCTGAAAGCTTCTGGCCTGGTGGCAGAGGGCAGTGTAGTCACCTCCTTTGCGTCACCCCGGCGTTTAGCCGCACATATCACACAGGTATCCGAAAAAGCGGCGGACAAGCAAGTCGCGCAGAAACTGATGCCAGCAACCGTTGGTCTTGATGCCAACGGGCATGCAACGCCGGCATTAGTGAAGAAGTTGCAGGCCTTGGGCGAGAACGAAAGCGCAGTTGCCAAATTGCGCAAGGAGCACGATGGCAAGGCCGATATTCTGTTTCTGGATGCCACTCAAGCGGGGGCGACCTTGCAAGAAGGCTTGCAAAAAGCGCTGGATGAAACGCTAGCCAAATTGCCTATTCCCAAAGTGATGACTTACCAGATCAATGATGGCTGGGAAAGTGTTAATTTTGTGCGGCCGGCGCATGGCTTGGTCGCCTTGCATGGCGATACCGTTGTGCCGATTTCAACCCTGGGGTTGACGGCAGGCAACACCACGCAAGGGCACCGTTTTGAAGCGAAAAATCCGGTGGTGACGCTCACGTCTGCCGACACCTATGCGCAACAACTGGCGGATGAAGGGGCGGTGATTGCGAGTTTTGATGCCCGTCGTGCCGAGATTGCGCAGCAATTGCAAGCTGCGGCTGACAAACAAGGCCTAAAGCCGATTGAAGACGACGCATTACTTGATGAGGTCACGGCGCTGGTGGAGCGCCCGAATGTATTGCTGGGCCAGTTTGAAGAAGAGTTTTTGGCGGTGCCGCAAGAGTGCCTGATCCTGACCATGAAGGCCAACCAGAAATACTTCCCGCTGCTGGATGTCAACGGCAAGCTGACAAATAAATTTTTAATTGTGTCCAATATTAATCCGGCCGATCCTAGCAAGGTGATTGGCGGTAACGAGCGCGTGGTGCGTCCGCGTCTGGCCGATGCCAAGTTCTTCTTTGACCAGGATCGCAAAAAGACGCTGGAAAGCCGTCTGGCGGGCTTGGGGAGAGTGGTTTACCACAACAAGCTCGGCTCGCAAGGCGAGCGTAATGAGCGTGTGGTGGCGATTGCCACCGCCATTGCGCAACACATCGGCGGTGATGGCTTTGTCGCCAAAGTGGCACAAGCCGCGCGCTTGTCCAAGGCTGACCTGCTGACCGATATGGTCGGCGAGTTCCCTGAATTGCAAGGCATTATGGGCCGCTATTACGCCCAGCATGAAGGCTTGGCCGATGACGTGGCATATGCGATAGAAGACCACTACCGCCCACGCTTTGCCGGTGATGACTTACCACGCAGCCAGGTAGGTGTGGTGGTTGCCTTGGCCGATAAGCTGGAAACCCTGGTTGGGCTATTCAGCATCGGCGAGAAGCCGACTGGCGATAAAGACCCATTTGCCTTGCGCCGTCAGGCCCTGGGCATTTTGCGTATGCTGATGGAAACCGATTTGCCGTTGGCCTTTGACCAGTTAATCGCACAAACGCTGAGCGTCTTTCATGGGGATGCCGAGGTGGCAGAAGCCATCCAGGCCTTCTGCTTTGACCGTCTGGCGGTAAACCTGCGTGACCAGGGTGCGACTGCGCAAGAGGTGGATGCGGTATTGTCCTTGTCACCTAACCAGTTGGCAGAAGTGCCGCGCCGGTTAAGTGCCGTGCAAGCATTTGCCAATTTGGCAGAAGCGCCTGCGCTGGCGGCTGCCAATAAGCGTGTGTCGAATATCCTCAAGAAAGTTGAAGGGGACGTTAAGGCCGAAGTGAACGACAGTTTGTTGCAAGAGGCGGCCGAAAAAGCCTTGTATCAGGCCCTGGCTGACACCAAGCCTAAAGCGGATCAGCTGTTTGAAGCAGGCGATTACACCGCTTCGTTACAGGCACTGGCCGTGCTTAAGGCTCCGGTGGATACCTTCTTTGATGAGGTCATGGTGAATGCCGAGGACCCTGCCTTGAAAGCCAATCGTCTGGGACTGCTGGCGACCTTGCATCAGGCCATGAACCGTGTGGCTGACTTGTCCAAGTTGGCCAGCTAAACAGCCGTCAGGAGTGTAGCCATGAAACTCGTCATTCTTGATCGTGACGGCGTGATTAACCGCGACAGCGCGACCTTTATCAAAAATCCTAACGAATGGATTCCGATTCCGGGGAGCCTGGAGGCAATAGCGCTGCTCAACCAGCATGGCTACCGGGTGGCGGTGGCGACGAATCAGTCGGGCATCGCGCGCGGCTATTTTGATATGGCCACGCTCAATGCCATCCACGACAAAATGCATAAAGCCTTGGCGCAAGTCGGTGGCCGTATTGACGCCGTCTTTTATTGCCCACATGCGGCCGATGCACATTGTGACTGCCGCAAGCCCAAGACCGGCATGCTGGAAGAAATCAGCCGCCGTTTTAATGTTGAGCTGACCAAAGTGCCAGGCGTGGGCGATGCCTTGCGAGACTTGCAGGCCTTCGCCAAAGCCGGTTGCCAGCCTTACCTGGTGCGCACCGGCAAGGGCGAGGAAACCTATCACTTGTCCGAGGTGCCTGCGAACACGATTGTGATGGCTGATTTGGCCGCTGCGGTACAGCACATCATTGCTGGGGATAAGTAATGCAAACCGTGCTGCTGTATGTGCGGGCCTGGCTGTTTTATCTTGGCTTGTTTGTGCTGACCATTCCATTTTCATTGTTGGCAATCCTGCTGATTCCGCTGCCCGCGGTGACGCGGTCACGCTGGGTCAGTGGTTGGGCGCATGCGGTGATGTGGTGGCTGAAGGTCACCTGCAATCTGCGTTATGAAGTCAGTGGCCGTGAGCATATTCCGGCCACGCCCAGTATTATTCTGGCAAAACATCAATCTGCCTGGGAGACCATTGCCCTGCAAACCATTTTGCCGCCGCAAGTGTGGGTGCTCAAAAGAGAGTTGCTGATGATCCCGTTTTTTGGCTGGGGTTTGTGGGCGGTGGGCTCGATTCCGATTGACCGCAGCAGTGGCCGCGAAGCGCTTAAAAAGTTAGTGAATCACGGCAAAGACCGGCTCAAGCGTGGCTTGTGGGTAGTCATTTTTCCTGAAGGCACACGTACCGCCCCCGGTGCCCGCGCCAAGTATCATATTGGTGGCGCCTGGCTGGCGACGCATACCCAAACCGCAGTGCTTCCGGTGGCGCACAATGCAGGCCGCTACTGGCGTAAAAACTCCATCCTTAAATATCCAGGCGTGATTCAGGTGGTGATCGGTCCAGCCATCGCCACCAACGGCCTAAAGCCGGATGCACTGAATCAGCAAGTCGAAACATGGATTGAAACGGAGATGCAGCATCTGTGATCACGCAGCAGTTGCAACTGCCAAATGGGCAAACGATTGCTTACCAGCTGGATCTGCGGGCACGTAGAACCATAGGCCTTAAAATCACGGCCGAGGGCTTGGTGGTCCATGCGCCCAAGCGCATCTCTGCCTCGCAATTGCAGCAAGTTTTGCAGGAAAAATCCAGCTGGATACAGCAAAAGCTGGCTCTGCGTGAGGCCAGCCAAGTGGCCCCCATGCAATGGCTGGATGGTGAGCCACTGTTGTTTATGGGCCAGGATATTGTGCTGACCCTGATTGCGCATCCCACCAGCAAGGCAGTCACGCTCGAAGGTGACAAGTTGCTGGTCCGTTCACCTTTTATCAACAATCCCGACTGGGTCGCGCGCAAAGTGCTGCAATGGTATGCGCAGCAGGCTTTGCCTGATTTTAAACGCCGCGTTGCCTTGATTGCCGCCCAGATGGGCGAGCAGGTGAGCGGTGTCGGACTTTCCAATGCCAAGTCCCGCTGGGGCAGTTGCAATAGTCGCAAGCAGATTCGCCTGAACTGGCGCTTGATCCAGGCGCCGCCGCATGTGATTCAATATGTGGTGTGCCATGAAATGGCGCATCTGAAAGAAATGAATCATTCAGCCAGGTTTTATGCGGTGCAGGCCAGTTTGTTTCCGCAATACGAACATGCTGAGAAAGCGTTAAAGGCCCTGTCGCCTATCCTGCATCGCATGGCTTGATTCATCAGGCTTTTAGTGTGGCTTGCCGGTGTTCGCCAGTCCAATGCCACAAAAAATCGTCAGCATGCCTGCCAGTTGGTAGCCATGAAAGGGTTCGCTCAATAATACGCTGGAGAGTAAGGAGCCAAAAATCGGCATGGCATGAATAAACACGCTGGCGCGCACCGAGCCGACCAATGTGACAGCCTTGGCATAAGCCAGGAAAGCAATCACCGAAGGAAAAATCCCAATATAAAGCAGTGACCAGACCGTTTGTACATGGCCTATCGTTGTCACGGCTGTCTGCTTCTCCCAAATATAGAGCGGTAACAATAAAATCAGCGCAATCAGAACCTGGCATAACATGAGCCCGGTGCGGTCAATAAACGCTGGAATCTGTTTCAGCCACAAGGTAAACAACGCCCAGCAGATCATGGCGACAAAAATAATCATATCGCCAGGAGCAAATGCCAGCGATCGCAGCACTTGTATATCGCCATGCGAGACGACCGTCAGGACCCCGATCAATGAAATCAGTAGCCCGAGCAATTGACGGGTCGATAAGCGTTGCTGATAAAACAACCCGCCAAAGATTGCGACTAGAAAGGGAATAAACGAATTCAGGATAATCCCGTTGGTTGCGCTGGTGCTATGCAAGCCCCAGTACACCAGCAGATTAAATGCAAGTACGCCCGTCATTGCGGTCCCTAGCACATGCCAGCGGTAATTTAGGTAGTGGACGCGGTCACGCAAAAACGGTTTGATCGCAAAAGGGAGCAAGCATAAAAATGCCAGGCCCCAGCGGATCAGGGATAAAGCAACGGGCGGCACCTCATGGCTGACGGCGCGGCCTGCGATAAAGTTACCTGCCCATAGCAGGGGCGGTAGAAGTAACAGCCCCAGTGTATATGGGGTAAGAGTGGCGTGCGATGTGTCTGTCATCTGGGGATTGCATATGAGGATTACCTGTTTGCTGACATGGTATGCTGCCCCAGCCTCTCTGGCTAGGGGCAATGTTGGATGATTTTGTGCCTGAGTGACTAAAAGGGGTCCGTGAGGCGAATGGCCAGGCCGCTGGCGGGTCAGGGGGCGATCGCCAGCGTTTCCTTTGTGCTCCTGATGTCAGAATGCGCCGCCCCCCAGGACTTTATATAGGGTCACCTGATTGGAGACTTCGGACAGCCTGACGCTGATAAGCGTCTGTTGCGCAGCGTAGTAGCTGCGTTGGGCATCCAGTACGGTCAGGTAACTATCCAGGCCTTTCTCGAATCTGGCGCGTGATAGTACAAAGCTTCTTTGCGTGGCATTCACCTGCGCCGTTTGTGCCGACAATTGTTCTTCCAGCGTGGCACGTAATGCCAGCGCGTCAGAGACCTCTTTAAACGCGGTTTGAATCGCTTTTTCATATTGCGCCACGCTAATCTCCCGGCTCACCTCGGCAACCTTCAGGTTAGCCTTATTCAACCCGCCATTAAAGATGGGTAGCACGATTTGCGGTGCAAAACTCCAGACATGGTTATTGCCGCTAAACAGGCTCCCCAACTCCGGGCTGGCCAAACCGGCGGATGCCGTCAATGAAATGGTCGGAAAGAAGGCTGCTCTGGCCGCACCAATATTGGCGTTATTGGCCTGAAGCGTGCGCTCTGCTTCCAGCACGTCCGGCCTGTTCTGCAAGACCGTAGAGGGAAGGCCATCAGGCAGGCTGGCGGTTTGGGAGACGCCCCGCAAGTTGTTCACCTGTTCAAGATTGATATTTGGAGGCTCACCCACCAGTAGTGCCAGCGCGTTTCTATCCTGGTCTACCTGGGTCATATATTTGGCGACATTGACTCGTGCAGATTCCACGCTGGTTTCCACTTGCCGCAGTGTCAGCTCATTGATACTGCCCAAAGCCAGTTGCCGTTTACTCAAGTCGAAAGTCGCCTGTTGGGTGCGCAAGGTTTCCCGTGACAGTGCCAGGTTTTCACTATCTGCGGCCAATGTCAGGTAGGCGTTCGCCACCTCAGACACCAGGCTGATCTGGGCGCTTCTCTTGGCCTCTTCTGTTGACAGGTATTGATACACGGCCTGATCGCGCAGGCTGCTGATGCGCCCGAAAAAGTCCATCTCATAGGAAGAGAATCCCAGGTTTGCCGAGTACTGGTGGCTGTTAAATGTCATGGGTCCGGTCGGCAAGTTCAGCATCATCCGTTGATTGGTCCCGCTGACCGTGCCATTCACCTTGGGAAACAGGGCCGCCCGCTGGATCTGATATTGGGCACGCGCCTTTTCGATATTGAGCGAGGCGACCCTTAAGTCACGGTTGTTTTCCAGCGCCTGCCGGATCAACTTTTTCAATTCGTTGTCGGTAAAAAATTGCTCCCAGCCCAATTCAGCCGAGAGTGTGTCTCCCGTCAGTTTTGCTTGGCCTGACGATGGCTGCCATTGTGCAGGAATCGGTGCTGCAGGCCTTTCATAGTTTGGTTGCATATTGATGCAGCCTGCCAGCAGCAGGCTGGCAATCACAATGGGATAGCGTGATTTATTCATTTTCGTTATTCCTTTTAATGAGCGCCTTAGCCTTTGAATACCCGGCGTACCGCCACGAAAAACAGCGGTACAAACAGGATGGCCAGTACGGTGGCTGTCAGCATGCCGCCAATCACTCCTGTGCCCAGCGCATTTTGGGCACCAGAGCCTGCGCCAGTCGAAATGGCAAGCGGTAGCACGCCAAGAATGAAGGCCAGCGATGTCATGATAATTGGCCGGAAGCGCAGCCTTAACGCCTCTAATGTGGCCTCTGTCATCTCTTTACCTTGCTCCATTTTTTCCTTCGCAAACTCCACAATCAGGATGGCATTTTTGGCCGACAGGCCTATCGTCAACAGCAAGCCAACCTGGAAATACACATCGTTGGAGAGTCCCCGCATGGACGCTGCAATCAAGGCGCCGACGACCCCCAGGGGCACCACCAGCATGACTGCAAATGGAATGGACCAACTCTCATACAATGCGGCGAGGCATAAAAACACAATGAGCAGGGATAAAGCATACAGCGCGGGGGCTTGTGAACCGGTCATGCGCTCCTGGTATGACAATCCTGTCCACTCGTAGCTGATGCCGGGAGGCAGGGTTGCCGCCAATGATTCCATGATGGCCATCGCCTCGCCGGTACTATGCCCGGGTGCCGGGGCGCCCAGGATTTCTAACGAGGATTGACCGTTATAGCGTTCCAGCTTGGGTGACCCATAAGCCCAGTGTGCGCTGGCGAATGAGGAAAATGGCACCATTTCACCGCTGGCATTTTTCACATACCACTGATCAAAATCCTTGGGTTCCATCCGTGCTGAAGTGGCCCCTTGCAGGTACACGCGCTTGACCCGGCCGCGGTCCATAAAGTCATTGACGTAAGTGCTCCCCCAGGCGGTGGAAAGCACTGAATTGATATCCGCGATGGAAATGCCAAGGGCACTGGCTTTGGCTTGATCAATATCCAGCTTGTATTCTGGTGAGTCTTCCTGCCCGTTTGGCCGCACCCCGACCAATGACCGATTCGCCGAGGCCATCCCCAGCAGTTGGTTGCGTGCCTGCATGAGGGCTTCATGCCCAAGGCCTGCCCGGTCTTGCAACTGGAGGTCAAAACCAGAAGCATTTCCTAACTCGACCACGGCTGGCGGGCCGAATGCAAAGACCATGGCCTCATTAATGGTTGAGAATTTGCCCATGGCTTTTCCGATCACCGCTGATATTTTCAGGTCAGGTCGCTTGCGCTCTGACCAGTCTTTCAAGCTGACAAAGGCCAGTCCATTATTCTGGCCACTCCCTGCAAAGCTGAAGCCAGACACCGTGAACACGGATGCGACAGCCTCTTTTTGCTCGGACAGGAAATGCTGCTCTACCTTATTTAGGACTGCCCGGGTGCGCTCTGTTGTTGCCCCGGCAGGCAAGATCACTTGCGTAAACAGGATGCCCTGGTCTTCATCAGGCAAGAAAGCCTGTGGCAAACGGACAAATAATAGCGCCATCACGACAACAATCAGCGCATAAATCAGTCCGTAGCGGCCAAGTCGATGCAGCATACGGGCAACCACGGATTGACTGCCTTGCGTTGTAAGTTCCACGCCACGGTTAAATACCTTAAAAGCACCCGTCAACGGGTTGTGTGTCTTGGTGTGTGGTTTCAGTAAGGTGGCGCATAGGGCAGGCGTCAGAATCAGGGCTACCAGCACTGAAAGCACCATGGCCGATACGATTGTGATGGAGAATTGCCGGTAAATGACGCCGGTAGAGCCGCCGAAAAATGCCATGGGGACGAATACCGCCGAGAGCACAAGGGCGATGCCGATCAAGGCCCCACTAATTTGCGTCATGGAACGACTGGTGGCTTCCTTGGCAGACAGCCCCTCTTCGTGCATCACCCGCTCGACGTTCTCTACCACCACAATGGCATCGTCTACCAGCAGGCCAATCGCCAGTACCATGGCAAACATGGTCAGCGTATTGATCGAGTATCCGGTAGCGGATAACACGGCAAATGTCCCCAGCAGAACCACAGGCACGGCAATGGTCGGGATAAGTGTGGCTCGGATATTTTGCAAGAAGAGATACATCACCAGGAATACCAGGATGATGGCTTCTACCAGCGTTTTGATGACTTCCTCGATGGAGACTTTGACAAAGGGGGTCGTGTCATATGGCATCACCGCCTTCATGCCCGCCGGGAAAAACTGCTCCAGCTCAACCAGTTTAGCCTTGACGGCTTGAGCCGTTTCCAGCGCATTGGCGCCGGTTGCCAGCTTGATTGCCAGCCCTGTTGCAGGTTTGCCGTTATATTGAGCGACAACCTCATAGCTTTCGCCACCGAGTTCAATTTGGGCGACATCCTGCAATCTGACCGCAGCCCCATTGGCGGTGCTTTTTAATAAAATCTGCCCAAACTGCTCGGGTGTTTGCAAACGACTTTGCGCCGTCACCGTGGCATTTAATTCTTGCCCTTTTTTGGCAGGCATGCCACCGATTTGGCCTGCTGACACCTGGGCGTTCTGTGCTGTGATCGCCGCGCTGATTTCGGCAGGCGTCAGCCCAAAATTGTGCAGCTTGGCTGGGTCCAGCCATATGCGCATGGCATATTTGGTCCCAAAAACCTGCGTATCGCCTACGCCATTCACCCGGCTAATAATGTCCTGGACATTCGACCCGACATAGTCCCCCAGATCGATGCTCGACATGCTGTTGTCTTCTGAGATAAACGCAGCCACCATCAAGAAGTTATTGGAAGCTTTGGCGACCTGCACGCCTTGTTTTTGCACATCCTGCGGCAGAAGCGGGGTAGCCAGCGCGAGCTTGTTCTGGACCTGTACCTGTGCAATATCCGGGTCGGTTCCCGCGTCAAAGGTCAGTGTAATGGTGACGCTGCCTGAAGCGTCGCTGGTCGAGGACATATAGGTCAGGTGGTCTATCCCTTTCATTTTTTGCTCGATCACCTGGGTGACGCTGTCTTCCACCGCTTTGGCCGAGGCGCCCGGGTAAGTGGTCGTGATGGAGATCGCAGGCGGTGCAATCATCGGGTATTGCGCAATCGGTAATGACCGGATCGCGAGTATGCCTGCCAGCATGATCACGATCGCAATTACCCAGGCAAAAATAGGGCGGTCAATAAAAAATTTAGACATGATGACTCCCTATATTGGCTTGGTTGTGCGGCTTTTGTCGGTCGACACAATTTTTACCGGCATTCCAGGCCGTATTTTTTGCAGCCCATTCACTACCAGTCTGTCGCCTGCATTCAGGCCCTGGCGTACCACCCACTGGCCATCCAGCGTCTTGTCCGCCTGAATATTCCTGAGTTGCACCTTGCTATCCTTGTCCAGCACATACACGACAGGATCCCCTTTGGCGTCGCGACTCACGCTTCGTTGTGGCACCAGGATGGCGGTTTCTGCAACGCCTTGTTCCAGGACTGCGCGCACATACATGCCCGGTAACAGTACGCCTTTGGGGTTGGGGAATATGGCCCGCAGCGACACGGTGCCTGTCGACTGGCTTACGGTAATGTCTGCAAATGCCAGCTTGCCAGTCAGTGCATAGGTACTACCATCCTCAAGGACGAGTTTCACTTCGGCCTGATTTTCTCCTGCCTTCTTGAGGCGGCCACTCTCCCAGTCATGGCGCAACCGCAACAGATCAGCGCTAGACTGGGTCACATCGACATAAATGGGATCAAGCTGCTGGATGTTGGTCAGCATGGTTTCCTGGTTTGCAATCACCAGGGCGCCTGGTGTAATGTTCGATTTCGCCACCCGTCCAGAAATCGGCGCCAGCACGCTGGTGTATGCCAGGTTGATTTTTGCTATTTGCAATGCGGCCTTCGCCAAATCTACCTCTGCCTGCGCCTGATCCAGCGCTGATTGCGCATCCTCTAAATCCTGCTTGCTCACGGCTTGTATGCTCGCCAGCTCGTGATAACGCTCAGCCTTGCTTTTTGCAGCCACAAGATTCGCCTGGGCTTTATTCAGGCTTGCCTGCGCACTGTCTAATGAAGCCTTGTATGTGGAAGGGTCAATTTGGTACAGCTGTTGGCCCGCCTTGACATCTGTCCCTTCGGTGAACAAGCGTTTTTGCAAAATACCACTGACCTGCGGCCGGATCTCCGAAACCAGAAAGGGGGAAGTGCGCCCAGGTAACTCGGTTTTCAGGTTAACCGATTGTGGCTGGAGATTGATGACTTCCACTTCTGCTGGCGGAGGGGCTGCCGGTGCAGGGGCAGCGCCCTGATGGCAGCCGGTAAGTAATTCACATAAAGCGAGCAATACCGGAAATGCCGTCGCCAAGCGCATGCTCTGTAATGTAGGTTTCATAGGATTCTCCTTTTAAGTACCGCCATGAAAATGGTTTTTTTTCAGGGTGACTTAAATTAGATTGAGTATTCATTCTAGATTGAATGATCATTCTAATATAGAATACTAAAAAAGCAACTTTTATTTTTAATGATGACAGGAGAAGTCATGTCCCTCTCGAACATACAGAACAGCCGTGCGGACCTTCGGCGCAACCAGGTGCTGACGGCCGCGACTGAGTGCTTTAGAAACCAGGGCTTTCATGGCACCAGCATGTCCCAGATATCCAAAGCTTCGGGCATGAGTGTTGGGCACATCTATCATTACTTTGAGAATAAAGAGGCCATTATTGAGGCGATCGTGGAAAAAGATTTGCTCAAAATACTGAATGTTACTAACCGTGTTGAGCAAAACCGGGGCGACGGTGATATCTTTGATGCCCTGATTGCTGACGTTGAAACGGCTGCGCTGGATACTTTCTATGATCCAGATGCGCCCTTATTGCTGGAGGTGATTGCCGAGGCCGCACGCAATCCAAAAATTGCCAATATCATCCGCCGCGCAGAAGCCACGGCCATGGAAAGTATCAAAAGTTATTTTCGTAAAGGAATGATGCAACGGCAAATGAACATCTCAGAAGAGGCGCTAGATACCGCTTGTAATTTGATAGCTTCTTTGTTTGAAGGCTTTACTATCCGGTTAATCAGGAATCCTGACCTTTCACTGAAACGTACTATCCCTATGTTAAGCAGGACGATTCGGTATCTTCTGGAGCACGAGTTAAACGCCAGCTAACAAGTAGTGTGGTTAAAAGTAACTTAGATGAGTGCAGAGCTGCGATTTGTTTTCGGCTCACTTCTGGGAGGAGTGGAGATACTGATTTGAAGGCTGGTGTTCGCCAAAAGCTGGCGATAAAAAAAGAGGCTGATAGCCTCTTTTTTTGAAACTGTATGTAATCAGGCTGCGCCTAATTGTACAGGTGTCAATTGAATTAACTTTTTCACCAGGCCCGGATGTTGTTCTGCATGCGCCTCTTTAAGACAGGCTTTGGCACAGCTGGCACATTTGCCGCATTCTGCCCCTACGCCCAGTTGATCTTTCAAATGCTTGACGGTTTTTGCGCCGTTCTTCACTGCTTGATGAATCTGTCGCTCTGTGACTGCATTACACACGCAAACGTACATATTGCCTCTAATTAAGTTCACTAATGATAATTATTATCATTTCATGTGACTTTGTCAAGCGTGATATGTTTCCTTACAGCCATAAAAAAAGCCGCTTTCGCGGCTTAATTCGATGATTCGTTGAAAAGATCCAGTTAATCAGACGCGATCTGTGATTGCAGGTAGTTCGGCAGGGTCACGTCTTCGATCAGGCTTTGCTGGGTTTCCAGCCAGTCGATGGCTTCTTCACACGCTTCAAGCAACTCGGTCAACAAGTCGCGTGTGACGTAATCTTGCAGTTTCTCGGCTTCGGCAATCGCCTCTACCAGTTGCGGGCGCTGCACTTCTTTTTCAAAGCTCAGGTCGCCCTGCAGGCATTCCACCACCTCTTCGCCTATGAGTAACTTGCCCAGATTTTGCAGGTTAGGCAGGCCATCCAGAAAAAGAATGCGTTCAATCACCTCGTCCGCTTCTTTCATGACGCGGATGGATTGTTTGTACTGGTAGTCATTCAGTCGCTCGAGCCCCCATTTTTTGAACATGCGCGCATGCAAAAAATATTGGTTGATAGACGTCAGTTGGTTTTTAAGCACCTTGTTCAAGGTGCTGATGATTTGTTTATCGCCTTGCATGCGTGATACTCCTTATGCGGCAGAAGGGCTGCTGCCCATTTGGCTCTGGCAGTAGTTTTCAATACCCACCAGTTTGATCAGATTGAGCTGTTTTTCCAGCCAGTAGGCGTGGTCCATTTCGGTATCTTCGAGTTGCACCAGCAACATTTCGCGGGTGACGTAATCTTGCGCTTGTTCACAGGCTTCCATGGCCTTTTTCAGGTGTTTGACCACGGTGTATTCCAACGCCAGGTCAGACTCCAGCATGGATTTTACATCCTTGCCAATATTGAGTGATTCACGCTTGGCCAGATTTGGTTTGCCTTCGAGGAACAGAATGCGCTGTATCAAGGCACGTGCATGTTCGCGTTCGTGCAGCGATTCATGCAGGCTATGCTCTGCCAGGCTGCCCAGGCCCATATCGGCATACATTTCACCGTGAATCAGGTATTGATCGGTAGCGGACAACTCGCCTGCCAGCAAGTCGTTCAGTATCTCTATGATTTTTTTGTCGCCCTTCATGACGGCTCCTTGCACGTTTCAGATGCTAGCCATCATACAGCAAAAATAAATTGATGCAATTGAAATTTTTATGTAACTATTTGATTTTAAATGATATTTTAAATAGAAACATAAATGAAAATCGTTCTTGATGCGCTTGAGGGGAATCATTCCGTTCAGCATGGCTATAACAGCAACGAGAGGTCATGCGCAATATTTTCTGGCTTCTCGCCATAGCCCTCGTAAACACGCGGTGCGCCAGTCTTATCAAACACATACAAGCCTGCGCTGTGGTCCATAGTGTATCCCGATTTGCCCGGCTCGCTGACTTTGGCGGCATACACCTTATATTCGCTCAAATTGGCCGCCACTTCAGCTGGGGTGCCGCGCAAGCCAATAAAGCGCGCATCAAAGCCGGGGACAAACTGCGCCAATACCGCTTGCGTGTCGCGCTCCGGGTCCACCGTCACAAACAGCACCTGTACTTCGTTGGATTTTTCACCGAGTAATTGCATGGTTTTTTTCAGGTCGGTCATGGTGGTGGGGCAGACATCCGGGCAATGCGTGTAACCAAAAAACATCACCACGACCTTGCCTTTAAAGTCGCTCATGTGACGCAATTTGCCCGTGTGATCGGTCAGAGACAGCGGCTGCCCAAACTGGGTACCAGTCAGGTCGGTGCCAATAAAGCGGGCAGAAGGCCCCTGCTGGCAAGCCACCAGCAGCATGCTCAATAGCGAGAACACCAGATAAAGCCACTTAAATCGCACAGGCATGCAAAAAATCCTTGTAAATCATCATTGAAATGGATTCTAGCATAGGCGAAAAGCGCGCAGATTAGTTTACAATACTGGTTTTTGATGACTGACGGATTAAAGGCGAGTTTAAATGGCAATACCGAGTTCGATGGCAGACCGTGACGGCGTTATCTGGTACGACGGCAAAATGGTCAACTGGCGTGACGCCACCACCCATGTATTAACCCACACCCTGCACTATGGCATGGGCGTGTTTGAAGGGGTGCGTGCCTACAAAACTGACAAGGGGACCGCGATTTTCCGCCTCAAAGAGCACACAGACCGCTTGTTCCGCAGTGCGCATATCCTCGGCATGAAAATGCCGTTTGATAAAGCGACCATCTCCGAAGCCCAAAGAGCTGCTGTGCGTGAGAATAATCTCGACTCTGGCTATCTGCGCCCAATGGCGTTTTATGGTGCAGAGGCCATGGGCATTTCTGCCAAAACCTTATCTACTCACGTCATTGTTGCCGCCTGGAGCTGGGGTGCTTACATGGGCGAAGAGGCGATTACCAAAGGCATTCGCGTAAAAACGTCTTCTTTTGCGCGTCACCACGTCAACATCACCATGTGTAAAGCCAAAGCCAATGGCAACTATATGAACAGCATCCTGGCACACCAGGAAGCGGCGCAGGATGGTTACCAGGAAGCGCTGTTGCTGGATGTGGACGGTTTCGTGGCTGAAGGTTCCGGTGAAAACATTTTCATCATCCGTAACGGCAAGCTGTACACGCCAGACCTGACCTCTGCGCTGGAAGGCATTACCCGTGACACCATCATCCACCTGGCCAAAGAAGAGCTGGGCCTGGAAGTGATTGAAAAACGTATTACGCGTGACGAAGTCTACAGCGCTGACGAAGCCTTCTTCACCGGCACTGCCGCTGAAGTGACGCCTATTCGCGAACTGGATAACCGCGCCATTGGCGAAGGCACCCGTGGTCCGATCACTGAAAAGCTGCAAAGTATGTATTTTGATGTGGTTAAAGGGAAAAACGCCAAGTACGCTCACTGGCTGACCCTGGTTTAATGAATTGTTGCCTGTTTGCTGGAGAGTTTGAATGTCTGATGTCAAAGAGTTTGAAGTAGACGGCAAAGACTTGCCATTGCATTGCCCAACCAAAGAAGTGGCCTTGTGGGCATCACATCCCAGGGTGTTTCTGGATGTGGCGAAAACGGGAGAGGTCTCGTGCCCGTACTGCGGGACGAAATACCGGTTGAAACCCGGCACACAGGTGCATCACCATTAAGTCAAAAAAACCCACGCAGCGCGTGGGTTTTTTGTTGGTGGGGTTGTTGCGTAGTTTAGAAGTTTTAGGAAAGTCATTTGGTATTTCTGCGTCATTCCGCGGAGGCTGGAATCCAGGCGAGGCGAAGGGTTGGTTTGGCTGTAATAAAAGAGCAAACGTTGCATATGTTGGAAGTACAAATGGATATTTCTTTGGATAGTCATACTTCTATTTCGCCTGTAGGCGAGTTACTTTTCTTTGCTTGCCCAAAGATAAAGTAACCAAAAGAAAGTGCACCCCAGCTTCCGCTTGTTTCCTGTGTTGCTCGTCAAAATAAGCGCTCGCAGAACTCATCCTAGCGGCCTGCACAAAACGCAGGCCACCGCGGGATTCGAACAGCCGCTCGCTTAATCTTATTTTGTCTGCGCTACTCGGCGCGGCAGATGGGGACCCCGAACACCATGCGAGCGCAACCGTCATTTGTTTCAACAAAAGAATTGGAGATTCAAACCGTCCAAACTTCAACGATGCAACTTTGGCGAGATAAATCCCATTCCATCACGCTGAGTAGCGGAGACAAAGTAAGAAACAAGGGAGCGACTGTCTGAGCTCCGCGGCAGCTTGCGGGGTGTGCAGGCTGCTAGGACGAGTTTCGTGAACGCTTACTTTGTTGAGCAACGCAAGGGAGCCGCAAGGCCGTGATGGCTGGGTGTCGTCCTCTTTGGTTGTTTTCTGGGGGACCAGCACCAGAAAGTGACTCGACGAGAGGCGAAAGAGTAGTCTGTGAATGCGACGAGTTGAAGAGTCTTTTAAGTGATAAATAAAAAATTACTTTTTTAGGATGTCCCTATTCGTAATCAGCTAAACCGAGTTGCTCCACAAGGCTTGCATTACTTGCTGAGTTTCTTCTGTTCCACTGGTCAAAAACACAAAATCCCCAGCTTCCATAGCTGCATTAAGTATCTGCTTTTGCTCCAGCACCTGATGTAGACGCTTGGCAACAGCTGCCCCGGTATCAATCAAGGTGACTTCGGGCCCCACAATCTCTTGAATCTGCTTTCTAACAAACGGATAGTGTGTGCAGCCCAGCACTATGGTGTCTGCGCCTGCAGCCATCAGCGGTCGGCAGTACTGTTGCAGAAGTGCCAGGGTTTGCGGGGTATCCAGCTGACCTTGTTCTATGCACTCTACCAGTCCCACGCAGGCTTGTGTCACGACTTGCACGCCTTGACCGTAATGCTCGAGCAGGGCGGCGAATTGTGCGCTTTTAAGCGTGCCAGTGGTGGCGAGCACGCCGATGATGCCGTTTTTGCTGGCCGCTGCCGCGGGTTTGACGGCGGGTTCCATGCCGATAATTTGGAGTGAATATCGTTCGCGCATGGCTGCGATGGCAGCAGCAGTGGCGGTGTTGCAGGCGACGACCAGTGCTTTGGCGCCTTGGGTGATGAGGGTGTCGGCGATGGTAAAACAGCGCTGCTGAATTTCTGTTGCCGTTTTGTTGCCATAAGGCGCATGTGCGCTGTCAGCAAAGTAGTAGAAATGCTCGTGTGGCAGCTGGCGGGTTAAGTGTTTGAGGACGGTGAGGCCGCCGACCCCTGAATCCATGACCCCGATTGGGGCGTTGACTGCAATCGCTGAGCACATCGAAATGGCACGGTATGATTTATAATGGCTGGATTATATCGGATTTTATACGGGTGACAGGGATGGCCAACCGGCTGAGCAAGATTTACACGCGTACTGGCGATAGCGGTACGACCGGGCTGGGCGACGGCACGCGCGTCGCAAAGTCTGATCTGCGCGTGGAAGCCATGGGTGACGTGGATGAGCTGAATGCGGTGTTAGGCATGTTGCTGGTTGAAACCTTGCCTGAGGATGTGCGTGACAGTCTGCTGGCGATACAGCATGATTTGTTCGATTTGGGCGGTGAATTGTGTATGCCAGGGCATACGTTTATGCAGGCTGGCCGTGTCGCGTTTTTGGAAATGACGCTGGATACCTGGAACGAAGCATTGACGCCGTTAAAAGAGTTTATATTACCAGGCGGCAGTCGGGCAGCTGCGGTGTGTCATCTGGCGCGTACGGTGTGTCGGCGTGCCGAGCGGGTGTTACATGCCTTGCATGCGCAATCACCGGTGACGCCCGTGGCCTTGCAATACCTGAACCGTTTGTCCGATTTGCTGTTTGTCCTCTGTCGTACCTTAAACCGGCATGCGGGTGTGCCGGATGTCTTGTGGAATAACCAACATAAACTGTAGCGCGGCGCAGGCTGACGCTCGAATTGCAAAATAATGATTAAACAATTACTGCAGAAAGTATTCCGTCGGCGTGCCAGCGCGAATACACACACTCAATTGCCAGCGGCACAAATCATCCAGGCGGGCAAGCACAAAATCAACCAGAAACATATCAGCCAGGCGGCCCTCAAAACTTGCGACCAGCTGCAAAAGGCCGGGTTTCAGGCTTATATCGTCGGCGGCGCAGTGCGCGATTTGCTGCTAGATCATCCGCCCAAAGACTTTGATGTGGCAACCAATGCCACCCCTGAGCAGGTGCATAAGGTTTTCCGCCGTTCGCGTATTATTGGCCGCCGTTTCCGGCTGGTGCATGTGTTATGGGGGCATGAGACTATAGAAGTGTCTACCTTTCGCGGGCATCACCTGAGTGAGGGCGATGCTGAAACCAATGACAGTGGCCGTATCATTCGCGATAACGTGTTTGGCAGCATAGAAGAGGATGCGGTGCGCCGCGACTTCACCGCCAATGCTTTATATTACGACCCCAAGCGGCAGGAAGTGCTCGATTTTCATAATGGGGTGGCCGATATTCGTGCCAAAACCTTGCGTATCATCGGCGACCCGATCAAGCGTTATCAGGAAGACCCGGTGCGTATGTTGCGCGCCGTGCGCTTGTCAGCCAAACTGGGCTTGAAGTTGGAGCGAGATACCGAGACCCCGATTCGCAAGCTGGCCGATTTACTTGAAGACGTGCCACCTAGCCGCTTGTTTGATGAAATGCTCAAGCTGTTCTTGTCCGGGCATGCCATTGAAAGCATCAATGCTTTACGTGCGCAACAGTTACATCACGGCTTGTTGCCGTTGCTGGATGTGATACTTGAGCAGCCCATGGGCGAGAAGTTTGTCATGCTGGCGCTTAAGAATACCGACGAGCGCATTTCGTCCGGCAAGTCATCCAACCCCAGCTTTTTGTTTGCAACCTTGTTGTGGCATGAAGTCTTGCTTGCCTGGCAAGAAAACCAGAAGCGTGGCGAACATATGATTCCTGCGCTGCATGAGGCGATGAACGAAGTCATCGACAAGCAAGCCGAGAAGATGGCGATTCATAATCGCTATACGACCACCATGAAAGAAATCTGGGCCATGCAGCCGCGCTTTGAACAGCGCTCGGGCAAGCGGCCATATGCCTTGCTCACGCATCCGCGTTATCGCGCCGGCTATGATTTTCTACTGTTGCGCTGTGCCTCTGGCGAGCTGCCGCAAGAAATCGGTGACTGGTGGACGCGTTTTGCCGATGCCGGGACAGAA
Source organism: Methylophilus sp. DMC14 (assembly GCF_056314085.1). Taxonomy (NCBI): domain Bacteria; kingdom Pseudomonadati; phylum Pseudomonadota; class Betaproteobacteria; order Nitrosomonadales; family Methylophilaceae; genus Methylophilus; species Methylophilus sp. DMC14. The sequence continues at coordinate 186,969 of NZ_JBQUZA010000002.1, read as the reverse complement.
GAGCGTACCGCCATGCTGCTACCGGAAAGCGGACCGAAAAAACGTAGACGCAAGCCACGCAAGAAAAAACCGGCGGGTGGAGACCTGGCCTGATGGCGATTGCCTTGATTGCCCTGGGCGGCAATTTGCAGCAGCCGGAGCGGCAGGTTAGCAAAGCCATTGAGGTGTTGGCGCATACGCCAGGCTTGACGCTGCTGCAAGCTTCTAGCCTCTATGCCACCGCCCCTGTGGGGTATGATAACCAGCCAGACTTTATCAATGCCGTGGTGCAAATGGCGACGGAGATTGAGGCGCCACACCTCATGCAATTGCTGTTGGAGATAGAACAGCAGTTTGGCCGAGAGCGCCCTTTTCCCAATGCGCCACGGATTCTGGACCTGGATCTGCTCGATTATGACGGCATGCAGTTGGATTCACCGCTGCTCACCCTGCCGCATCCACGCATGCATATGCGCGGCTTTGTGGTGGTGCCGCTGGCTGAAATTGTGCCGGACTTTGTGCTGCCATCCGGGCAGAGTGTTGTAGAATGGTTGACAACAAACAAGCACGACGACGTGCGCAAACTGGATCCGAATTCAATCCGCTAGACGAGCAATCTCCATGTTTACCCGCTTTCCTTATGTTGTCATTGAAGGTCCTATTGGCAGTGGCAAAACCACGCTGGCCCGCATGCTGGCAGACAAGTTTTCGGTAGAGTTACTCTCCGAAAAAGCCGAAGCCAATCCTTTTTTGACCCGCTTTTATCAGGATGCGCAACGCTATGCCTTGCCTACGCAGCTGTTTTTCCTGTTTCAGCGTTCACGGCAGATTGAGGACATGGCGCAGCGTGACATGTTTGGCCAGCCTACGGTGTCTGACTTCTTTCTCGAAAAAGACCCGCTGTTTGCGCGCCTGAATCTCGATGATGAAGAGTATTCGCTTTACCATCAAATTTACCAGCACTTGCAGCTGAAGGCGCCCAAGCCTGACCTGGTGGTCTATCTGCAAACCCCGGTTGATGCCTTGATGGATCGTATTGAAGAGCGCAATATCAGCTATGAGCAAGACATGCCGCGCGAGTATATTGCGCGCCTGGCTGAGGCTTACAGTGAATTCTTTCATGCTTATGATGCTTCACCTTTGCTGATCGTCAACAACGAAAAGCTCAATATCATTAAAGACCCGGAAGCCTTTGATTTGCTGATCGAACGCATAAGCCAGATCAAGAGCAGCCGCGAGTACTTTAATCCTAATTTCTGATGCGGGTCTGCTGCGACGCATGTGCTTTTTGCGGGCAGCCTTTTAAGACGACATAACGACATGCTGAATACTCTGATCACCAGGGCCAGATCGGGCGAGAAGATTGCCATGCTGACCTGCTATGACGCCACCTTTGCCAAGTTGCTGGCATTGGCGGGAGTGGATGTATTGCTGGTCGGGGACTCACTAGGCATGGTGATACAAGGCGGCAGCAACACGCTCGCCGTCACCATGCAAGACATGATTTACCACACCCGTATGGTCGCCAGAGGCGCGCCGCATACGGTCATCATGAGCGACATGCCTGCTTGCAGCTATGAGCATGATAAGGAAACTGCGCTCACTAACGCACAAACCCTACTCGCGGCAGGCGCGCATATTGTCAAAATCGAGGGCGGTGGAGACATGGTCGAAACCGCGCGCTATCTGATTGAAAACGGTGTGCCGGTCTGTGCGCACCTTGGCTTTACCCCGCAATCCGTTGAAAAGCTGGGCGGCTATAAAATCCAGGGCAAGACAGAAGAAAGCGCCCGCGCCATGCTGGCCGATGCGCAAGCGATGGCCGCCGTCGGCGTCAGTATGGTGCTGTTTGAAATGGTGCCCGCCGCTCTGGCGACGCAGATTACGCAAACGATTCAGGTGCCTACCATAGGCATAGGCGCCGGGGCAGGCTGTAGCGGCCAGGTGCTGGTATTACAAGATTTGTTGGGCATTTATACTGGCCCCGCCGACAAAGCGCCGCAAGACTACAAAGCGCCCAGGTTTGTGCAAAACTTTTTGCAACAGGGCGGCAGTGTGCAGGGCGCGGTGGAGAGTTATGTGCACGCCGTAAAGACCGGGTGTTTTCCTGAGGAAAAGCATCGTTATTAATCTGCGTACCATGAAATTACTTGCCATCGAATCCTCCACCGAAACGCTTTCTCTGGCCCTGCAAACCGAGGCCGGGTTATTGACGTTTGATGAAGTCACCGGCCCTGCCGCTTCGCAACGCATCTTGCCGGAAATCCAACATTTATTGATGAAGGCTGGCGTAAAGTTGCCTCAGTTGGATGGCATCGTCTATGGCATGGGGCCAGGTGCATTTACGGGTGTGCGTGTTGCCGTCGGCGTGACACAAGGCTTAGCCTTTGGCGCTAACCTGCCTGTGATTGGTGTCAGTTCGGTGTTGGCCGTGGCAGAGACGGCATGGCAGCAAACACAGTCCGAGAAGGTGCTGGTGTGCCTGGATGCACGTATGGGCGAGGTCTATCATGCTGCGTTTATCCGCGAAACGGATCAGTGGCTGGCGGTGAGTCCGCCGGTGGTGTGTAAGCCACACGAGGTGCCTGCGATCGCGGGCGAAGGTTGGCTGGGGGCGGGCTCGGGGTGGCGGGTGTTTGCCGAGGGCTTGTCCGCGCAATATGCAGGGCAGGTGAGTGAATTTGCCCCTGAATGTTTGCCTAAAGCCAGTGCCATGCTCGCGTTGGCGCAGCCATTGTTTGTGGCTGGGCAAGGGCAGGCAGCCCATGAGGCGGCCCCTTTGTATGTGCGCAACCGGGTGGCGCTGACCGCCGCCGAGCGTGCGCAAGGCCAGACCTTGTAAGGGCCATATGAGCGCATTACCACATTCTCAACCCAGTTTCAGGCCGATGACAGAGCAGGATCTGTCTGCCGTGATGCGTATCGAACCCACCATTTACAGTCATCCGTGGACCCTGGGCAATTTCAAGGACTCCCTCAATGCGGGCCATAGCGCCTGGGTCATGGAGTTGGCGGGCGAGTTGGTCGGCTATGCGCTGGTGATGATGGTGCTGGATGAAGCCCACTTGCTCAACATCAGTGTAGCAAAACCGTTTCAGGGGCAGGGTTTGGGGCGTGCGTTGCTGGCGCAGATGATTGCCATCTCTCGTCGCTATCAGGCGGCCAATATGTTTCTTGAGGTGCGGGTCAGCAATACGTCCGCGATTGCCTTGTATGAGACGATGGGCTTTTGCGAAATGGGTATACGCCGCAATTATTATCCGACCAAGAGCGGCCGCGAGGATGCGGTGCTGATGGGCTTGGCCTTATGAGCAGGAGGGCATGATGAGCTTGACCCGTGACGATATGCTGCGTGAACTGGAGTTGTTGCCGGCATGGCATGTGCGCATGCCGCCAGTGCTGGAGATAGCTGCTGCCATGCCGCAAACAGCGCCTGTGTCTGTGGGCGAGCAAGTGAGCCTGGTCGCAGAAAAAGCGGTCCCTCCAGATGTGACAGAGACCGCTCCCCAGTTACCTGTCACTGAGTCGCCAACCATGGCCCAAGGGCTTGCTACAGCGGAGTCAGCACATGTTTCCCCCTCCAACTGGAATACAAAAGTTGCTGAAGAGGCCCCCATGCACAGCGTGTCGCTTGACGCGCCAGTGCTGGCGCTTGAGGTGGATAACCCTGTAGAGGATATCGCCGCTGAGACACCAGCCGAGAGCGTTGCAACGCTGATTCAGTCTCCCTGGCTGATCTATTCGCCCCGCCCCGTTGACGCCCCCAGCCAGCAATTGCTGCAAAACATCATGCAAGCCATGCAGTTACCTGCTGATGAGGTGACCGTGACTCATGAATCGTTGCAACGCGCACAGGTCAGCAGCCGCTTTTGTGTGCTGTTTGGCCTGGCGGCCGCCAATCAGTTTTTAAATGCCCAACATGCCGAGATCGCAGCCGTGCGTGGTCAGTTGCATGTAGTGGGTGACTCGTGGTGTGTGGTGACGCATGACTTAGCCGCGATGTTGCAAACACCTGCGCTCAAGCGTGAGGTATGGCAGGACTTGTGCCTGTTACTGGCAAAGAAAAGCGAACCGATGGCTTGAATAAACACTTCTTTGGCCGCATCTATTGCAGTGTTGTGGAGTGTTTGAATGTGGCTAACCAATCGTGGCAAGCCCGTCACCACCAAATATTTTTAAGTGATTGAAGACTGGAGTCTCAAATATGCGCCGTTTATTCACTCTGTTGTTGCTGACTGCCACACTTAGCCTGTCTGGGTGTGGCTATAACCAGTTCCAAAGCCTGGATGAAGAAACTAAAGCCAATTGGTCTGAAGTGCTTAACCAGTACCAGCGCCGGGCCGATCTGGTGCCTAACCTGGTTTCGACAGTCAAAGGCTATGCCAGCCATGAAGAAAAAGTACTGACTGAGGTGACCGAGGCGCGCGCCAAAGTCGGCAGCATGCAAGTGACGCCAGAGCTGCTGAATGATCCGGAGGCGTTTGCCAAGTTTCAGGCGGCCCAAGGTCAATTGACCAGTGCCTTGTCACGCTTGATGGTGGTGTCAGAAAACTACCCTAACCTGAAGGCAGATGCCAGTTTCAGGGACTTGCAGGCGCAGTTGGAAGGCACAGAGAACCGTGTCACCGTGGCGCGTAACCGTTACATCGAATCCGTGAAGCAATACAACGTCGCCGTACGCAGCTTTCCGAACAACCTGACCGCCATGATGTTTGGTTATCAGCCCAAGCCAACGTTTACGGTAGAAAACGAAAAAGCCATTTCTAGCGCGCCTAAAGTCGATTTTGGTGACAGCAAGTAACGGCGGGTGGCTTTGCGCTTAAGAGTATTATTTCTTACCTGGTGCCTGTTCTGCATGGCGCTGGTCAGCCATGCAGAAGATCTGGTTGCTATCCCTGCTTTACAGGCTGCGGTTACCGATTTGACGCAGACCTTGCGTCCTGAAGAGCAAGCGGCCCTGAACCAGAAGCTGAGCCAGTTTGCACAGCAAGCTGGCTCGCAGGTCGCGGTACTGATCTTGCCCAGCACGCAGCCAGAAGACATCGCGCAATTTGGCATTCGCCTGGCCGAAGCCTGGAAAATTGGCCGCGATAAGCAGGATGATGGCGTGATTGTGATCGTCGCCAAAAACGACAAAAAAATGCGCATTGAAGTCGGCTATGGGCTGGAAGGGGCGATTCCTGACGCGATTGCCAAGCGCATTATTGCCGAGCAAATGGCGCCGGCCTTCAAGCAGGGACAGTTTTACAACGGCCTGAATCTGGCCACAGATACCTTGATTAAGCTGATACAAGGCGAGCAACTGCCCGCAGCGGATAAATCATCCTCGCATCACTCAAATGCGGATGGCTGGATGACCATGCTGCCGATATTGATGTTTGCCGCCATTATCGCCGGGGCGATTTTCAAAAGCATGTTAGGGGATTTTCCGGGCAGCCTGGTGACCGGCGGTGCGTTGGGTGTGCTGGCAGGATTCCTGGGGGCCACCTTGCTGGTCATGGGCTTGGTCGGCCTGGCGGCATTTGTCTTTACACTGGCCATGGGTGGGCGTGGTGGCAGTGGTATGCCGTATTCTGCGGGCGGCTTTGGCGGCTACTCAGGCGGCAGCCGTGGGCCAGATATTTTCAGTGGCGGTGGCGGTGATTTTGGCGGCGGCGGGGCTTCCGGCGATTGGTAAACTAAACACATGAAACCCATTCATCCTCTCAAACGCTGGTTTAAGCATGCCTGGAGCCATCCTCGCCAGGTCAAGGCGCTGTTTTCTGCACAGGCGCTGGCCAATATTGAAAATGCTATCTCACAAAATGAACACCATCATGCCGGTGAAATACGCGTGGTGATTGAATCTGGCTTGCCTGCCTATGCTATCCTGCGAGGGCTCACCCCAAGGCAACGCGCCATTCACTTGTTTGGTCATTTGAATATCTGGGATACCGAGCATAACAATGGCGTACTGATTTACCTGTGTCTGGCCGATCAGGATGTTGAAATTGTCGCCGACCGCGGTATTCATCGGCAGGTGGGGCAAGCAGGCTGGCAGCAGATTTGCCAGCAGATGGAAGGGATGTTCAGAAGTGGGCAGTTTGAAGCAGGTGTGGTTTACGGTATTCAGGCCATTGGCCAACATTTGGCAGCGTATTTTCCGCCCGAAGCTGTGCCGCGTAACGAGTTGTCTAACCGCGTCCTTATTCTCTAGCGCATACCTGTTCTCCGGTTTTGTATTGGCCTGCTTATCGGGCGCGATGCCAGCACAGGCCGATCTCAAAGACATCTATCGTATTTATCACAGTCCCCCCACCCTGCAAGCTTTTGAGATTTGTCAGGGCGGGGGCTGTGTCCAGTCAGACGTGCTGAGCCTGAGCTCTGCCGAATGGGACAATGTCGAGCAGCTATTTACGCCGCTGCCATCGAATGCAGAGGCCGAGCGCGAGGCCATTGCAAAAGCCATCGGCCTGCTGGAGGACATGGTCGGTACCAAAATTGGTACTGCAGCAGACCGCGCCGGGACGTTTAACAACAGTGAATACCTGCATCAACAAGACTGCAACGACGAAGCCATCAACAGTACGACCTATCTGCGACTGATGCAGCAAGCTGGCCTGATCCGTTACCATGACATTCTGGATACCCGCACCCGCAAGTTTTTTCTAACCGGCTGGCCACATACGGCCGCTGTCATCCGTGAGCAGGCCAATCAGGCTGAATATGCGGTTGATAGCTGGTTCTACGATAACGGCTATCCGGCCACCATCATCCCGATGGCGACCTGGAAAGACGGATACATTCCTACCGATAGTCCGATCTTGCAACGGCCACAGCAAAAAGAGGCGACAGCCGAGTAGGCGCGGATGACGCCGCCAGCGAATAAGGCTAAAATCGCGCTTTCGGATTTTAATTAAAGTTATTCTTATGCGCGCCTCACAATTTTTCATTGCTACCCAAAAAGAAGCCCCTTCAGACGCTGAACTCATCAGCCACAAACTGATGGTGCGTGCCGGCTTGATCAAAAGGCTGGGTAGCGGTTTGTATAGCTGGATGCCGCTGGGCTTGCGCGTGTTGCGCAAGGTGGAAAACATTGTGCGCGACGAAATGAACAAGGCGGGGGCGCTGGAGCTGTTGATGCCAGCCGTGCAGCCTAAAGAGTTGTGGGAGGAAACCGGCCGCTGGGCGGTGTTTGGCCCACAAATGCTCAAGATTCAGGACCGGCACGAGCGTGACTTCTGCTTTGGCCCCACGCATGAAGAAGTGATTACTGACATCGCGCGTAAGGAAATCAGTAGTTACAAACAGTTGCCGCTTAACTTTTATCAGATTCAAACCAAGTTTCGTGATGAGATTCGCCCGCGTTTTGGCGTGATGCGTGCCCGCGAATTTTTGATGAAAGATGCCTACTCTTTCCATACCAGCGTCGATTGCCTGGTGAACACTTACAACACCATGCACACGGCTTATAGCAATGTGTTCACTCGCCTGGGCCTCAAGTTCCGCGCCGTGAAAGCCGACTCAGGCGCCATTGGTGGCGATGGCTCGCAAGAGTTTCACGTACTGGCAGACAGTGGTGAAGATGCACTGGCCTATTGCGAGCAATCTGATTACGCGGCTAACGTAGAGCTGGCCGAAGCCGTGGCGACTGGCAGTCGTGCCGCAGCCACAGAAGCCATGCGTGAAGTGGATACACCCAAGCAGACCACGTGTGAAGATGTGGCCAAGTTGCTGGAAGTGCCTGTGAGCAAAACCGTGAAGTCAGTGGCCTTGCTGGTGGATGATGTGTTTACGCTGGCTTTGTTGCGCGGTGATCATCAACTCAATGAAGTGAAATTCGGCAAGGTAGAGGGCGTGAAAGAGTTCCGACTGGCAACAGAAGAAGAAATCCGCGCCAACCTGAACTGCCCACCTGGTTTTATTGGCCCGGTTGGCGTGAATGCCAATGTACGCGTGGTGGCCGATAGAACCGTGGCCCTGATGAGTGACTTTGTCTGTGGCGCCAATAAACCTAAGTTTCACCTGGCGGGCGTCAACTTTGGACGCGATTTGCCTGAGCCAGCCATCGTGGCCGATATCCGCAATGTGGTAGAAGGCGATGCCAGCCCGGATGGAAAAGGCACGCTGAGTTTGTGCCGCGGCATTGAAGTCGGCCATATTTTCCAATTGCGCACCAAGTATTCAGAAGCCATGCAGGCGACTTACCTGGACGAAAACGGCCAATCACAAGTGATGGAAATGGGCTGTTATGGCATTGGCGTGTCACGGATTGTGGGGGCAGCGATTGAGCAGGGCAATGATGACAAGGGCATTATTTTCCCCTTGAGCATGGCACCGTTTGCGGTGGTGATCTGCCCGATCGGCCTCGATAAGAGTGAGGCCGTCAAACAGGCCGCGTTTGAGCTCTATGCGCAACTGCAACAGGCGGGTGTAGATGTCTTGCTCGATGACCGTGGCGAGCGTCCGGGGGTCATGTTTGCAGAAAGTGACCTTATGGGTATTCCGCACCGCGTGGTAATTGGTGACCGTGGCCTGGCTGAAGGCAAGGTGGAATACAAAGGCCGCACCGATGCTGAGGCACAAAACCTGCAAGTGGCTGATTGTTTGGCCTTTTTGCAGCGCAAGCTTGCTGAGTAATTAGCGGGATTTAATCCCTCTTTTTGCCCGTCCACCGCACGCCGCTTGTGATTACAATAGGCAACATGAAAAAAGTGTTTTTTTATGTGTTTGCCTTGTTGGTCACCGGCCTTTGTCTGTGGGCGGCGCCTTCTATGGCGGGCAATCAAAAAGAAGAGCCGCTGGCCAATAGCGTTAAAGCTGTGATGCAAAAATCCGTCAGTGACCTGGCGGCGCCGCGCCTGATTTTTGATTCCGAGCAAGCGGCACAAGTCTGGTTGCAAGAAATGTCAGCCCGCTTGGCCAAGCGCATGCCAGACGCGCACTACCGTGAAGATTTTCTCAAGTCCGTGCATTATGAAGCCACACGCGCCGGGCTGGATCCGCAGTTGGTGTTAGGTCTGATTCATGTTGAAAGCGGGTTTAAAAAATATGCAGTCTCTAGCGTGGGCGCAAGAGGCTATATGCAGGTGATGCCTTTCTGGGTGCAGTCTATTGGTACGCCTGAACACAATCTGTTTGATATGCGCCTGAATCTGCGTTATGGCTGCACGATATTGCGCCATTATCTGGATATTGAGCGCGGCGATTATTACCGGGCCTTGGGTAGATATAACGGCAGTCTGGGCAAGCCGGACTATCCGAATTTAGTGGTGGGTGCCTGGCGCAATCATTGGCATTACACGCCATCGCCGCAAGTGATCAAAGTGAATATGACCAGCAGCCAGTAAAAAGTACTTTACAGGTAACGTGTGCCTGCCAGCAATCAAAAAACCGCGCTTGAATCAGCGCGGTTTTTTTATGGGTTACTTGACCACCTTGAATCCGTAATAGGTGCCAAACTCGCCTTCCGATTCGTGATAAACGAATAGCATGCCGTTGGTGTATCCCAGCCCATTAAAGTGATTTTGTGAGCGCAGTTTCATGGTAGCGGGTAAGGCGCTTTTACCCACATATTGCCCGTTCAAGTCAAAAATCAATACGGCTTTATGGTCTACGTCTAGCAAGGCCAGCTCATTACCCGCCACGCCGGTGAAGGCGACAAAATGGTCGCTGACATCATCGTGGGCTACTTTGGCTTTGGCAAAGTCCAGCTTGATCTCCTGCAGTTTTTCGCGCTGCTTGGTGTCCACAACAAACACCAGATTGCCGTGCTCTTGCTTGGCGAAATAGTGTTTGCTCACTGGGTCATAACTTGGCATGGTAGCCGCATCGCCAAAGGCGGGGTTGAATTGCGAAATTTCGCCCGAAGTGCCCAGCAGTTCGCCAGTCTCGGCCACGTCCAGGCTGAAAATCCCTGTGTTAGGCAAAAAGCCTACCGCGCTAGAAATGTTGTAAGTGATGATCTCCAGTTTGCCACTATTGGGGTTGAAATAGAGCGAGCGGTTATCAAACCCCGGTTTGGCTGACTGCACATACTTGCCGTCGCCGGTAAACGTATGCACTTCAGACTTGGAGATGGGCGCTTCAAACTCGCTGCCCATGGGGGCCAGGCCGCCATCGGCAATGTAGTAATGCTGGTTGGCGGGCAAGTAGGCCACGCCCATAGGGCGTGTGGTTGGTTTCTTGGCCAGCGGGATTTTGATGCCGATTTCTGCCTCAGGCAAAATCTCGGCCTGGGTGGTGAGCGTCAGGCATAGCAGTGCCAGGCCGCTCAAAGTTTTTGGGATGAATTGCATATCTCCGTATCCTAGTTTTTATCAGTGTTTAATAGACGTTATTTTAGTCTGCAAGTTTAATGCTGGGCGGATTACTTGCGCGTGATCAGCATGGCATCGCCATAACTAAAAAAGCGGTAAGACTGGGCAATGGCGTGCGCATACGCCTCACGCATCAAGTCGTAACCGCCAAATGCCGAGACCAGCATCATCAAAGTGCTCTTAGGCAGGTGAAAGTTGGTGATCAAACGGTCTACCAGTTTAAACTCAAATCCTGGCGTAATAAAAATATCCGTGTCGCCATGGTGCGCAAACAACTTGCCTGCATGAGCTGCGCTTTCCAGCGTGCGCAATGAAGTGGTGCCCACGGCTGTGACCCGTTTGCCTTCAGCACGGGATGCGAGGATGGTAGAGATGGTCTCTTCCGGCAAATGGTAAACCTCGCTATGCATATGGTGCTCGGCGATATTGTCTACCTTCACTGGCTGAAACGTCCCCGCGCCCACATGCAGCGTCACATAACGCACATGGACGCCTTTATCCATTAGCGATTGCAACAGCACCTCGTCAAAATGCAACCCCGCAGTTGGCGCGGCCACTGCACCCGCATGCTTGGCAAACACCGTCTGGTAGCGGCTATCGTCGGTCGCATCTGCCGCGTGCTCGATATACGGCGGCAAAGGCAATTGGCCATACTGTTCCAAAAAGTCATACCACGACTGTTCGCCAAGTAAGCGAATATGGAACATATCCTGCACCCTGCCGAGCACCTCAGCCTGCATCTCGCCCGCCAGGTGCAGCATACTCCCTGCCTTTGGGGAGCGGGATGATTTGATTTGCGCATAAGCTTCTTGCGGCGACAGCACGCGGTCTATCATCACCTCAATCTGTCCGCCAGTGGCTTTCTGGCCAAACAATCTGGCCTTGATGACTTTGGTATCGTTCAGGACCAGCACATCGCCTGCGGCAAACTGCTCGCCAATCTGCCTGAACAAATTATCCTTGATGGAACCGTCTTGCGCATTGACCTCCAGCAAGCGGCTTTCTGAACGATTGGGTAACGGATATTGGGCAATCAGGTGGGGTGGAAGATAAAAATCGAAATCTAGAGTTCTCATAAGTCAAAATTATGGTTATAATAGCGGTCTTTGATGTCCAACATTATATCCCATGCCGGGATGGCGGAACTGGTAGACGCACTGGACTCAAAATCCAGCGCCGCAAGGCGTGCCGGTTCGATTCCGGCTCCCGGCACCAAGAAGTACTCTCAAGTAGTACCAAAAAGACTCAAAATAGTATGAATTTCAAAGGCTTAGATGAAAATCTAGGCCTTTTTTCATATCATACTGTCGCTTGATATACCCGCAATTTACAGGGGTAACTTACGGGGTAACAAAATTTACCCCTATGGGAGTTACCCCGTGGCACTTACTGATACAGCTTTACGCAACGCAAAACCAGCAGATAAAGCATAAGTGAGAGTAAATTTTGATTTAGTATTCACCATACTTGAGCACATGAAATGATGAAGTTGTCTTATCAAATAACCCAAGATTCATGAATATTACTTTCCAATTTAACTTCATCGCCTTGAGGGCTTCATGGGTTACATCAGGAAATATCTCAGAGCGTGAAGATAGTGAGTCGAGTTTCGGGTCGATGTCATACATGATCCTCGCAAAATCACCTGCTAGTCGCACATGATTCAAACTATGCCCCGAAGTTGTAATTGGCATAGATACATAAACAACTCCTGGCTCTCTACTAAACGATTTTCGTTCATCGTATATTTTCCATAAACGCTCACGCTCAGCGGACATTTTTAAGTTTTCTGGATCGGGAGACTCAAATACAGAGTGATCAAAAAAACCTATAGCATGAAATGTACTTTTAGTTACTTGAGCAAAAAGAACGTCATTTGTTCTTTTGAAATACCCCGCAGGCTCTAAAATTTGACTAAGATGCAGATGATGGTAACCCATAGTATTAATCAGAAAATCTTTATCTGCCCATTTGTCAGTAGATGGGCTAACCCCTGAGCTTGCAGGAGTGAAACCATTACGTAACACTTTTAGTGAAAGATGAAGATTTAAGTTTTCCCTACGTTCAGCTTTTTGTAAAAGTATTTTTGTATCAGAAGATAATCTTTTCCACCGAGGATCAGCTGTCAAAGTTGGTTCAATTACAACTTTTCTTCGACGAATTGAAACGAGTCGACTAGCCCAGTTTAGATAATTGATTAATAGAGAACCTAGTGGTTTATCTAAAAGCAATTGTAAGGTGGCTTTGTCATTAGGGAATTTCGGAATGGTTTTAGCAATCTCTAGACGAAGCTGTTTAATACGCTTTGGTTCAGCGGTTTCTAATATTTCAATATCTGAAGTCATTAGTGAACCTTGTTTGTTTGTCTCAAATATGAGCAGTAGTTCTTTACTTCAAAAGAGGAGTGATAATTTCATTGCTCGTTTTAAAGCTTGTATTAATTGCGACGATATTACTCATAACATTTATGTTGCTACTCTTCATTGTGCAATCAATTGCACAAATATTCATGTTAATAGAATTATGCGTTATTATTAGTGTCCTACATGTATGCTTAATAATGGTATATATTGTTTGGATAAATACGACCATTTATCAAAAGTAATAAATAATATATATATATGAAATTTAAGGGTGAAATTTGTAATGTTCTTTTTCTGGCTTACAGTCAGCCAATTCTTATAGAGGCTCTAGGCCTGAAGATTTAAAAATGGACTTGCAAAATAATCTTCATCGAAGAGTTCGTTTGGCATCAAAAAATAACGCTATTGAGCTGATGGCGTTAGCAGTTGAATGGTCGCAGCATTTAAGTCCAGAACTGTTGGGAAAATCCGCAACTCAAGTCTCCCAAACTGAACAACTTTCACAGCACTTTAATGAAAAACGGGTATCTCCCAGTTTTCAGATAAATTTTGGTGAGAATATTGCCAACTTTGAACAGAGCACATTTGATCTTTATGATTTTCTTCGCGTCTCAACTGAAGGAAAGCCAGAGTGGTCTTTAAGTTTACGACCTGAGTTTTACTCTTGTAGTTGTTCTGTATACGATAGATGGGATACCGTAAAATCAGTTGTGATAAATTCACTTACACTGGCGTCTCAAATTCCATTGGAAAATAATTTCTCAATTTCTGCGATCGGGCTTCAGTACTCTGACGTATTTAGATGGAATAAAGATGATGCCGATGTAGTTTCAGTCTTATTAAGGTCTGATTCAGAGTTGCTTCCAAAATCTATTTTTCAAAGAAACTCTCTCTGGCACACTCATAACGGTTGGTTTTCAAAATCTAATGCCGGTAACAAGATTTTGAATTCATTTAATATGGATTTGATAACTGAAGGAGATGATTTTGCACTCAGGATAACGGGTCAACATCGTTGTTTGAGTGTATTGTTTGATCATGACTCACCAACTGAAATCAAAATTGCTGATTTAACTGCGATTGCATGTCATTTACATGATGAAAATAAAATGGTCCTTCAGGACTTATTAAGTGACGAAGGATTAAAGTTGATTAATATGGATAAGGTTAATTATCATGAGTTATTCAAGCACATCTAGCCTTGGATCAGAATATTTTTCAATAAGTGAATACGGAACAACGGCAGTTACTTCCAGTGATAATAATTATTTTGCTGGTCCAATTTCTCATCAATTATCCAAAAGACCGCAATTAACGAATGCGAACAACTCGCTCTCAGCTCCTAAGTTTCAATTAACGCCTATTTGGAGTGAGGTGCGCAAATTCGCTGAGGCTTTAGAACCATTCACCAGAGTTCATGAAGGGTGGAATGGGCCTGAAAGCAGTCCTCCTACAAGAGAGGCAATAGTAATGGCTTTGGGTACTTGTATTGCTATCGTTAACTCAGGTTTGCCTAGGCCAAGCCCTAAGATATTCTCACATGGTGGATTGGGCGGTTTTTGGTGCTCTGGTAAAGCCTATGCAACTATGGACTTTGAAGATGATGGCGAGCATATTTGGACTGTGACAGATGGAACAAACTATAAATCAGGCACTTGGAAGCTTGGAGAGGCTTTACCGGAGGCTATCGACAATATCGCTGCGATTAAGGAATAAAGACTTATACGAGCGGTGTTGCGCAATTGGTCAGATAAAGGGAAACGGTAAGCGACCTCAATATATTCTCAAATGCGATCCAAATGGGGAATGTGAGCAATATTCTGTGTGTTGGAAATGGTCTGCTGGACCTGTTATAAACTCAGAAACTATTGCTCGATGGGTTTATACCCCTCCTCATGTTGAGAAGCCTTTGCCAGGTGAGCTTTGTGATTCATATTTTGAGGATATTATAAGTTCCGGGCTATCTTCTCAAAGATATTATAAAAGTTTGAGTAAGTCCAAAAATAAAATTCACGAATTAGGATATTTGCCTACACGGCAAACTCCAAAAGTATCGCAAGATGGTAGGCAGAGGGATTCAAGAAAGTATCTTGGATTCATTTGCTTTTCAATAAAAGAGCTCCGAGGGTTGACGGCAGATTTTGAGGGTGAGTCGGCTGCACTTAGAATCTACGATACAGCTAATAAATCTAACAAAACCCACTGTGAAGTTTTTATCAAGAATGATGGATCTACTAACAAAAAAAGTAAGATCTTGAATCAGCAAATGCGAGTAAAGTTGATGACAATGGCAAAAAATACAGGGATTAATAAATCATCTTATCTGCAAGATGATGATGTTGACCTCTTAGCATTGCACATACCAATTTTGAGTTAGTTAATTCAATAAGTCTGATGTGACTTTTACCAAAGTGGGGTAAGTTTGTGGGTAACAAATTTTTTAATTTATTTAGACTGGCTTAAATATTGGTTGGAAACGCAATATTCGGTTCAGGATCCCGCACCATGTAATAGTATCAATAAGTACAGAAAAGACTCAAAATAGTATGAATTTCAAAGGCTTAGATGAAAATCTAAGCCTTTTTGCTTTACGAGAGACTATATCTATATCGCTGGATATGGACTTTAACGAGTGGATTAATTTTTTACCTCAATCAAATCCCGATAGACATGCCAACTTGCGTGTCCAACCACGGGCATGGTCAGCATTAAACCTAAAAAGTTGGTCGCCAGGCCAAAACCGATTAGCACGACAATACAAAAAGCCCATAGCAGCATGGGGATAGGGTTGCGGGCGCAGGTGCGTAAGCTGGTAATCGCGGCGGTCCAGGCACTGGTATTTCTGTCTAGCATAAGTGGCATGGCAATTACGCTGATGCTGAAAATGGCAGCGGCAAACAAGGCGCCAGTGCCAAAGTAAACTAACAGGAAAACCGGTTGTTTGAAGGTGAAAACATTGATGACGACATCGATAAATGTTGGTAGTGCGCCATGAAAATAATGCGCAAAAATGGTCATGGAGAGCCGTACCCAGCTTAAAAACAAACATACCAGCAACACGGTAAACAGAGTGATGTTGATGAGGTTGGGTAGCCAGGCGGTGAGGGTGGGCGTGAGGGCTGGCGGTTCGCCTGCCTCCATGCGTCTGCTGAGGTCGTATAGCCCCATGGCCAAAAATGGGCCTAGCAGGAAAAAGCCGGTAGTGAGCCCGGCTAACAACCAATAGTTTTCAGCGAAGATGGTATGTAACAGGATGCCTGTTGCTGCAAAGAAAATGCCGTAAAACAGGCTGGCGCGGCCACCGAGGTGGATGTCAGTGACGCCGGAGTGTAGCCAGTCTGGAATGATGTGGATGGGGACTTTGCGAATTAAAAACTCGTCGTCAGCATGCACTTTGTTGGCTGAAATATGCTGTATGCCCATGTGTTTGGTCCCCGTCAAAAATGATGGCTATCATTCATTGCTGCTTGCAGTGGGGCCGGTCTTAAAACTAAAAATACACTTTCGTGGACGGCGGTCCCGCTACTGGCATTTCTAATCAATCAACACAAAAAACTGCTTTGAATGCGCCAAGGTTTGAGGCTTTGCGCACGTCACCCGGAGCGCATTTCTGTTCCGAGAGTTGTTTAGCTTAATCATGAATGGTGGCTTAAGCAACAACAAAAATGTGACAACACCCACCGGAATATTTTCTTGATTGTGCTTTTAAGTGACATTTTGCGCTGCGGGTGAGCACAACTATCTTGATGGCAGAACCAAGGTTTTGAATTGCTTTGCCGCGTTTTTAAGGGGCTGTGAGGGGGATTGCAATTGTGAGATTGGTAGAGTGAGAGTGTTTTTTTGTTAAGCGTGGCTATTCATAAATTTACATTGATGACATTGGCGCCGGGCATTTTTTGTCTTGTCACTGCGATTATCTTGTGCTAATTTACAACATGTAACAAATTTGTAACTAAACGTAATTTGGTTGATACAAGCTGAATTCTGGGTTGGCAAACATGTTATCTATTTGCGAAACACAATGCGTTACCAGGCCAAATGCCTCGGCTTCATCGGAAAGTGTGTTGAAGTTGTTGCTGAGTTTGGGCGTGTTTTCGGGGCTGATTGCCATGGCTTTTTTGCATATCGGTGCCTGGATGGTGTTGCCATTTGCTGGCTTGGAATTGGTGATGGTGGTTCTGGCGTTTGTGGTGGTGCTGCGTCATAGCGGTGACTACGAAAAAATCACTTTCGTTGAGGATCATATTGAAATCGAACAAAGTGTGTTGGGGAAAATAAAACACGTTCGGTTTCAGCGCTACTGGACCCGTATAACGCTCAGGGAAGGTGAGAACGGCAAGACGTCACTGTGGATAGGGTCCCATAATCAAGAAGTCGAGTTTGGTCGAGATACCATGGATGATGCGCAACGCGAAGCCCTGGCCTCTCATCTCAAACGAACACTTCTAAAAACTAGATAACTGGATTTTGGAGCGATTAGATGCAAGGGATGAAGAAACTCGGGGTTGGTGCGGTTGCATGGTTTTTGTCTTTAAGTGCGCATGCTGACTACACCTGGAATTTTCCAGAGCCAGTCACGCCAATGGCTTTGGATACCCTCCACGTACATAATAAATTCATGCTGATTACTGCCGTGATTTTTGTGGTGGTGCTGGCAATCATGATTTACTCGATTGTGACCCACCGTCACAGCAAAGGCTACAAACCTGTCGCCGATAACCCTCCCTCTACTGCCGTAGAAATTTTCTGGACCTTGATCCCGTTTGCGATCCTGCTGTTGATTGACTTTGTCATCATGGGTATCCCGGCCTATCACAGCGTGGTGATGATGGAAGACACGCGAGACCAATCGACCATGGTGATCAAAATTACCGGGTCACAGTGGCGCTGGCAATATGAGTATCTTGATGGCGATGCCAAGGGCATCAAGTTCGTCAGCAATCTGGCGACGACTAACGGCCAAATGCATAACGAGGAAGATAAAGGCGAGCACTACCTGCTTGAAGTCGATAATCCGCTGGTGTTGCCTGTCGGCGAGAAGGTGCGCATTTTGATGACGGCCTCTGATGTGTTGCATAACTGGTGGGTGCCACAGTTTGGCTCGTCACGTGTGGCCGTGCCTGGGTTTATCCGTGAAACCTGGGTGCAAGTCGAGAAGCCAGGCGTCTACCGCGGCCAATGCAAAGAACTCTGTGGCAAGGGGCATGGCTATATGCCGGTGGTTGTGAATGCGGTTTCCAAAGAAGAGTTTGCGCAGTGGGCAAACAAAAAACAGGATGAGCAAAAAGCCGCGAATGATGTGAAAGAAATGACCAAGGATGAGTTGGTGGCGCAGGGTAAAGTGGTATACGAGAAAAACTGTGCCGTCTGCCATCAGGTGACCGGGGCTGGCTTGCCGCCTGCATTCCCGGCCTTGACCGGCAGCAAAATTGCGACGGGCGCTATTTTTGGCTCTGATGGCAAATATCAGAAAGATAGCCACCTTGACCGCGTGCTGAATGGCAAGGGTGTGATGCCCGCCTGGAAGGCAACTTTGAACGATACGGAAATTGCAGCGGTGATCACCTATGAGCGTAATGCCTTGGGTAACGCGGCGGCAGTGGATGCCGTGTTGCAGCCAGCGCAAGTTAAAGCAGCCCGTGAATAAATATTTAAGCGATTGATTTAGGAGAGCACTATGAGTACTACTTCAGTAGCACATCATGACGAGCATCAGGATCACCCAACCGGGATCATGCGTTGGCTGACGACGACAAACCACAAAGATATCGGGACCATGTACCTGACGTTTTCACTGATTATGTTCCTGGTCGGTGGCAGCATGATTCTTGGTATCCGTGCCGAGTTGTTCAAGCCCGGACTGCAATTGATGAACCCCGAGTTCTTTAATCAGTTAATTGGCGTGCATGCACTGATCATGATTTTTGCAGCGTTGATGCCTGCTGCAACCGGATTTGCCAACTGGATGTTGCCGTTGCAGATTGGTGCGCCAGACATGGCTTTGCCACGCTTGAATAACTGGGGCTTCTGGATTTTACCCCCTTCCGCCATCTTGCTGACGTTGCCCTTCACTCTGGCATTGTTTGGGGTGGGGGATGGCGCGCTGGCCACCGGTTGGACCTTTTACCCGCCGCTGTCTGTGCAAGGCGGCATTGGTGTGGACTTTGCCATTTTTGCGGTGCACTTGCTGGGTATTTCGTCTGTGTTGGGTTCAATCAACATTATTGTGACGATTTACAACATGCGTGCGCCTGGCATGACCCTGATGAAAATGCCGATGTTTGCCTGGGGTTGGCTGATCACCGCTTTCTTGCTGATTGCCACCATTCCTGTACTGGCCGGCGCGGTGACCATGTTGCTGACGGACCGTCACTTTGGTACACACTTCTTTGACGCTGCCGGTGGCGGTGACCCGATTATGTTCCAGCATTTGTTCTGGTTCTTTGGTCACCCGGAAGTCTACATTCTGCTATTGCCCGTCTGGGGCTTTATCCCCCAGATTCTGCAAACCTTCAGCCGCAAGCCTATGTATGGCTATAAAGCGCAAGTGTATTCATTGTGGGCGATTGGCGCTTTGGCGGTCGTTGTTTGGGCGCACCATTTCTTTACGGCAGGGATGCCTGTGCCTGCGCTGCTGTACTTTATGTATAGCACCATGGCAATTTCCTTACCGCTGGCGGTACTGTTCTACTGCTGGATTCGCACCATGTGGAAAGGCTCCATGAGCTTTGAAACCCCGATGTTGTTCACGGTCGGCTGGATTATCCTCTTCGGTGTCGGTGGTCTGACGGGCCTGGTGCTGGCAGACGTGGCTGCCGATGCACAATATCACAACAGTTACTTCGTGGTCGCACATTTCCATTACACCCTGTTTGCGGGTGGCATCATGGGGATTATGGCGGGCGTGTACTACTGGCTGCCAAAAATGACAGGCCATATGTATAACGAGAAACTGGGTAAATTGCATTTCTGGTTAACGGCCATTTCATTCAATGTGACCTTTATTCCACAGTTCTTTGTCGGCTTGGCCGGGATGCCGCGCCGGATTCCAGACTATGCCTTGCAGTTTGCCGAATTCAATATGATTTCGAGTATCGGTGCATTTGCCTTGGGTCTGTCACAGTTGCTGTTTGTCTACATCATTATCAGCTGTGTCAAAGGTGGCAAAAAGGCATCAGACCGAGTCTGGGAAGGGGCGCAAGGCCTGGAGTGGACATTGCCATCTCCTCCGCCATATCACAGCTTTACTGAACAGCCGGTGGTTAAATAAATGCTAAAAAAGCCAGTCAATCCAGTTTTTTTGGTTGATTGGCTTTGTTTTAAGGTTGACGTATTTTGAGTGATCCCAAGCAGTCTAATAATAGGAAAATTGCATGGCTGTTAGCCGCGGTGGCAATTATCTGGTACCTGATTTCAATGTTTACGATCTGGAAGTAAACCAGTCGCTGAAACAGTTATGGCATTAAAACAGGATCAGGAGCAAGCCAATCAAAAATTGGCTTTTAAGTTGGTATGGATCATCGTCGGTGCGCTGTTGTTTGCCTTTGCCTTGGTGCCATTGTACGACGTCATTTGTTCGGTGACCGGGCTCAATGGCAAAACCAAAAATACGGCGGAAACGGCCACAAATGCGGTGGTAGATTTAAAGCGGGAAGTGACCGTGCAGTTTGTGTCTTCGGTGATGCCAGGCTTGGGGTGGAATTTTTATCCCAAGCAAAGCAGTGTGGTGGTACATCCTGGTCAAGTCACTACGGTCATGTTTGAGGCAAAAAACATTACCAATGAGGAAGTGGTCGGGCAGGCCATTCCCAGTGTGACCCCAGGCAAAGCGTCGGCCCACTTGAAAAAAATAGAGTGTTTCTGCTTTGTCAGGCAGTCATTAAAACCGGGTGAAGTGAAGGCATTGCCACTGCGATTTTTCGTCAGTGCCGAACTGCCTAAAGATGTACAAGAAATGACCTTGTCGTATTCGTTTTTTCCGGCAAGTCAGCAATAAATAATATGAGTAACACGATTAAAGGATAGGGAGTTAATGCATGGCTAGTCATTCAGAAAATCACTATTTTGTCCCGCACGGCAGTATCTACCCGGCATTGATTTCAGTCGGGTTGCTGTCGATGGCGAGTGGCTTTGTCTTTAATGTCACCGGTTCAGACACACGGCTGGATGGGTCTATGAAAAATCCGGCCTTGTCTTACCTCGCCACCCCTGGCAAGTACATGATGTATCTGGGTGTGGCGATTGTGCTGGCTATGATGTTCAAGTGGTTAAGTGCCGTGGTGACTGAAAGCGTGACCGGGCAGTATAAAAAATGGGAAGACAAATCTTTCCGTATTGGCATGATCGTGTTTATTTGCTCTGAGGTGGCTTTTTTTGCAGCGTTCTTCGGGGCATTGTTTTATATGCGGGTGTTGTCAGTGCCTGATCTGGCTTCTTACGCGCCAGACATTACGCCTTACAAGGACTTTTTAAGTACTTGGCCATCACAGGGGCCTGGTGGAACGGTTTTGGGTGAAACCTATCAACCAAACACCGCCTTTCACCCCATGACTTGGAGTGGCCTGCCGCTGATCAATACCTTGTTGTTGTTGAGTTCTGGTGCGACCATTACCTGGGCGCACTGGGGGTTGATCAAAAACAACCGCAAGCAACTGATTGTGGGGTTGTTCCTGACGATTGCACTGGGGATAACGTTCTTGTGCTGCCAGGCTGCTGAGTACCACCACGCTTATACCGAAATGGGGCTGACCCTGAAGTCTGGCGCCTACGGTGCGACCTTCTTCATGTTAACCGGTTTCCACGGTTTTCACGTCACCATCGGCACCCTTATGCTGATTGTGATCTGGTTGCGCAGCATTCGCGGTCACTTTACACCCGAGCACCACTTCGGGTTTGAAGGCGTGGCTTGGTATTGGCACTTTGTGGATGTGGTTTGGCTCGGTTTGTATATCTTTGTTTACATGCTCTGACGGTTAAAAAGGGCGCAAACAGCGCCCTTTTTAGCCTAGGTGATTCCATCGTTCTGGATTAAAGCGTATGGCCAACGTAGCCAAAATGTGCGGCGATGACCAATGACAGAAACAGGAAGATAGACAGACCAATACGCAGGGTAAGTGCTTTAACTGTGCGGTCTGATCCGCGTTTGTCTTTGAGTAAAAAAAGCAGGGCAGAAAACAGGCTGCCAATAATGACGATCAGTATCAAAATGGTGGCAATTTTAATTAACATGATGTGATCTCTCGGTAACGTGATGACATTATGGGCTGTAAGCAAAAAAATGCAAATACCCATGGGAAATTATGTTTTTCGTCTGCGCTGGATGGTGGTGGCTGTGATGGTGGTGGCAATCTGGAGTTGTCTGCGCTTGGGACTGTGGCAGTGGCATAAGGCTGAGCAAAAACAGGCGATGATGCTCGCATTGAAACCGCATGGCGATGCCGTGGAGCTGCGCGCACAAGCGCTGGATATTCCCAGTCATATTGAGGCCCTGCACTTGCAGACAGTGATGATTAGCGGCCGCTATCTACCACAATACAGTTTTTTTCTGGATAACCAGGTGGTTCAAGGGCAGGCCGGATTTGCTGTTATCACCCCGTTTTTGCTGCATGACCAGAAGCATCTTATTTGGGTGAACCGTGGTTGGGTGCCCGGTTTTGCAGATCATCAAAAAGTCCCCGAGATTCAAACCCCTGAAGCAGAGCAAGTCATACGGGGGGTGTTCTGGCAACAAAGCAAAACCGGATTCAGGTTGGATAAAGCGGGCTTAAACTGGCAGATCGTGCAACCTGTGATCGATTTCTCCTATCTGCGGCAGCAGGTGCCTTTTTCGTTTGCAAATGTCATCCTCAAGCTGGATCCAGCAATGCCTGCCGGATTCGTCAGAGTATGGGAAGTGCCTAGCGGGCAAATTGAAAAGCATATGAGCTATGCCTATCAGTGGTTTGGGTTTGCCTTGGCGAGTTTTATGATTGGTCTTTATCAAATGATAGAAAAGCGGTCTTGATCATGCAGGAACAGTTGACAGAGGTGGTTTTGGACCCGATCCAGCAGCGCAAAGGCCGCAGGGTATTTTTTCTGCTAGCGGTATTTTTTACAGTGCCGCTGCTCGTCGTGGTCGCGATGTTCAAGTTTGACTGGCGACCCAGCGGTAAAAGTCATGGTCAACTCATTCATCCGCCGGTCTCGATTGCGCATGCGACGCACTGGGTCAGCGACAGGCAGCAAGCGCTGCCCACTTTCTGGCAAGACAAATGGAACATGGTGTTTATCGCACGGGAGTGCGACAGTGCTTGTATGCAGCGGCTGTACGACCTCAGGCAGATTTATGTCTCCTTGTATAAGGACATGATCCGCGTGCAACGGGTGCTCATCACGCAACAGGCCGATACCACAGCGATCCGTGCTCGTTATCCTGATTTGCTGATTATTAATGGGGAAACGCAGCAAATTGCAGAGTTGGGCGGGCTGTTAAGTGGTGGTGGACAGAATACGCTGGAGGCGCACCGCGTGTATTTTATTGATCCGCTCGGCAATATCATGATGCAGTACGGGCCAGAGATGGAAGCCAAGTGGATACGCAAGGATTTGGTCAAATTGTTAAAAGCTTCGTGGGCTGGATAGTCGATGTTTAAACGTTTAAGTGTGCTGGCGGCGATGGTGGCCTTTTGTGTCGTGGTGCTAGGGGCCTATGTCAGACTCTCTGATGCTGGCTTGGGTTGCCCCGACTGGCCGGGTTGTTATGGAGCGTTGACCGTGCCGCAAAGTGAGGCAGCGATAGTGTCTGCGCAACAGGCCTATCCAGATAAACCACTACAGCATGCCAAAGCCTGGAAGGAAATGGCACATCGCTATCTGGCGGGTAGCCTGGGCTTGTTAGTGTTGCTGCTTGGCGTATTGGCTTATACTAAAAGAAAAACTCTGGAAACACCGTGGCAACTTTCTGTGGGTTTGATTGGTCTGATTGTGCTGCAAGCGATGCTAGGTATGTGGACGGTGACGTTGCTGTTGAAACCCATGATTGTGACTTTGCATTTGCTGGGCGGCATGACGACCTTGGCCGTATTAAGCTGGATCGCATGTCGGCATGTTGTCAGCCAGCGTATCGCGATAAAGCCGTGGCAATTGCACTGGTTGCAACTGGCTTTGCTGGTCTGGATACTGCAGGTGCTACTGGGAGGCTGGACCAGCAGTAATTATGCGGCCTTGGCCTGCACGGACTTTCCCACCTGTCATGGTGCCTGGTGGCCAGATATGGATGCGGGCGAGGGCTTTCATTTGACGCGGGCTTTGGGTGAAAGCCGGGATGGTGGACAGCTGCACCTTAATGCATTAACGGCCATCCAATGGGTGCATCGGTTAGGGGCACTGCTGGTGTTTGTATGGCTCATGGTCAGCGTCAAGCTGGTGTGGCAATCAGCCATGCCGCGTTGGTTAACTGGCTGCTTGCTCGTGCTCGTTTTGGGTCAGATTGCACTAGGGATTGCCAACCTGATTTTGCAGTTACCGTTAGTGCTGGCAGTCATGCATAACGCCGGGGCTGCGCTGCTCGGAATATGCCTGGTTGCCATGAATGCCAGATTGAAGCATTGATTAGATTAAAACAAGGGGGAGTATGCAATGCAAACAGCATGGACACACATGGCCGCTGCAAAAATGGGCTTGCGGCACTTTTATGCCTTATGTAAACCGCGTGTCACCGCGCTGATCGTCTTTACTGCCATGATAGGCATGTTTATGGCCACACCGGGCATGGTACCCATCACTGTGCTGGTGGCAGCCACGGTGGGCATTGCTTTCGCGTCTGGGGCTGCCGCAGCTTTCAATTGCCTGATTGAATATAAGATTGATGCCATGATGGCGCGTACGCGCGCGCGACCATTGCCTACCGGCCAGTTATCACAAATGGAGACCTTGATGTTTGCCAGTGTACTGGGTGGGGTAGGGTTGAGCATCCTCTATTACTGGGTGAATCCGCTCACCATGTGGCTAACTTTAGCCACGTTTGTCGGCTATGCGGTGATTTACACAGTGTTTCTTAAACCTGCTACACCGATGAATATTGTGATTGGCGGCGCTTCTGGGGCCATGCCGCCCATTCTGGGCTGGGCAGCGGTCAACAATACCGTCTCGCCAGAGTCGCTGGTGATGTTTTTGATTATTTTTGCCTGGACGCCACCACACTTCTGGGCGCTGGCTTTGTATCGCCGCGAAGAATACGCCAAAGTCGGCATGCCTATGTTACCGGTCACTCATGGCGAGCGATTCACACTGTTGCATATTGTCTTGTATACCGTGATTCTGGTGGTGGTGTCGCTGATGCCCTATGGCCTCGGCATGAGTGGCTGGCTTTATCTGCTGTCCGCTGTGCTGCTGAATACAGTGTTTATGTATTATGTGGTCAGGCTCTACCGGCAGTATTCAGATGCGCTGGCCAAAACTACCTTCAAGTATTCCATTCTCTACCTGAGTCTGATTTTTGCCGCGCTGTTACTGGATCATTATCTCATTTAAAAACCAACAGCGTTTTAAAATCAAACCCACAGTGCCGATGCGGATAGATCCCGTATCGGCACTGTGGGTTTAGGACATTATTTAATCACGCCGCACGCGATTCTTGGTCCCGCATTGCCTGCAGGTTGAGTCACATAATCGTCGGCATCTCGATGAATAATCACCGCATGTCCAATGAGTGCATGTGCACCTTCAGCCAAACTGGCATCCTCCAGCGTGGCACGGTAAATGGCATTGCCCGTGTTGTCTGCTTTCAGGTTGGGAAGGTCGCCAAAATGATGGCTAGGCGTTGCTTGCGAGGCATGTGGATGCGCATCAGGATTGAAGTGCCCACCTGCGCTCGATGCATCCACCGCAGAACAATCGCCTTTTTCATGAATATGAAAGCCGTGTATGGAGTTGGGCGTCAAGCCCGCCACACGGGCAATCAACAGTACTTTCGTGCCCTGTTGAATCAGGTCTACATCGCCGGTGACCTGTGAGTCCGATTTGGCTTCTAGCGTGGCGTGCGCAGAAGTCTGCTGCATGAAAGGTATTTGACTGCAGGAGGCCAATAAAAAAGGCGAGAGGCTGAGCAGCAAGCGGGATAGGGTTTGCATGAAATACTCCTTGGTATGAATCATTGAGCGAGAGATTGCTGTCACCAGGCGAGGGCAGGTGTCGCAAAGTTGGGCATAAAGCCTTAAAGCAGGCACCAGGCTTTAAAAGTTTCCATGACGATCACTGGAACCATGCCACGATGCCTGGGAGATCCGACTACTTGGGTTGCAAGAAGCCCAGGCCATGCGACCAGGTAATCACATGCACGCCAGCCTCTTTCTGTTTGTCAGCAATTTGCAAATGCAGTTCATGCATTTTGGTCCAGTGGTGCTTGGGACGGTAATGGTGCTCGGCATGATAGCCATTGTTAAACCAGATCAGGTTGTAAAGCTTGCTGTAGCTGCTGACCCCCCAGGCAATCGGCAGGTCAGGATTGCCGCGCCAGTGCTCATACCAGCCGTTGAGCGAAGACAGGCAGTGGCCAAGGTAATAAAACGGCACCATAAACAGCATGAATTTCCAGTTCAGCACAAAACCGACCAGCACCAGCAGGATGGAGCAGAGGATTTCAAACACACCAAAGCGCGCCAGGCCAGGATTGCGTTTTTTAATTTCTCGGTAGATTTCCGCCGGGTCGTCCCTGAAATAACTTTTGAAGGTATACGCCCAGACATTCTCAGGTTCACCGTTGCTGCCGTAGCGGTAAATTGAGAGCCAGTCTATGGTGTTGCCATTGGCATCCGGCCGGTCGCTGTTACCAATATGATGGCGTTTATGCACGGCATCATAAAAGGTTTGCGAGAAGACCATGGTCACAGACTCCAACAGACTGAATATCCGGTTCAGGAACTCAGACTTGAAGTAGGGGTTGTGGATAAAGTTATGCGAGATGCCATTGATGTTCCATGAAATGCTGACGGCGTAGACCAGCCCCAGTAGTACATTGGCGTACCAGGGCAGGCGGTCAAACCATAGAAACATGCCAATCAAATAGGCAAAATGCAGTATCCCGAACACAACGGGGATCACATCCCAGTAAGAGTAAGCAAATAGAAAGCCAGGCTTGTTTTTGGCGGCCATTTATTGTTCCTTCATCCATTCCATCATAAATCCAATCGGGTGTGGCCAAGGGATCACCTTGACCCCGGCTTGTTTTTGTTTCTCGGCAATTTGTGTGTGCAAGGTATGCATCTGTGTCCAGTGATGCTTGGGCCGATAGTGATGTTCGGCGTGATAGCCATTGTTTAACCACAACCAGTTATAGAGTTTGTTATAGCAACTGACACCCCAGGCAATTGGCAAGTCCGGGTTGGCGCCAGCGTGCTCATAGTAGCCATTCATGGCCGTCAGCGAATGGCCCAGGTAATAAAAAAACACGAAGAACAGCCCGAATTGCCAATCCCACAGCAAAAAGCCCACGATCATCAAGGTGACCACGACGACTTCAAACACCGCAAAATAGGCCAATGCCTGGCTATGTTTTTTAATCAAACCGTAGATGCGTTTGGGATCATCGCGGAAATAACTCAGCAGCGAGTATTTGAGCGGATGCTCGGCTTGACCATGCTCGCCATGCCGATAAATGGAGATCCAGTCTATGGTCTCGCCATCGGCACCTTTGCGGTCATTGTTGCCAATGTGATGTTGCCGGTGTACATAGTCATACATGGTTTGCGAGAAGCCCATGGTGACTGATTCCATCAGGCTGAACAGTCGGTTGAGCAGGGCAGATTTGAAGTAGGCATTGTGAATAAAATTATGGGAAACACTATTCACATTCCACGAGATGCTAAAGGCATAGATCAGTCCCACCACACATTTTTGCCACAGCGCCAGACTATGAAAGCTGGAAATCATCCATGCAAAAAACAGAAAATGCAGGCAACCGGCAAGGACAGGGATGATATCCCAGGCGCTATAAGCGAACAGGTAAGGAGATTTTTTGACGCGCACGGGCCAAACCTCAGCAATGATCCACAGATAAAATAATCTCGTATCATGCAGCGGATCACTTACTTAATCCTTACAGCGGCAGAATTTTGCCAAACAGGGGCATGCGCCGACGTTTAGCGCATCGCAGAAGCAACAAAAAAGCCTGTGTAAAACACAGGCTTTTTTTGCAAGTGGTCGCTTAACTGGCGGACAGGCAGGATTTCATAAATGCTTTACGCTCATCGCCTTTGAGCGCTTTGGTTTTAGCGTCGGCGTTACAGGTTTTCATTTTTTCCTGTTGCGCGGTCAACCCTGAGCTGGCGCCCTCTGCGGACAGGCATTGTTTCATGAATGCTTTGCGTTCATCGCCGGCCAAGGCCTTGGCTTTTGCATCGGCGTTACAGGTTTTCATTTTTTCTTGTTGCGTGCCAGCCTGAACAGAAAAACAGACACAAGACAGCAACATAGCAATCACCAGTTTATTCATCGACGTCTCCAAACAAAATAAATTTTTCGAGTTTGAGGCTGCCAGCGGCAGGCCTGTGTGTTGCATTTTGACATAGAGCGCATGGCTTGTGGAATAAAAAAAGCCCGGGAGATCCCGGGCTTTTATGCCTGACGCTGAGACATCTATTTAATGAATGGGCATACGATAGAGAAAGCCGGCTTTCATGTCAGGGATCAGTAGCGATTTGCCATCCGCGGAGAGGCTGATATCGGCTGCTGACTGATAGCCCTGGATGATGCGTTGCGGCGTCGCTTTGGGGTCACTGAGTTGCCAGACGTTGCCGCCCGCCCAGTCACTGACATACAGCATGCCGTAGGCGTCGCGGATCAGGCCATCTGCGCCGCCAAAGCCCTGGTTCAGTAGCGTCACAACCGGCTTGCTGCCACCCAGTTGAACACTGAACAATTTGCCTGTGCCAAAGTCTGCGACCAGCAAACGGTTCGGACCATCCATGAGCAAACCATTGGGGCGTTTGATCCCGGCATTGGCTTTGAGCACTTGCGTGACCTTACCCTCAGGCGTGAGTTTGAAAATCCCCGCGCCCTTGCCGTTGTCATCGCCACTGTCAGAGACGTAGACATTGCCTAGGCCGTCAATCTCGATATCGTTCAGGAACACTGGTTTTTGTGGGAAGGCACTGGCGGCAGCGACTACGGTCTGCTTGCCGTTGCTGGTGTCAATCCGTACCACGCGATCATTATCCGCCACATACAGTTGGCCATTAAACAGATCCAGCCCTTTGGGATCATTCAGGCCTTCTGCCAGTGTGGTACGCGTGCCGTCTGCCGCAATGCGCGTGATTTTGCCATCGCCCGCTTTACCAAATTCACCGATTTCAGACACATATAGGGTGCCGTCCGGGCTGGCAAAGACGGATTCAGGCATGGCGAATCCGCTCAGTGTGTTGGCGGTGTTGGCGTTCATGCCTGACGCACCTGCTTTGCCGGTGTAGCTCACCCGGTAAATCACGCCGTTGTAATCGTCCGAGACCAGCAACGAACCATCCGCAAGCTGTAACACATCCGTCGGGCGGCCCCAGACTTCGCCATCCGCGGTGAGCCAGCCATCAATAAATGGCTTGGTTTCCTTGACCTGGTGCTGAGCATCAAAAGTCACGCGCACCAACTGGTAGCCAACCGGCACCTTGCGGTTCCACGAGCCATGCTGGGCAATTACCGCATTGCCCTGATACTCGGCAGGGAATTGCTTGCCCGTGTAAAACTTGAAGCCCAGATTGGCGCTGTGCGCCTGGAATTCTGCGACAGGCTTGGCCACCTCGGCAGGCGGCGTTTTGTTTTTCCAGTTGGGATCGCGTGTATCGCCGCCTGCATAATAGGGAAAACCAAAGTGCAGCCCGGCTTTAGGCGCTGCGTTAAGTTCGTCATGCGGGATATCAGGTCCGAGCAGATCGACGCCATTGTCAGTGAAAAACAGGGTTTGGGTGCCTGGCTGAAAATCCATGCCGACCGAGTTACGCACGCCTTTGGCAAACGTTTCCACCTGACTGCCATCGATATTCATGCGGATAATTGAGGCCTCGTGACCTGTCGGGTCGCAGATATTGCATGGCGCGCCTATGGTCACATATAGCTTGTTGTCCGGCCCCACCGCCAGATAGCGCCACCCGTGATGCGCCTTGTCCGGCAGTTGGTCATACACGACTTCACGCATGGCCTTAAACGGCAGCGTGAGGTCAAAGTCTGGGGCGGCATAGCGTGTGATGCGATGCTGCTCGGCCACATATAAATGGCCATCCACCATGGCGACGCCATTGCCAACCTTGAGATCGTCCAGAATGCTGACCACCTGGTCAGCCTTGTGATCTTTGTTTTTATCGACGACGGCATACACATGACTGCCACGCGTACCGACATACACATTGCCATTGGTGCCCAGCGCCATCTGGCGGGCCCCCGGCACCTCGGCATACACATCAATCTGAAAGCCATCCGGCAGATGCAGTTTGTTTAAATTGGCACGTACATCATTGATATCTGCCCAGGATGCATTCGCCGCTGTCGCAAGCACGGCGCCCAGCAGGCAGGTGATTAATCTTTTTTTCATCACGGATATCCTCTTCTCTACAAATATTTAAACCAATATACCTAGCTCAGCCAGTGTAAGCACTTGCGCAAGCCCTGCAAAGTTTAAAAATATGAAATGATTGCCTATTCCTATTTTGGATCTGCTGCTTATTGCTATTTGGTAGTAATATCAATGCCTGATTATTCAATCAACCGGGGATATTATGAATAATGAATGCTGGCATGCGCACGACAAGGAACGGACTATTTCTCTGCTCTCGGCACTGACGCCCAAAGAGGGATTTACCCTGACCGCACTCGATGGCGTCAAACTCATGCGCTGGAACCGGTCGATTGCACGCAGCCCGGTGTTTTACGAACCCAGTATTGTGTTCGTCTGCCAGGGCAGAAAAGTGGGTTACCTCGGCGGTGAGGTCTACCAGTATAACCCGCAGCAGTTTCTGATTCTGTCAGTGCCGTTGCCGTTTGAAAGCGAAACCATCGCCTCCCCAGACGAGCCACTGCTGGCCATTTCTATCCGTATCAACTTATCGGTGATCTCAGAGTTATTAATGAGTCTGGAGCACACAACGCCGATGCAGGTGAATGGCAAAAGCGGCATTATTTCTACTGCGCTGGACAAACAACTCTCCAATGCGGTGGTGCGATTGCTGGAGTGCCTGCAATCAAAAACGGAGGCTGCCGTGCTTGGCCAGGCGATTATCCGCGAGATTCATTACCGGCTGCTCACCTCGGCGCAATCTTCTGCCATCCTGGCCGCGCATAGCACGCACAGCAATTTGGGCCGCATCAGCAAAGCCTTGCGCCTGATTCATGCCGAATATGCCAACGCCCTCAATGTGGACACTCTGGCGGCGGTCTCTGCCATGAGTGTGCCGTCGTTTCATGCCGCCTTTCGCGATGTCACGGCCACTTCACCTATCCAGTATTTGAAAAAAACACGGCTGCACAAAGCCAGGTTGTTGATGGTGCAAGACGGTATGAATGCCACGCTGGCGGCGACCAAGGTGGGGTATGAGAGTGCTTCGCAGTTTAGCCGTGAGTTCAAGCGCATGTTTGGCCGCAGCCCGATGGAAGAGGTGAGTGCAGTCCGTAGTGCCTTGATCACTTCACCAGGGGAATTTATTGGCAATCAACGGGACTATGCTTATGTGACCGTTCAGCAATAGCGTCTATGCGGCCTGTCAAAACATCCGAGAGGAATAGGCAACGATTTGAGAAGAGCAGGCAAGCCGGATGACGTACGCTTGTTTAGACTGTTGATCAGACTGCGGACGACTTTGGCCGCGGAACATTTAGTTGAACAAAAAGACATGGAGATGCGATGAAAACTGCAGCCTACGGCGTACAAAATGCAACCTCGCCCGTTGCCCCTATGAGTATAGACCGCCGGGAGCCCGGTCCTAACGATGTGCTCATCGATATCGAGTACTGCGGGATTTGCCATTCGGATATTCACCAGGCGCGCAATGAATGGGGTGGCGGTTCACTTTATCCCATGGTGCCAGGACATGAAATTGTCGGCCGCGTGCGGCAGGTCGGCCCGCAAGTGAGCAAGTTCAAGCCTGGGCAATTGGTGGGGGTCGGTTGCATGGTGGATTCGTGCCGTCACTGTGAGGCCTGCGATGAAGGCGAAGAGCAATACTGTGACCACACGGTATTCACTTACAACGCCAAAGATCCCAAGCATGGCGGCCTGACCTTTGGTGGCTATGCCGAGCGGATTACCGTCGATGAACACTTTGTGGTCAGCGTGCCGGAAAACCTGGATACCAAAGCCGTGGCTCCCTTGCTCTGTGCCGGCATTACCTTGTATTCGCCATTGAAACACTGGAATGTGCAGCCCGGCCAGAAAGTCGGCATTATCGGCCTGGGCGGCTTGGGGCACATGGGCGTCAAGCTGGCGGCCGCGATGGGCGCGCATGTGGTGATGATCACCACTTCGGCCAGCAAGGCGGCTGATGCGACCAAGCTGGGGGCGCATGAGGTGCTGATCTCCACACAAGCCGAAGACCTGGCCAAGCATGCATCCAGTTTTGATTTGATTATTGACACGGTGCCGGTTGCCCATGACCTGAACCCCTATATTGGCCTGCTCAAGCGGGATAAAACTATCGTGCTGGTCGGTCCGCTGGATCCGGTTGACGTCCATGGCGCCAACCTGATCACGCAACGCCGTCATGTCGCCGGGTCACTGATAGGCGGCATTGCGGAAACCCAGGAAATGCTGGATTTCTGTGGCAAACATAACATCGTCAGTGATGTCGAGATGATCGATGCCAGCTATATCAATGATGCTTACGAGCGCATGCTCAAGAGTGACGTGAAATATCGTTTTGTGATTGATATCAATTCCATGAAAGCTTAAGCGGTGAGTACTTGCCGTCTGGCGATAAAAAAGCCCTGTTGAAATGAACAGGGCTTTTTTATAGGTAATGCCTGGCCCGACCACCAAAGCTGAGGGCCGAAAACAGTTTAAACATATTCGTCTATCATTGAGAGTTTCTGCTTGGCAGGCGCCTGGTTGTTCTGGTTCAGCGTTGAAGAGCCTTCTGACTGCTTCTGCTTTTCTGCTGTTTCCTGTTTTTGCCGGATAAGTTGGTCCAGTTGTGCTTGCGTCGCCTCGATTTGCAATTGGATGAGCTTGGCTTTGGCCTGCCCTTCTTTCGATTGCGTATTCATCGCTTCCTTCAGGTCTTTTTGCAGGGAGGTCAGCTTTTTCTGCAGTGCTTCTATGGCCGACTGGCTGCTGCCGCTCGTGCTGGCTGTACTGGTCATTTGAGTGCTCACAGCGGACATCGAAATAGAAATGGACATGGCATGCTCATAAAAGTATTGGCTACAATTGAATTACGACACAAGTCAGCCAAACTTGAGAAAAGCGCTGAATGTTTGACCAAGCCGACGATGACGGGTTTTATGCAAATTATTCAAAGCAAAACACAAAAATGTTGACAATGAAAGTATTTAAGAATAGTTTGAATACAGTTTGTTAATTCTACACAAATCGCCAATGTTGCCGGTTTAGTGTATGGCTAGGAAAGCCCTGTTCAGTCAGTTTATTGACTGAACAGGGCTTTTTTTTGCTCAAAATTTACATCGCTGTACTTATCAAGCTTAAGGGAACAGATGAATGCTCGTACTAAATAAAATCATTGCTAACTCGACTGATCAGGAGGTCGCTGAGCAGTTACACGATTTAAATCACCATGGCGTTGTTGAACACTTGGTACTGAATAAGGACGATGTTCTGAGGCACCGACTGCGGATGAAGACGGATAAAGGCACGGAGTGTGCGATTCAGCTTTCCAGAAATGAGATGTTGTCCAACGGGGCTGTACTTCTCCTTGAAGACAAAAAAGCGATCGTCGTTCAAATGGCTAAAGTTGAATATCTTTGCTTGCGGCCCACTAGCTTAGCTGCCGCGCTGGAGGTTGGGTATTTCTGCGGGAATATGCACTGGAAAGTGGATTTTGAGGGCGATATTTTGAGAATCATGTTGAATGGTCCGAAGGAACGATATATCGAGCGCATTTTCCATTTTATTTCAGATGTGAAAATTGAGTTGGTGTATGAGTAGTGATTCCCTATTCATCACTCTGCAGCATGCAGACAGCTTCTTTCCTTCGGGAGCAACTTCCTTTTCCTGGGGATTGGAGACGCTCTGCAATGAAAAAACAATTCAATCTTCGTTTGATTTAAATACGTATATCGAGGGTCAGTTAAGAGGACGTTGGGTCACTTGTGAATTGCCAGGCCTCATCGCTGCATACCAGGCTAAAGGGGATTTAGCAGCGGTTGCTCGCGTGGATAAAGAGTTACATGTTTTATCACTTACTAAGGAGTTTAGAACAGGGGCTGAACGCGCTGGTTCTGGCTTGTTAACCACGCATGCAAAATTAGGCACGCCGCATGCGGAAGAATACAAGAAACTCGTCAAAAGCCTAAAAGCGCCTGGGCAACTCTCGGCAGTTCAAGGCTTGCTGTGGTTTGGGGTCGGTTTAACCCAGCATCAGGCAGCCGTGTTGTCTGGATATAGTTTTTGTTCAGCCTTCGTCAGTGCAGCCATCAGGCTGGGTCTGATTGGCTATGTTGATAGCCAGATCATCATCAAGAACATGCATGAGATTTCCTCTCATTTGCTCTCGCAACCCTTGGTCCAGCTTGAAGAACTTAATTCGTATATACCCGAAACAGACATTGCTGTGATGCGGCATGAAACAGCAGATTCAAGATTGTTTTTTAATTGATGGCATACATTGAGGGAGAAATGCATGTTACTAACACCCGTAGAAATGGAGCGCTTTGCAATATTCAATGCAGCCCAGTTGGCGCGTAGAAGAAGGGAGCGCGGCCTAAAGTTGAACCACCCTGAGGCGATTGCCATTATTGCTGACGAAATTATGGAAGGGGCAAGAGACGGACGTTCCGTGGCCGAGCTCATTAGTTATGGCTCGCAGATTCTCACCACTGACGATGTCATGCCTGGCGTGGAAGCCATGGTCACGATGATTCAGGTGGAGCCGGTTTTTCCTGATGGGACAAAACTCGTTACCGTGCACGATCCAATCCGGCCAGGAAAACTCAAACGAGCGCCAGAGGATGAAATTGTTCCTGGTGAAATCATTGCAGCCGATGGTGACATTGAAATTAACGCCGGTAGAAAACAGGTTTCATTGAAAGCTGTGAATACTGGAGATAGGCCTATCCAAATTGGCAGCCATTACCACTTTTTCGAGGCTAATAGAGCCCTGGATTTTGAGCGTAGATTATCTTTTGGAATGCACCTCGACATCCCAGCGGGTACCGCAGTGCGTTTTGAGCCGGGCGAAAGCAAAGTGGTGACCCTTGTCGCTTTTGGCGGTAAAGCAGAAGTATATGGTTTAAACAACTTGACCAATGGTTCTGCAAAAAATGAAGAACTGCTAGAGGTCGCTTTAGAGCGGGCACGTCAATCAAACTTTAAAGGTGCGTAAGAGATGGCAAAGATCACGCGTAAAGAATATGCAGCAATGTACGGTCCAACCGTTGGCGATGCTGTTCGACTTGGAGATACCTCGCTGCTTGCTGAAATCGAAAAAGATTTTGGATTCCCAGGGGATGAGTGTTTGCATGGTGGCGGCAAAACGCTCCGTGATGGACTTGGAATGGCGCCAGGGTTTGATAGCGCATCCGGATCATTAGATATGTTGATCTCAAATGTGGTGATTATTGATCCAGTACTCGGCATCGTTAAAGGGGACATTGGGATTAAGGCCGGGAAAATAGTCAAGATTGGCAAGGCCGGTAACCCCGCCATTATGGATGGCGTAGATAGTGACTTGGTGATTGGCGCAGCGACCACGGTGCGGGATGGTGAAGGGCTCATTGCCACGCCTGGAGGCATTGATGTTCATGTTCATTTTGACAGCGCACAACTTTGCGAGCACGCCCTAAGTTCAGGCCTGACAACGCTCATAGGCGGGTCACTAGGGCCGATTACCGTCGGTATTGACAGTGCCGGGGAGTGGAATGTTGGCAAAATGCATCAATCCAGTGAGCATTGGCCAATCAACTTTGGATTCTTGGGGAGAAGCTCCTCCAACCCTCAATCAATATATGATCAACTTTCAGGCGGTTGTTTTGGTCTGAAAATTCATGAAGACTGGGGCGCGATGCCCGCTGTCATCGACACTTGCCTCTCTGTTGCGGATGAACTCGACTTCCAAGTTTGCCTTCATTCAGACACTCTAAATGAGAGTGGTTTTCTTGAAGACTCATTGGCCGCGGTCAAGGGTAGAACAATACACATGTACCATACGGAAGGCGCTGGTGGTGGGCATGCACCTGATATCATCAAAGTCGTCGGGGAGCTGAACTGCTTACCTTCTTCTACTAACCCCACCAATCCTTACACCATCAATACCTTCGATGAGCACCTGGATATGATTATGGTTTGCCATCATCTGAACCCATCCATTCCAGAAGATGTGGCCTTTGCTGAGAGTCGCATTCGAGCGCAAACAATTGCGGCTGAGGATGTTTTACATGATATGGGCGCCATCTCTATGCTTGGCTCTGACAGTCAAGGCATGGGGCGTATCAACGAAGTGGTTTGTAGAACCTGGCAGTTGGCAAGCAAGATGAAAGACCAGCGCGGCCGTTTAGCAGAGGAAACCTCCCGAATTGGGGATAACGAGCGGATCAAAAGGTACATCGCTAAATATACGATTAACGCAGCACGCGCGTTTGGGATCGATGAACATGTTGGCTCAATGGAAAGTGGAAAAATTGCAGATATCGTTTTATGGCGCCCTGCATTTTTTGGCATCAAACCTGAGTTAGTCGTGAAAGGCGGTTTCATTGTCTGGTCTCCCATGGGGGATAGTGCTGCATCATTAATGACCTGTGAACCAGTCATTATGCGTCCACAATGGGGCGCTTTTGGTGGCGCGCCAAGTCAGTTGAGCTTTAACTTTGTGAATCCTTTGGCAATAGAGGCTGGTCTGTCCGACAAGTTAGGGCTCAAAAAAGGTCTGCTTCCATCGTATGGCACCAGAAAAATCAATAAGTCCAATATGCTTCACAACAAGACCTTGCCTAATATCAGTGTCAACTCTCAAACCTTTCAGGTCTCCATTGATGGCGTTCCAATCACTTGTGAGCCTTCAACTAAACTCCCATTGGCGCAAAGGTACATGTTCAGATGAATACAGAAACTGTCAAACCACATAAGGGTGCCGCCAGGGTCGGCATTGGCGGTCCCGTTGGGTCGGGTAAAACGGCCTTACTTGAGCAACTGATTCCAAGATTTATTGCAAGAGGCACCCAACTCGCTGTCATCACCAATGATTTAGTAACTAAAGAGGATGCAATCAGGATTCAACGGAGCGGACTGATTTCACCTGACCGGGTGATGGCAGTCGAAACTGGCGCCTGTCCTCATACTGCTATCCGTGAAGATCCAACAATGAACATCCAGGCGGCTGATTTTCTGGATGAGAAATATGGAAATCTGGATCTCATCCTGATTGAAAGTGGCGGTGATAATTTGGCTTCTTCTTTTTCACTTGATCTGGTTGATTATTGGTTATTCGTCATTGATGTCGCAGGCGGCGATGATATTCCACGCAAACGCGGGCTAGGTGTCATGCAGTGCGATTTGTTGATCATCAATAAAACGGATTTAGCACCTTATGTCGGTGTAAATATCGAACGGATGTTGATGGAAGGGGAAGAGGTTCGAGGCGGCAAGCCAATACTGCTCACCAATTGCGCCAAAGGGCATGGCATTGATGAGGTGGTCGAGAAAATTGCCAGGGAGGTTCTTTTTGAGGGCTAAGCACTTACAGCTTGTGGAACCAATTGTCGAGGCAATTGAAGGTGGAGAAGCCGTGCCTTTGTCTTTAATGAAGCTTGGTTCAACAGGCGGCAATCAAGTCAGATTGGTATTTGTGTCTCCTGGGCCTGGTAAGCGCACTTATATCAATGAGCAATTTGTCACTTATCCCTTTCATGTATGCCGAGCGTATTACAAACCAAATGATCCGCCCAGTATGGCTACTTTATGTTTGCAATCGACTAGTGGCGGTATTTTTGAGAGTGATAGAACCAGTGTTTCGATCGTCCTTGCAGAGAATAGCCAGGCACGCATTACCACTGCGGCCGCGACGGTTGTGCACAGGATGGAGAAAGACATCGCACAACAGAAAGTCTTTATAGAAGCGGGGCCGGGCTCATTTTGTGAATATGCGCCTGGGCCTCTGATTATGTTTCCGATGGCCAATTTAATATCGAGTCTAGAGTTGAAAGTGGATCCATCAGCGACTGTGATATTTTGCGACTCTTTTATCGCGCACAACCCCAATCACAATGGCGAGACGTTTACGAGTTTACGGACAGACGTCTGTGTCCGTAATCTACAAGGGGAAGTGCTGGTGAGGGATCGCGCATTGGTGACTGGGGAGACCTACGAAAGCAAGACCCTAGGCATTACCGGCAAATATAAGGCGCAGGCAACACTCATGGTGATCGCCCAGCAGGTGTCTGCAGACGCTCTGGCGACCCATCTGCGGGCAGGATTGGTTGCGATGGAGGCGTTATATGTGGGCGTGTCTACCTTGCCATCCAACGCCGGGGTGTGGGTAAGGGTGCTGGGGGAGGATGGTGCATCCCTCAAACAAGGGCTGGATTTAGCATGGATATTGGTTCGAGAGTTTATGGTTGAATCTTTGCAATTAGCTGCGCTTGATTAGGGCAGATGCGTAGGAATGATCAATTTAAATGGAAAAGAGGAAAATATGAGAAGTGACACTAAATATCTAGTGACGATGTTTTTGATGATGTGGGCCGGAAGCACCTACGCGCACCCTGGGCATTTCGACGATATGATGGGTTTTTTTGCAGGCTTCAGTCACCCTATTAGCGGGGTTGACCATTTACTTTCTATGTTTGCAATAGGACTGCTCGCTGGTCAAAGAGATGGCAAAGCAATCATGTTGGTGCCGGTGGTATGCCTTTCGGCAATGGCGTTAGCATGTGCTGCAGCCATTTCAGGGTTGGTTATTTCCTTCAGTGAAATGGGTATCCTTTTAACATTGGTTGTCAGTGGCGTGCTGTTAGCATGCAGGGTCAAATTGTCCCTGCCATTGTTATTACCTTTGGTAGGGATGTTCTCTCTTTTTCATGGCTATGCGCATGGTCTTGAAATGCCGTTTAATGCAACAGGTTTTGAATACGGGGTGGGTTTAGTGGCAGGTTCGTCATTACTTCTGTTGGCGGGTATGCTCACTTCACTCAAAGGGCGTGAGAAGATAGTGGCCTATCTTGGCGCTGCCACTGCAGTGGTTGGGTTGTCGCTTCTGGTTGTATAAATACAATAAAATGCTTGAAGGCCGATTGCCTTGGTACGTTGTAGGGGTTTAAATTAATGCAAGATCATTCAATCAAAGTGGGCGTTCTGTACTCCCAAACTGGCGTCGTCTCGGCCATCGGAAACTCGCAACTACAAGGTACTCTGCTTGCGATAGATGAGGTGAATGCCGCTGGCGGTGTGAATGGCAGAATGATCGTTCCGATTTCATATGACACCCAGTCAAATCCTGATCTCGATGCTGCTTTTGCTGAAAAGTTAATCTTGGAAGATAAGGTAAAGGTGATTTTCGGAGGGTACACCTCCATCAGTCGTAGAGCTATTTTACCCGTGGTAGAAAAATGGAACAGGCTACTTTTTTATCCAACCATGTATGAGGGGTTTGAGTTCTCCAATAACGTCATTTATACAGGTGCAACGCCCAACCAGAATATCGTGCAATTAGTCGAGTATATGACCTCCAATTATGGTACAAGGGTTTACCTGGTTGGCTCTGACTATATCTTCCCCTATGAGTCGAATCGCATCATGAAAGAATTACTGACCCAGTATGAAGATGGTGAAGTCCTTGGTGAGGTATATTTGAAGTTGAATGCCAGTGAAGACGAGTTTCTGCCCATTATTGAAGATATCAAAGAAAAAAAACCTGACTTTATTTTTTCGACTGTGGTTGGAGAAACCACTGCATATTTGTATAAGCACTACGCTCAGGCTGGACTGAATCCTCAGCAAATGCCGATAGCAAGTTTGTCTACCTCAGAGGCTGAAATTGCACAAATGGGCGCTGAGGCTGCGGTAGGCCACTTTACAGCCTCACCCTATTTTCAATCTGTAGACTCTCAAGTCAATCGGGAGTGTCTAGCTAACTTTAGAAAAAAATTCGGGCATGGCGCAATCCCAAATATGAATTGGGAAGCAGCGTATTTCCAGGTTCACTTGTTTGCCAACGCGATGGCTCAATCCAACGATGATGATATTGAAGCACTCTTACCCTATCTATTGGATTCAGCGTTTAATGCCCCACAAGGCCTGATCAGTATTGATCCACTCAGTCATCATACAAATCTAAATCCTAGAATTGGACGAGCAAACGCTGATGGCCAATTTACGATTGTGCGTGAATCGTCAAATCAAGTGTATGCGGATCCCTATTTAGTGACACATACATTTGAAGATGTCCGTCTGGTTTCAGGACGATTGGGGATGTAATTTGACCAACGGCCAGCCCACTCAGGCTTTGAGACTAACTTCAGAGTTATTAAGAGATCTGCGATCTTTGAATGTGGTGGTATTTCACCCTCAGGATAAAGATGGGGAAATGCTACTTCAACAATTAGAGCGGATTGGCTGTAGGACGTCGCAATTCTGGCCACCGCGACCAGAGTTATCTGAATTAACAGATTTAATTTTTCTATCCATCAATCCTGAGTTTAATGTGGCAGAGTATGCTTGGTTTAACTCAGAGAATTGCCCACCCATTATTGCGGTTGTGGCTTATGAAAACCCAACCATCGTAAACCTGGCATTAAAGATAGGCGTAAAAGGCGTTGTTGCTTGTCCTATTCGCGAATTTGGCTTGCTTACTTCCATGGTGATTACCAGGCAGTGTTTCAAAGATATTGCCGAAGGGCGTAAGCGTATTCAGCGACTTGAAAGGAAAGTTGCGGGGGTGGCAACAGTCTATGAGGCGAAGCGAATTCTAATGGCTTCGAAAAAAATCTCAGAAGAAGAGGCTTATGCAATACTCCGTGAGCAAGCCAAGAGTAAGCGAGTTGAGATAGAAGTGATTGCGGAAACAATCATTTATGCTCAATCAATTCTGAATATTTGATATTGATTGAGCCTGCGTTGGGTCAATTAAATTTTTTGTGATGTTGCTGAGCCTACATCAAACAACAAGGACTCTTAACAGCAGCGCTTGCATTTTGTTTGATTCCATACTATACTGATCCGTACTATGTTGCTGCTCAAAGAATTACCCACCTCCAAAAGCCTGGAAAAGTTTGTGACCCGCTATCCTGGCACAGACATTACAGCGATTTCTGACTTTGTCAGTATTTTGCGCGCCGCGTCGGATATTTCGACGGCGCTGGATGCGTTACTGGCCAGGCATGGGTTGCTGCAAGGCCGCTGGTGGGTGCTGGTCTTGCTGATGCGGCAGGATGACCTGACTTCTTCGCCTTCAGACCTGGCCGACAAAGCCGGCGTGACCAAGGCCACCATGACTGGCTTCATTGACGGGCTGGAGCGTGAGGGCCTGGTGTCGCGCTTTATGGATACCAGTGACAGGCGCAAATTCCTCATCCGTTTGTCGGTGGCCGGGCAACAAAAACTCGATGAAGTCATGCCGGACTATGTGCAATGCGTCACCCAGTTTATGAACGTCCTGGCCAAGGCACAAAGAGACACCCTGATTGCGGATTTGGCGACATTGGCCAGCCGCGTCGATTTGATTAAATAAACGGCGGCATCATTTTTTTAATTATTTAGTTTGATGCCGTACTATTAACAGCCATACTTTATGTCTCTGCCTTTCACCTCAACACTGACTGTTTTGTCGCCGCGTCAGCCCTGGCAGGTTGCGCGCAGTGCGGTCTGGCTCTTGGCGCTGTTGCTCAATGGATGTCTCAGCAGTAAAGGCATTGCGCCCGTGTCGCAGCCACAGCTACAGGATCAGTTAGCGCTGGGTAAAACCATTTCGGAGGCGCCTGTCATGGCGTGGCCCACCGAGCACTGGTGGCAGGTCTATGGGGATGCACAGCTTAACCGGCTGATTGAGAAAAGTCTGCATGACCATCCTGACCTCAAAAAAGCGACGGCGCGCATGGCCGTAACCACCGCCTTGGCCGAGCAGGCCCGTGCCGCCACCTTGCCCAACCTTGGCGGTAAAGTCAGCTCTTCACGCGAGCGGTTTACCGAGTTGAGTTTTATCCCCAAGCCGTGGGCAGGTCGCTTTAACTGGAACAACCAGGCGACCGTAGACATGTCCTACAACCTGGACCTGTGGAAACAGCAGAAATCGGCGTGGTTGGCGGCACTGGATGAAACGCGGGTGGCGGATGCTGAAATGCAGCAGGTCAAGATTGAGCTCACGGCGGCGATAGTCAAAAGTGAGATCCAGCTTGCGGCCGAATATCAATGGCGCGACCTGGCACAAGACGAGCTGGACGATTTGCGTCACGAGATTGCCATTGCTCAAAAAGCCCTGGCGGCCGGACTCAATACCCAACTCGCCCTGAGTCGTCTGGAGGCGAGGCTACCAGCGGCGCAGAACAAACTGGTATTGATAGACTTGCACCTGACCTTGCTCAAAAATCAGATGGCGGCACTGAGCGGCGAGGGGCCTGGCGCGG
This sequence comes from Methylophilus sp. DMC14, assembly GCF_056314085.1. Classification (NCBI taxonomy): domain Bacteria; kingdom Pseudomonadati; phylum Pseudomonadota; class Betaproteobacteria; order Nitrosomonadales; family Methylophilaceae; genus Methylophilus; species Methylophilus sp. DMC14. The sequence continues at coordinate 144,590 of NZ_JBQUZA010000002.1, read as the reverse complement.
GTGAAAGCATTACCCGACCAGCCTTGCATTTGTCCGCCAGCGTTGGTCTGCCCGACCGCTTGCCCGCTAACCTGGTTGGCCGTCGCCCGGATATGGTGGCGGCCAGATGGCGGGTGGAGGCGGCACAGAAGCATATACAAAGTGCCAAAGCAGCGTTTTACCCGAATATTAATTTGCTGGGCTATGTCGGTTTTCAGGGACTGGCGTTTGCGAGTCTGTTTTCCAGTGCCGGTCTGGTGGGTAATCTGGGCCCAGCCATGACATTGCCGCTGTTTGATGGCGGCCGTCGACGCGCCAATCTGTCCGCCGAAACGGCCTTATATGACATGGCAGTGGAGGACTATAACGCTACGCTGCTGAAGGCGCTTGAGCGCATCTCCAGCCAGTTGTCGGTCATGCAAACGGTAGAGGCTGAAATGACAAATACCCGGCAAGCCCTGGGCAAGAGCGAGCAGGCCCATCAGCTGGCGCTGAAAAACTACCGCGCCGGACTCAGTAACCGGGTGGAGAGCCTGCAAATCAATCTGCTGGTCTTGCAGCAAAAAAACGTGCTGGTCGAACAGGAGGCCGCGCGCCTGGAGGCGTATGCGACACTGATGCTGGCCTTGGGCGGTGGCGTGATGGAGGAGGCGCATGCCACGCAGGCACGCCCTTAGGCAAGGTTGGCACGCGCTGGCGGCTGGCATTGCAATACTTGGCCACGTGGGGCGGTGGCTGGCCATCTGTGCGCAACAGGCCGGACTGGACTGGTACCGGCAGGATTTCCCGCGCATCGGTTATTTGTTCAAGTATTTGCTCGCCTCGTGGCTGGCCTTATGGCTGGCCTTGAAAATGGAAATGGACCAGCCAGCGACGGCGCTATTGACGGTGGTAATCGTCATGCATTTCCGTTCAGGCATGGTGATTACCAAGAGTTATTACCGCTTGATCGGGACCGGGATCGGCATTCTGTTTTCGCTATTGCTAGTGGCCTGGTTTGCGCAGGACCGGTTCCCGTTTTTTATCGCGGCTGCGCTTTGGATAGGCTTGTGCACGGCGGGATCGCTGGTTTACCGCAACTTTCAATCTTATGGCTTTGTGCTGGCCGGTTACACACTGTGTATTGTCGGCTTGCCGGCCACGCTAACGCCCTGGCACACCTTTCAAATTGCCTCAACGCGCATGTCAGAAATCGGGGTGGGCTTGCTTAGTGCCAGCCTGGTGAGCGAGCTGGTGCTGCCGCAGCGCCTGTGGGAAACCATTCAGGTCGTGGTGCGTGGCAAGTTCCGTGATTTCAGTCTGTTGCTTGGGCAGCGCGATGCTGTTGGCCTGAATCAGCCCGTTCTCAAGTTTATGCAAGACCTGTATCAACTGGAGTCTTTCCGGGCTTCGGCGCAATTTGAAACCGATGATGCGCGCGTGCATAGCACCACGATTAACCAGCTTAATCTGCAGTTTATGGCGGTTTCAACCACCTACATCGTCTTTCAGCGCCTGCAACAGCGGCTGCAGCGCAGTGGATGCAAGCATGAAGCCGAGGCTTTGCAGGAGTTGATGCAACCCCTGGCGACGGCGGTGTTGAGTAAAGGGCAACCCGCCACAAGCGCGCCAGAGCTGATGCAATTGCAACAGGCGGTTGCCGCGTATCAGCAAGCGTTTGCTACCGCGTTTCAGCGGCAGAGGCAGGCCTTGTCGGCCCTGCCTGAGGCGCAGTTGCTGACATTCGAGAGTGGGGCAGCGTTGTTGCAACGTCTGGCCGCCGAATTGGCGGCTTATCTGGACACCTATGTGTTGCTGGTGGCCAATCCGCGCAAGCGGCAATTGGCCAGCCGCGAGTTTGCAGCCGCGCAGTTGCAAATGCATATTGACTGGTTGCCGGTGGCAATTGCCGCGACACGTGGCGCACTCACCTTGCTGGTGCTGGCCGTGCTCTGGATGACCATAGACTGGCCTTCTGGCATCCTGGCCATGACCCTGGGCGTGATTACCAGCACCTTGTTTGCGGGCAGCCCGACGCCGATGGCTACCTTGCGCCAGTTTACGCTTGGCGTGGTACTGGGCATTGTGCTGGTTTACCTGAGCAATGTGTTCTGGCTGACGGCGGCACACGACTACGTCATGTTGTGCATCGTCATTGCCCCGGCCATTTTGCTAACGGCCTGGCTCAGTGCCCGGCCTGCCACCGCACTTGTCGGGGCTGGGCTGGGCATTGCCTACTTTTTAATGGTTGGCTTTAACCAGGCGCTGGGTGACCTGCCGGTCAGATATTTCAATGATTCGATTGCACTCATGATTGCGCTGGCGGTGTCCGCCATCCTGTTCAGCCTGACTGACTATGCCGCCAGCCCCTGGGCCAGGCGCCGCTTGCTGGCGCAATTGCGCGGGCTAGTGGTGGAGGCTTGCCTGAATACCACCATCACCGCGGCGGCGTTTGAAATGCGGGCACGCGACCTGATCCAGCGCTCGGGCGACCTGCATAGACCACAAGCGGCAGACAGCGTCCACGTCGCAGAGGCATTGTGTGCGGCGCTGGAGATGGGCCATGCCGTACTGGCCTTGCGCACGGCGGCGGTGGCGTTGCCTGCGCAGCCGCAGCGATTAGTGCAACATACACTGTTGCTGGTCGCACACGACTATAAACAGCCCAGCCGCAAACATCAGCAACAGGTCTTGCAATGGCTGGATCACTTTTTGGTCTGGTTGCAAGGCGGTGAATATGCGCAGAGCTTGTCGCCGACGCAAGTGCAAAAGCTGGTAACGCAGTTACATTTTGTCCGGCTGGTGATCGACACCGAAATGCCTGCGCTCAGCCCTAGGTCCTTATGAAGGAGACGACACATGTGGCACGCATGGATTCCGCGTGAACTGACATTTCTGGATGCACATGTGCCGACGTTGTTCGTCGCCTTTTTGCTCGCCGCCGTGGTGGTCTGGCAGCTAGATCAATGGCTGGCCGCATGGGCGATTTACGAGCGGCTCTGGTACCCGGCGCTGTTTCGGGTGGCGCTGTTTTTTGGCTTGTTTTCGCTGTTTGGCTTAATGGTGTATTGAAAGGGAGACACATGCAAACGCAACGTATCTGGATGAAAGTCACCACAGGCGTGCTACGCGCAGGGATCACGCTAGGCATAGCCGTGGCGGCTGGCTGGTTGGCTTACACGTTGTGGGTGCGTTATACCGACTACCCATGGACACGGGATGGCCGCGTGCGCGCCGATGTGGTGAATATTGCCCCGGATGTGGCCGGTCTGGTGACGGCGGTGCCGGTGCACGATAACCAGTATGTACATCAAGGCGATGTGCTGTTTCGCATAGACCCCCTGCATTATGCACATGCCCTGGCCGAAGCCAAGGCCGTGGCCCAGCAGCGCAAATCGCTATGGGAGATGAAGCAGCAACAAGCCTTACGCCGGGCCCATCTGGATGATGAAGTCATTTCTCGCGAGAATCGTGAAGATACCGATTTGGGGGCGCTGGCGGCGAAAGCCGATTATGAGGCGGCCGTCGCACAGGTTGAAAAAATAAAGCTCGACCTGGAACGTACCGTGGTGCGCTCCCCCGTGGACGGCTGGGTCTCCAACCTGCTGGTACGGCCCGGCGATTTTGCCCAGGTCGGGGCGGCCAAGCTGGCAGTCATCGATCAGCACTCGTTCTGGGTCTATGGATATTTTGAGGAACACAAACTGAGCATGATCAAGCCGGGTGACGCAGCCGACGTGCAGTTGCTGGGTAGCCACACCACGCTCAAGGGGCACGTGGAAAGCATTGCCCACGGCATTACCGACCGCGACAACCCTACCGACGTGCGCCTGCTGGCTAATGTCAACCCGACCTTTAACTGGGTGCGGCTGGCACAACGCATCCCGGTGCGTATCCGGCTGGACCAGATTCCGGCAGGCCTGACGCTGGTTGCAGGCATGACGTGTTCGGTGGTCATCAACCCCTAGTGTATTGCGCAACATGCAACAGAAGGGCGCGGCTCTGTTAAGATGACAACTCATTGATGACAATCTAAGCGCATGCTTAAAGAAAAACCGCCCCAGGGACTGTGGTCCCTGCTCATTTCCATTCTCGCTTATCTGGCGCTGGCGCAAGCCGACAAAGTCATCACGCTCGGGCAGCCTGAGTCGCTCATCATTGCGGTCCTGTTTGTCTTGCTGATTATCAACCTGGCTTTTCAGTTATCGTTTCAGGTGGAATATGTCGCCGAACGGCTCAAAGAGCCTTATGGCACCATGATCCTTACCATCAGCGCTGTCATCATCGAAGTGGTGATTATCGTCATGATGCTCAGCCATACCTCCTCGACCACCTTGGCCAGAGATGCGATTTACTCCGCGGTGATGCTGGATATCAACGGCATTCTCGGCTTGTGTGCCATTGTCGGCGGCATCAAGTACGGCGAGGTCGAGTACAACGTCAACTCGGGCAATACCTATATCGTCATGATCATGACCGCGCTGGGCATCTCAATGGCCTTGCCCGCTTTTTTGCCGCCAGAGCACTGGCGCGTGTATTCCATGTTCACCATCGTGACCATGAGTGTGTTTTATGCCCTGTTTCTCAAAATGCAAACCGGGCGGCACCGCAATTACTTCAGCTACCGTGATCAGCACCAGGCCATGCTGGAACAGGGCCAGCCTGTGCCGGTGATCAGTACCAATGTCAAATTTTCTATTCTTTACATCCTGGCCGGCATCGTTACCATCGGCTTTCTGTCTGAAGAAATGAGCCTGCATATGGATGCGGGCCTGACTGGCAGCGGCGTACCGCCGATTGTGGCGGCGATTGTGGTTGCGATTATTGCGGCCAGCCCGGAAGTGCTCACCGCCTTAAAGGCCGCCGTTAATGACCGCATGCAAACTGTAGTCAATATTGCGCTCGGGGCTACCTTGTCTACCGTGATTTTGACGGTGCCGGTGATTGAAGCGATTGCGCTGATCGAAGACAGGCAGCTCATTGTCGGCTTGTCGCCCACGCAGATGGTGATGACATTTTTGACTTTGATTGTGGCCACCATTAATCTGCATGATGGTGAAACCAATGCGATTGAAGGCATGACGCATTTTGTGTTGTTTATGGCGTTTGCCATGCTGGCATCCCTAGGCATGTGATGATTGACTTGTGATGATGAGCATGTGAGGGTCTGTGTGTGATTTCCCGTTAAAAAAGAACTGTTATGAATGTCGTGCTTGAGCTGATTCAGCAATATGGCTTGCTGATTGTGTTTGCCAGTGTATTTCTGGAGCAGATGGGCTTGCCTTTACCGGCCTATCCCACCTTGCTGCTGGCCGGGGTCTTGATCGGCAATGGCCAGTACTCCTGGGCGGCCATGTTGCTGGTGGCGCTGGTGGCAGCCTTGCTGGCAGACTCCATCTGGTACCGCGCCGGGCGTAAATATGGCAAGCGCGTCATGGGCAAGTTATGCAAAATCTCCTTGTCGCCAGACACCTGTGTGCGACAAACCGAGGCGCTCTACCTGAAATTCGGCCCGCCCGCGTTGCTGGTCTGCAAATTTATCCCGGGCTTTGCCTCAATTTCGAGTGCGCTGGCCGGATCATCCGGCACGCCTTATTGGCTGTTTGCGCTTATGGATGGCCTGGGCGCGCTGCTATGGTCTGGCTCCGCATTGTGGTTGGGCAATCTATTCAGTTCTGCCATTGACGAGCTGATGCTGACGCTGGTCGAAATGGGTAAATGGGGCACCGGGCTGGTTTTACTGCTGTTAACCGCGTTTATCGCGGTCAAATGGTGGGACCGGCAACGCTTTCTCAAAAGCCTGCGCATGGCTCGGATCAGTGTCGAAGAATTGCATACACTGATCGCCAGTGATGCGGCGCCAGTGATTCTGGATACGCGTGCCCCGCACTTGATAGAAGACGGCTGGATTCCGGGGGCACAGTTTGTCACGCTGGAAGACGTGGACCAATTGACGCTGGATATTGATGAAGATGCGCCCGTCATTTTGTACTGCTCCTGCCCGAATGAGGTCACCGCAGCCAAAGTGGCAAAAAAACTGATTCGTCGTGGCTATCGCAATATCCGGCCGTTAAGCGGCGGCATTGATGCCTGGCGGGATGCCGGGTTTGCCATCACCGCAGCAAAGGACGCGCATGTTTAATGTGGTTGGCATTGCCCTCAAACGGCCCTACACCTTTGTGGTGATGGCGCTGCTGATTCTGATTTTTGGTACTTTGTCTGCCCTGCGCAGCCCGGTGGATATTTTTCCGGATATCCGTATCCCGGTGGTAGCGGTGGCCTGGCAATACAATGGCTTGCCGCCAGATGACATGGCGGGCCGCATCAGTACGCTATATCAGCGCAGCCTGACCACCACCGTCAACGATATCGAGCATATCGAGGCCAATTCATACAATGGGTTTGCCATCGTCAAAATCTTTTTCCATATGGGCGTCAATATCGCCACCGCCAATGCGCAGGTGGCGGCGATTTCGCAAACAGTGACGCGGCAGATGCCCGCCGGCACCACGCCGCCGTTGATTCTTAACTATAACGCCTCCACGGTGCCCATCTTGCAGATTGCCTTGTCTGGTAAAGGGCTGACCGAGCAGAACCTGGCTGACCTGGGCCTGAATGCCGTGCGTATCCGGTTGGTCACGGTGCCCGGTGCGGGCGTGCCATTTCCCTATGGCGGCAAAAGCCGGCAGATCCAGATTGACCTGAATCCGGCCGCGTTGCAGGCCCGTGGCTTGTCGGCACAGGATATTGCCAATGCGCTGGCTGCGCACAATATGATCGTACCGGTGGGGACACAAAAAATTGGCAGCATTGAATACACGCTGAACCTGAATAATGCCGTCACTCAAATTGACGAGCTGTCCAATATCCCGGTCAAGGTGGTCAATGGCGCCACCGTGTACATGCGTGATATCGGTCAGGTACGTGATGGCAACCCGCCACAAACCAATATCGTGCATGTGGATGGCAACCGTTCGGTGCTGATGACCATCCTCAAAAACGGTGCCATCTCGACGCTGGATATTGTCGATGGTATCAAGGCCAAACTGGAAGAAATCAAGCCGGCCCTACCTGAGACGCTGGTGGCAACCCCGATCAACGATCAGTCGCTGTTTGTGCGCGCGGCGATTGAAGGCGTGGTGTTTGAAGGCGTGCTGGCGGCGGTGCTCACCAGCCTCATGATCCTGCTGTTTCTGGGCAGCTGGCGCTCGTCACTGATCATTGCCACCTCCATTCCCTTGTCTATTCTGGGGGCGGTAATGGGGCTGTCAGCAATAGGCGAGACGCTCAATATCATGACCCTGGGCGGCCTCGCCTTGGCGGTAGGTTTGCTGGTCGATGAGGCCACCGTGACCATTGAAAATATTAACTGGCACCTGGAGCAAGGCAAGCCGGTCGAGCAGTCCATCCTCGATGGTGCCGCACAGATTGTGACGCCTGCGTTTGTGTCGCTGCTTTGCATTTGTATCGTGTTTGTGCCCATGTTTTTTCTCGAGGGCGTGTCGCGCTTTTTATTCGTGCCCATGGCCGAAGCCGTCATGTTTGCCATGGTCAGCTCGTTTATTTTGTCACGGACCCTGGTCCCGACCATGGCCAATTACCTGCTCAAACCACATGTCGCAGGTGAACACCGCCCAGCCAGCCGCAATCCGCTGGTCAGGTTCCAGCAACACTTTGAAACCCGCTTTGAGCAGCTCCGGCAGGGCTATCATGGCTTGCTGAGCCTGGCGATTGCCCACCGCCGACTGTTTATGATCGGCTTTATGTTGCTGGTCATGCTGTCATTTTTATTATTGCCCATGCTGGGCCGTAACTTTTTCCCGGCGGTGGATAGCGGCCAAATCCTCATGCATGCCCGCGTACCGGTCGGCACCCGTATTGAAGACACCGCCAACCGTTTTGCCCGGATACAGGCGGCCATCAAACAGGTGATCCCGACAGCAGAAATCCTCACCATTGTTGATAATATCGGCATGCCGATCAGCAGTATTAACATGGCCTATAACAATACCGGCCTCACTGGCGCGCATGATGGCGATATCCAGATTGCGCTCAAACCCGAGCATGCGCCGACGGCGGATTACATCCGTACCCTGCGCGAAGTGCTGCCCAGGCAGTTTCCGGATACGACCTTTTCATTCCCGCCGGCCGATATTGTCAGCCAGATCCTCAATTTTGGCTCACCAGCCCCGATTGACATCCAGATTCGCGGCGGCAAGCTGGCCGAAGATTTTGTCTATGCCAACCAGTTGCTGGCGCGCATCCGCGCAGTGCCGGGTGTGGTCGATGCGCGTATCCAGCAGTCGCGTCGGCGTCCCGGTTTTGACATTGCCGTCGATAAAACCCGTGCGCAGGAGCTGGGCATCAGTACGCGCGACGTCACCAATAGCCTGGTGGTGAACCTGGCGGGCAGTTCGCAAGTCTCCCCGACCTATTGGTTGAACCCTGCTAATGGCGTCACTTACCCGATTGTGCTGCAAACCCCGCAATACCAGCTCGATAGCCTCAACACGCTGGCCAACCTGCCGATAGGCGGTGCAGATACGCCGCTGCAGACATTGGGTGGGTTGGCAACATTTAAACGCAGTGTCGGCAATGCCGTCATCAGCCAATATGATATCCAGCCCATGGTGCAGATTCATGCCAGCACGCAGGATCGCGACCTGGGGGCGGTGGCCGCCGATATCCGCAAGATTCTGGAGGACACGCAAGCGCAAGTGCCTAAAGCCGCCAGCGTGGTGATGCTGGGCCAGGTGCAGACCATGCAAAGCGCATTTACCGGCCTGTTCTTTGGACTGCTGGGCGCCATTGTGCTGATTTACCTGCTGATTGTGGTCAACCTACAATCCTGGAGTGACCCGTTTGTGATTATTTCAGCTTTACCAGCCGCGCTGGCCGGTATCGTCTGGATGTTGTTTGTGACCTTCACGCCTTTGTCGGTGCCCGCCCTGACCGGCGCCATCATGTGTATGGGGGTGGCGACGGCCAATAGTGTGCTGGTGATCAGTTTTGCCCGCGAACGGCTGGCCGTCTTGCAAGATGCGACTGCTGCGGCGCTGGAGGCGGGCTTCGTTCGCTTTAGGCCGGTACTCATGACCGCGCTGGCCATGGTCATCGGCATGACCCCCATGGCTTTGGGCCTGGGCGAGGGCGGCGAGCAGAATGCGCCGTTGGGCCGGGCTGTGATCGGTGGCCTGCTGTTTGCCACCGTCGCCACCCTGCTGTTTGTACCCGTTGTCTTTAGTGCGATTCATCAAAAACGACAGGCTTCCCCTGAGGCAAGTGTTTCAGGGTCAGTCAGTGATTCAGGAGACCCTATCCATGAGTAATCCACCCACGGCCAGCCGGGGCCTCAAGCTGGCGGGCCTGATCTTGGCCTTGATCGCCAGTGGCATTGTGATTGCGGGCATCAGCAGCCGTCACAGCCATGACGCCAGCGTCAAGGCCTGGACCGACCAGCAGTCGATTCCGACGGTCAGTATCCACACGCCTGCACAGTCTGACCAAGGGGGCAGCCTGATCTTGCCAGGGCGATTTGAGGCCTACGCACGAGCACCGATCTATGCGCGCGTCAGTGGCTATCTCAAATCCTGGAAAGCCGATATCGGCACGCGGGTGAAAAGTGGGCAATTGCTGGCCGAGATCGAGACGCCGGATCTGGATCAGGAATTGTTGCAAGCCAAAGCCGATCTCGCCAGTGCGCAAGCCAATGTGGCACTGGCAGAAACCACGGCCAAGCGCTGGCAGGAGATGCTAAAAACGCAGTCGATTGCCCGCCAGGCGGTGGATGAAAAAGTGGGAGATTTGCAAAGCAAGCAGGCGATCGTGAAAGCGGCCGAAGCCAATGTCAACCGTTTGCTCGCCCTCAAAAGTTTTGCCCGCATCGTGGCGCCGTTTGACGGCTCAGTGACAGCGCGCAATACCGACACTGGCGCGCTGATTAATGCGGGCAGTAGCAGTGCGACGGTGTTGCCGCTATTTGAAGTGTCCAACACGCGCAAGTTGCGCCTCTATATCAATGTGCCACAAAATTATGTCGGTCAGATCCGGACCGGTGACAAAGCCAGGTTTACCGTGCCGGAAGCCGCGGGTGAAGCGTTCGAGGCCACGATACAATCAACTTCAGGTGCCATCAATGCGTCCTCTGGTACAACGCTGGTACAGTTACTGGTGGATAATGCGGCGGGCCGTTTTTTGCCCGGGGGCTTTGCCAATGTCAATCTGCTATTCAATGATGCCGTCGCGCGCCTGAGCATTCCTGCCAGTGCACTGATTTTTGACCAGAATGGCCTCAAGGTGGCTACCGTTGGTAAAGATCGCAAGGTGACTTTAAAAACGATTACCATTGCGCGTGACCTGGGTAAGCAACTGGAAGTGCAGTCCGGCCTGACAAGCACGGATATGGTGGTAGAGAATCCGCCAGATGGTCTCAACGATGGGGATCAGGTCAATATTGCCATAAGGGCCGCAGCGGAAAAATGATGACCGCGTAAACCTGAAAATCCAGTTTATCCGTGCCTGGAAAGGCTAGCGAGTAAACACTAACCAGCCGCTTAATGCCGCAGCAGAGACCGCCAGGAACAAGTTGACCGCCGGTGGCAGCCAGTAAACGTGACCACGTGGTTTTTCCTGTGTGCTGAGCGATTGGTAAAACAGCAGAAACTGGATGGCAGACAAGATTGCCGTACAGGCCCCCAGCAGAATAAATCCAACCCCGAGATAGAGCGATAACATGCTTTGGGAGGGCGACACTGGCTGCCCCTGTGCCATGAGCTGCATAAACAAGCCAAAACGCTCAATCACAAACCCCAGCCCCATCAGGGCAATGGCTGAACGTTGCCAGGCCAGCAATGTCCGTTCTGCCGCAAAATAAACCCGTGGGTCATCGAGGTAAGACATGTGCTGGATTCTCCTGTTTCATGATTTCACCATTCACCGTGGCTTAGGTCTGTCGCTGGGCCATGATCACGCCTGGCACTTGCTTGAGCCTTGCCAGCAAGTGCTCTAGCTGGTCGAGGTCAACCAGTTCAACCGTAAAGTGCATGAGCGCCACATGGTTGCGGCTGAGCGTGTTCGCTTTTGTGGTATTGATTTTTTCACGTGCAAACAGCTCGCTGATGTCACGCAACAATCCCTGACGGTCATTCGCTTCCAGCACAATATCCACTTCGTACACGCCAGATTGTTTATTGCCCCATTGCGCATTGAGCAGACGGTTGTGGCGTGCCTGGTCGAGCCGCGTAATAAACGAGCACGCCTGGCGGTGGATGGTCACACTGTGGTTGCGCGTCAGATACGCGACTATCGGTTCTGGCGACACCGGCTTGCAGCATTTGGCCATGGTGGTTTGTACATTGCCTATGCCTTCAATCATAATGCCCGCATGGTTCACCTGAGAGGCGCTGGGGCGCTTGATGATGGCTGGCGCATTGCCTTGCGCCACCAGTGTCAATTCCCCCTGAATGGTGATGGCAATCTGGTGTTCGCTGATATCGCCGCGGCCAATCGCTGCCAGGCAATCTTCCAGTTTCTGGAACTGCAGCTTTTGTGCGACTTTTTCAAGCGGCAGGCTACTGGCACCGGCACGGTGTAACTCTTTGTCCAATTTAGCCCGGCCCTGGGCGACGTTTTCTTCAAAATGCTGGTATTTAAACCAGTGGCGCACCTTGGCGCGCGCACTGGCGCTTTGCAAAAAGCCGAGCGCAGGGTTCAGCCAGTCTCGGCTGGGGGCGCCATGTTTGGCGGTCAGGATTTCCACCCGCTGACCGTTCTCCAGCTTGGTATGCAAGGGGACGATCTGGCCGTCGATTTTCGCGCCGCGGGTACGATGACCCAGGTCTGTGTGTAAAGCGTAAGCAAAGTCTATGGGGGTGGCGCCTTTGGGCAAGTCCATGACTTTGCCTTGTGGTGTCAGCACGTATACTTTGTCCTGCAATAACGCATTGTTGAATTGCTCCAGCAAGTCACCGTGATCAGCGACCTCATCCTTCCAGGACAGGATCTGGCGCAACCAGGCAATTTTTTCGTCGAATTTCGCGTCGGATTTCCCACCTTCCTTATAGCGCCAATGTGCGGCAACGCCCAGCTCGGAATGCTGGTGCATTTCAAACGTGCGGATCTGCACCTCCACTGCAAGGCCACGAGGGCCGCTGACAGCCGTGTGCAGGGACCGGTAGTTGTTGCTTTTGGGGCGTGCAATATAGTCATCAAACTCACCGGGAATCGGTTGCCACAAGTGATGCACCAGGCCAAGTGCGGTATAGCAGTCCTTCACATCTTGCACCATGATGCGTACCGCACGCACATCATACAGCTGGTTAAATTGCAGATGCTTGCTACGCATTTTTTTCACGATGCTGTAGATGTGTTTTGGCCGCCCGCTCACTTCCCCCTGGATGCCCGCTTGGGTCAGTTCATGCTGCAGCTGCTGCACGACCTCTGTAATATACTGTTCACGATCCACGCGCCGTTCGTCCAGCATTTTCGCGACTTCTTTATACAGCTGCGGTTCGAGATAGCGTAAGGATAAGTCTTCGAGTTCCCATTTGAGTTGCCACACGCCCAGGCGGTTGGCCAGCGGGGCAAAGATACTCTGGTTCTCGCTGGCAATCTGCACTTGTTGTTCTGGGCTGGCGCCAGACAAATGCCGTAATAATTGGGTACGCTCTGCCAGCTTGATCAACACGACACGGATATCTTGCACCATCGCCAATAGCATTTTGCGCAGCGCTTCCAACTGTTGCGCGCGGTCATTCTGTTTGTGGTCCGCTTTGGCGTCCGCATGGTGCAAGCCATCCATTTCACTCAAGGCATGGATCTGTGACATACGCGAAATACCCTCTATCAGACTGACAACGCACGGATTGAAGCGGGTAGATAAGTGGACGGACCAGTCATCAAGAAAGTCTGGCGCGGCATATAGAATGCAGGCAGTCAGGCTGTCTGCATCCATGTTGATATCCGAGAGGGTAGAGGCCGTTTCTAAGGCATGTTGCAATAGGGGATAACGGTTGATGGCATGGTGTTGCGCATACAGAGACGCTGCCAGCTCAGCCGCCTGCCGTATTTGTGTCAATTCATCAGCCGTAAACCGTTGCGCTAAGGAATCCATCCACAAACTGAGTGCCTGTGGATCAAGTACAGTTGGCGTGTGAGTAGAGCGGTGACCAGAAACCATGTCCTATTATCGCCGCTATCCCCAGGCAGCGTAAAGATAAAACGCGTCCTGACGCATGGATCAGGACGCGTACCCGCAGCGGACAGTGGTGTCTGCTGCCAGGGTTGAATGGGCATTAAGCGATCATACTAATGCCAAGCACCGTTGCCAGCGCAATGCCGATGGCCAGTAGCAGGAAAATAAAGAAAAATACCTTGGAGATGGTGGCCGCGCCCGACTCAACGCCTCTAAACCCCAAGAGCCCGGCGATAAATGAAATGACCAGAAACAAGAGTGCGTAATAAAGCATGTTCGACCTTTCCCAATTGGTTAAATACATGCTCATGATAAAAAAAGCCTGGCATGCGCACTATCAGCCTCTGTCGTGACTGCCAGTCAGAAAAGGCTGACGCAGCGCGCAGTCGGATCATGCGTGATTGACAAGTATAAAAGTGCTTGGCGAGCGTCAAAATGCGCGTATATTATTTCAAATCAAAGATAGGCAAGTCCGCCAGTGTGAATGGCGGAGTGCAAATGAGTTAACCTGCAGGAGGGCGCAGTCATGGGCGGGATCAAACAGTGTCGAGCAGCCTGGCTGGTCACAGGAAGTTGCCTGTTAAGTCTTTGGTGGCCAGTTTCTTTTGCGCTGGCTTCCAGCGATAGTGCCAAAGTGATCAGTGCCATGACAGTGACTGAGGATAAGCACGGTAGCAAATCCACAAGCAAGCCTGCCGTCATTGCGCTGGTCAATCTGGATGAGGTGTCGCCTGACTGCCAGCAGCAAGTCACCATGGCCAGAATCAAAACCGTGGCCTATAGTGAAAGTGGCATGACGCCTGAGAAAATCAAGTTTGACTGGCAAGGCAATGCGCTGGATGTGGTCACCAATGTCGGTGAAAACCCGATATTGACGCTAGAAGAGATTCAGGCCGCCCACCAGTTTATCCGCGTTGGCAAGCAGTACCTGATTCATTTTCAGCTGTGTTCTGATGGTCAGCAACGCAGCCTGATTAATTTATATGCCACGCTGAATCCGCCGAGTCGGCCAGCACGTAAAATCAAATCGTAAGATCGTTCTCCCTATCAAGATGGAGCATGATGCCAGGGTGGGTTGGATGGCCAGCAACCGCTCGTTTTCAGCCCATACTGTTCCCAGCATAGTGCATCAGACCTAGCGACGTGCGTCATGCCTTAGCTCAGCTTGGCCGGGGCGCCAGCGTCTGGCCGTTGAAACCGCACACTCATCAACGTGCCTATACCCTGTGCGCCAGCGCTAACGGTGATGCTGGCACTATGCAGCGCCACAATCTCCTTGACGATGGATAAGCCCAAGCCACTGCCTTCCTGTGAATGGTTGAGCACGCGGTGAAAGCGTTCAAACACCATGGCATGCTCTTCTTCCGGGATGCCGATACCGTTGTCTTCCACCTGGATTTCCGTCCACTTTTCCTGGGCAATCACAGACAGCGTCACCTTGCCTCCTTCCGGTGTATAGCGCACCGCATTGTCCAGCAGGTTGACCAGCAGAATCTTCAGGCGTTGCTTGTCGGCATGGATGGTGAAGTCTGGCAAAGGCCCGGCACCACTGGATTCCAGCCCCAGATCTATATTTTTTTTCAGCGCAAAATGAATCACTTCCACGCAGGCATCTTGGGCCAGGGCCAGCAGATTGACAGGTTTGAGCGCAATCACGTTGGCGGCTTCAGGCTGGTTATTTGACAGCCGCAACAACTGGTTGACGATATGTGTGAGCTTGCTCACGCTTTCGCTAATCATGCCCAGCTGGTGTTGAGACTGGTCCTTGGCCTGCTCGTGGCGCAATGCGAGCTCCAGTTGCGCCTGTATGCCCGCCAATGGGGTGCGCAATTGATGGGCGGCATCGGCAATAAACTGGTTCTGCGCCAGGATGGCGTTATTGAGCCTGCCCATGAGCAGGTTGATCGAGTTGATCAACACCATGGCCTCTTCGGGCACGTTGTTGAGCATGACCGGGTCCAGTTGCGTGCTGGAGCGTTTGGCGATCTCTTCGTTGAGCTCGTGCAGTGGCCGTAGACCCTTGGTCACCCCGGCTAACAGCATGACACTGCAGACTAGCAGCAGGAGCAACTGTGGCAGGACGATGGCGAATAGAATCCGGCTGCGCAAGTCATTACGTTTGTGCACGGTTTCGGCAATCAACACAGAGTACATGAGCGGCTGGTTCTGATGATCGACGATCGTGCTTTTCTGATTAAGCAATCGCACGACCTCGCCATGCGCTCTGGCATAGCGTAAATGACGATGATTCAAGCTGTCCTTGTGGTTAAAGGGCAGTGTCGGGTCGCCACTTAAATAATGGCCTTGCGCGTCGTAAATCGCAAAATAGGTTTTATCATCCTTGTCAGAAAACAGCACTGTTTGTGATTCCGTGCTCATTCTGAAATTTTCCGGGGTCTTGCCGGATTCGCTGATCATGGCGATCACGTCATTGGCAATATCCTCCAGCATCTCATCAAACGATTGCTCAATAAAGTGGCTCCCCACCTTGTACAAAATGGTGGTATCCAGTGGCACCAGGATGAACATGGGGATGGTCACCCACAAGAATAACTGTTTGCGCAGGGTGCGGCCCTGGCTCAATTTGAACAGTCGATTCATGGATTTTTTTGTTCCATGATATAGCCCAGACCGCGTACGTTGGAAATGCAGACCTCGCCGTCGCCCAGTTTTTTGCGCAAGCGGTGCACATAAACCTCAATCGCATTCTGGCCGATATCCTGTTCCCAGTTGCAGAGGCTTTCAATCAGCGCCTCTTTGGTTACCAGCTTGCCGCATTTATTGGCCAGGGTTTCCAGTAAGGAAAACTCGCGTGGCGACACACTGAGTTTCTCGCCCTTGAGGTGAACGCTATGCTCCTTGGTGTCCAGTTCCAGCGGACCTATCGTAATCTTGGAGGAGTAGTGCGCATTCACGCGCCGGATCTGGGCGCGGATCCTGGCAGCCAGCTCGGGCAGTCTGAATGGTTTGATCAGGTAATCATCCGCGCCCATGTCAAAGGCGTTGACGATATCATCCGGGTTGTCATTCGCGGTCAGCACGATGATAGGGACGGATTGCTTGCTGTTGCGCAAGCGCTGAATGACTTCAAAGCCGGTTAAAAACGGCAACCCCAAATCCAGTAACACCAGATCATAGGTTTGTGCTTGTGCCGCCAGTACACCGTCCTTGCCATTTCTGAACCAGTCAACCGCATAGGTTGCATTGACTAGCGATTGCACGACGGCATCACCGAGTACCACATCATCCTCAACCAACAAAATACGCATTCATCTGAGTCCCACATCAATTGTGCCGACAGCTTGCCTCAACCCTACTTACACCTTACTTACAGCAAATCGGCGCTTACTACACTGTAAGTGTTTCGTAAGAATTTGGCTTCATGATGACCACGTTACCAATATTTATGCTTGGGCTCAATAGGCACTGATCCTTTATGCCGTGGGTTTTTGCACTTAAAACAACAAGGAGAGGGTGATGTTATTTATTGTGGATTTTGATGGCACCATTTCAAAGTCGGACACGATTGATGCCTTGCTTGAGAAGTTTGCCGATGACCGTTGGCAGCAGTATGAGCAGTCATGGCTGGCGGGCGAGATTGATGCCGTCACCTGCATGAGCAACCAGTTGGCACTGGTTGAGGCCGATCACATTGCCCTCGAGAGTTTTTTTCGCACCATAGAGTTAGACCGTAGCTTTTGCCAGTTTCATAGCTTCGCCCGCCAGTTTGCGCGCGTGGTGATTGCCAGTGATGGCCTGGATCATGCGATCAAGGTTTCCATGCAACATTCCGCCTTTCCTGAACTGCCAGTGTTTGCCAATCGCTTGAATTTTGAACCCAAAGGCATCCGCATGACGTTTCCTAATCGTCAGCCTGATTGTGCGGGCGGCAACGGCAATTGCAAATGTGCGATTGCCACTGCGCAGCGCGCCTATCCTGGCGAAAAAGTAGTGCTGATCGGCGATGGCAAGTCAGATGCCTGCCTGGCCAAGCGCGCCGATGTTGTGTTTGCCAAAGGCTCACTGGTCAAGCAT
Organism: Methylophilus sp. DMC14; assembly: GCF_056314085.1. Classification (NCBI taxonomy): domain Bacteria; kingdom Pseudomonadati; phylum Pseudomonadota; class Betaproteobacteria; order Nitrosomonadales; family Methylophilaceae; genus Methylophilus; species Methylophilus sp. DMC14. Next base: position 127,405 of record NZ_JBQUZA010000002.1, on the reverse strand, counting down.
TGCGAAAAAAACCAGATTCCTTTTATTCCGTTCTCAACCTTTGACGATGTTGTAGCCGTCTTGCAAGACTGGCCCGAATGTCAGATTTCAACCACCCTTACCCACCAAACAGCCTAGTGAGGCGATTTCATTATGGACCAAAAAATTATAGAAATTCTCGATAAGAACAATCAGTACTGTTCACATGGTGACACGGTGAACTATGCCGATCCCCCGAAAGTGTTTGAGGGCTGTGATGGCAGCTTTTTGTATGACGAAAAAGGGGTGAAATACCTCGATTGGCAAATGTGGTATTCCGCTGTCAATTTCGGCTATAAAAATGAGCGCATTGCCAATGTACTGAAGAAGCAGATTGATACCTTGCCTCAACTGGCCAGCCAATACCTGCACAAGGAAAAAGTCGAGCTGGCAGAAATCATCTGCCGCTACATGGAAGAAAAATATGGGGTCAAAGGCCGCGTCCACTTCAACGTTGGCGGGGCACAAGCGGTTGAAGACTCCTTGAAAGTGGTGCGTAACCATACTGGCAAGACCCACCAGTTTGCGTTTATGGGCGGTTACCACGGCCGTACGCTGGGCGCCTCTGCGATTACCTCCAGCTACCGTTACCGCCGCCGGTTTGGCAACTTTGCTGACCGCGCGCACTTTGTGCCGTATCCATACTGCTTCCGTTGTCCGTATGACATGAAAGTGGAAACTTGCGATACCTATTGCCACAAAGAGTTTGAAAAACTGTTTGAAACCGAATACCAGTCTTTCTGGGATGAAAAATCCAAACAGTGTGAATTTGGCGCGTTTTATATTGAGCCTATGCAGGGGACCGGCGGCTACATTATTCCGCCTGAAGGATATATGCAAAAGCTGCAAGCTTCACTGAAAAAACGCAATGTGTTGCTGGTGGCCGACGAAATTCAGATGGGCGTTTACCGGACGGGTAAATTGTGGTCCTGGGAAAACTTTGGCATCGTGCCGGATATTTTTGTGTTTGGTAAGGCGATCACCAACGGCTTGAATCCGTTGTCCGGGATCTGGGCGCGCGAAGAATTGATCTCGCCTGAAAAATTCCCACCAGGCTCAACCCACTCTACTTTTGCCTCGAATCCGCTCGGCACTGCCGTGGCGCTCGAAGTGTTGAAAATGACGCAAGAGTCTGATTTTGAGCCGCATGTACGTCAACGGGGTGCGCATTTCCTCAAACGTCTGCATGAACTGAAGTCGCGCTGGAAATGCGTGGGTGATGTCAGCGGTCTGGGCCTGGCGCTCAGAATCGAGTTGTGCGAGAGCGACGGTTTCACCGCGAGTCGTGCCCTGGCTGACCGCATGTTTAACGAAGGCCTGAAAGGCGATTTGCTGATCGGTGACAAGCAGTATGGCTTGGTGCTGGATATCGGTGGCTACGAGAAAAACGTGATTACGCTGGCGCCTTCGCTGATGATTACCGAGGAAGAAATCGACCTGGGTATCCAGCTGTTTGAAATGCTGCTCAAGCGTTGCGGAGCAGAGTAACTTGCTTGAGATGGAAGTGGTCGCTTACGATTTTGATGGCAGCATTCAGGCGCAGCTGGCCATGTTGAACACGCAAGGGGTGCAGCCGGTGCTGCATACCATGCGCCAGCATGAAACGGCGACGCGCCTGTGGGCTTCCACCAAGGCGTTTGCCGCCATGGCCAGCCAGTTGCGGCCGCGCACAAGCCTGCCGCAATTTTCGCTGATCGGTTCCGGCGACTACCACCATATCTCACTGGCCTTGATTGCGCGTTTTGAAACGCCGTTGACGGTGGTGCTGTTTGACAATCATCCTGACTGGATGCAGCCACCGCATCAGTATCACTGTGGTACCTGGGTCTATCAACTGGCCCGTTTGCCACAGGTCAAGCGCGTGATCATCGTCGGCCTCGAAAGTGGCGATATTGATCACGATCAGTTTAAAAAAGGCGATGTAGAAAGCTTTTTGCAGCAAAAAATCATTTTGTTGCCCTATCGCAAGGTGCAGGTGAATGCGCCGCAGCCCCTGTTTTTGCACAGCAAGCTGGCGCAAGACCGGGCGACGGGGATTCAAGAGGTGCTGTCGTATATAGACACTGAGCAGATCTATATCAGCATTGATAAAGACTGCCTGCAAGCGGCAGACGCCAAGACCAACTGGGAGCAGGGGAGCCTGCCTCTGGCCACCGTCACCGCCGTCATCCAGGCGCTCAGCCAGCATAAACAGGTGATAGGTGCGGATACGGTGGGCGACTTTTCGCCGGTGCGGTTCCGCTCACCACTCAAGTGGATTGCCTCCTATTTAGACCGCAAAGTACATCCGCGCGAGCCTGTGCAGGCCGCGGCCCGGGTCAATGCTGCTGCTAACCTGCGCTTGTTGCATGCCCTCAAGGGGCACGCATGATAATACAAACTGGCGCATTATTTGTCGCAGCCGTCTTGCTGGATACGCTGGGAACCACTTTATTTAAACTCGGTGCCATGCAACCAGCGGCAGAAATGTCGATAGCAGCCTCGCCGATAGCGCTACTTCGCTCCTGCCTGACAAGGTGGCATGTCACGGCAGGCTTGCTGGTGTATGTGGTGGAGTATGTGATCTGGATCACCTATTTGTCTGCCTCTTCGCTGAGTCAGGCTTTTCCGATGTATAGCATCACCATTGTATTGATCATGCTGGTTTCACGATTAGCTTTGAATGAACAGATAGGTAAGAAACGCTGGCTGGGAGCCTTGCTCATTGTGGCCGGCGTTGGGTTGTTAGGGAGCAACACATGAATACATTGCAACAAATGGTAGGTGAAAACGGTTTCTGGCTGCAACAGTCAGAAGATGCCGCTGTTTTGCTGGTGCACGGGTTAACCGGCACGCCTGCAGAAATGAAACATTACGGCAAGCAAATCGCTCGTAAAGGCTTGTCTGTGGTTTGCCCGGTGCTGGCCGGACATTGTGCCTCGGTGCAGGAACTGAGCCGCACCCGCTGGCAAGCGTGGTTTACCTCGATTGAAACCGTCTTTCTCGAGATGCGCAAACATTATAAAAGCGTGTTTGTTTCCGGCCTGTCCATGGGCGCATTAATTGCCTTGCTGGTGGCCGCCAAACACGGCAAAGAAGTGGCTGGCGTGGTGCTGTTGTCGGCGACCTTTGTATATGACGGCTGGAATATCCCCCTGTTCAAGCAACGCTTTTTGTTGCCCCTGGTGCTGTATTCGCCCTTGCGCTATGTCATGCAGTGGGAAGAAACCGCGCCTTATGGCATCAAGTGCGAGCGTACACGCGCCATGGTGGCTGCCGTGCTTGAAAACAAGGATGCCCGTACCTCGGAGAAAATCGGCTACTTCAAGACCCCGGCGACCGTCATCTACCAGAGTGTCAAATTGATTCGCGCAGCGCGCAAGCAGTTGCCACAAGTCACTTGCCCGGTATTAATTGTACATTCGACCGAGGATGACATGGCCAGTCTTAAAAATGCCTATCTGGTAGAAAAAGAAATTGCCAGCAAGCATGTGGAAACCTTTTATATCGGCGATACCTACCACGTGGTGACACTGGACAAGCGTAAGGATGATATCGCCAGACGGAGTGCAGAGTTTTGTTTATCCGTGATTAACGCCTGATCACTAGAAGTGAGATAAGTAAGGAGTGCTTATGCAGAATACACAGAATACATTTGAAGTCGTGAGTGGCTTGATCGCCAGCAAGCTGGAGATAGACCAGAAGACGATTACACCACAAAGCAAGCTGGTCGACCTTGGCCTGGACTCGCTGGATATTTTTGACATTATCTTCCAGGCTGAAGATCAGTATGGCATCAAGGTGCCTAACCCTTCAGAAGAGATTGCCACCGTAGAAGATGTGGTGCGCATGCTGGACGACTTGCTCAAGACTGAGGCCAGCGCGTAATGAGCATGCCGCGTCGGGTAGTGATCACCGGAGCGGGCATCGTCTCGCCATTGGGCAATACGGTACCCGCGTTTCAGCAAAATCTCTTGAACGGGGTGTCTGGGATCGCTGCGCTCAAGGCCGAGTTTGCCGAGCAACTCGAAACGCGGATTGCTGCCCAGTGCCAGTTTGAGCCCGAGCAGCATTTCAGCCGTCAGGAACTGGCCTTGCTCGACCGCGTCAGCCAGTTTGCCTTGCATAGTGCCGAGCAAGCCTTGCAGCAATCTGGCATCGATTTGGCTGCTTTCAGCCCAGATGCGCTTGGTTGCTTTATCGGCACCGGCATGGGTGGCGCTGCCGCCACGGAAGAAGGCTATGCGCGCTTGTTCAAACAGGGCCTGAACCGGCTCAAACCGTTTACGGTACTCATGGCGATGAACAGTGCCGCTGCCTCGCAAATTGCGACCAAATACCAGCTCGCTGGCCCGAATCAAACCATTTCCACCGCATGTTCTTCTGCCGCGATTGCCATTGGTGAAGCCGCCAAACAGATTGCCTTTGGACGCTGTGAAGCGGCGCTGGCTGGCGGCAGTGAAGCCTTGCTCACCTTTGGCACCATCAAGGCCTGGGAGGCATTGCGTACCCTGGCCAAAGAAGACCCGCAAGCCGCTGCAGCCTCCTGCAAACCGTTTTCTGCCGATAGAACGGGCCTGGTACTCGGTGAAGGTGCGGCTGTGTTTGTGCTCGAAACCTACGAACATGCCAGTGCGCGCGGCGCGCATATTCTGGCGGAAATCGTTGGTTTTGGCACCTCGAATGACTTTAGCCATATGACCCAGCCTTCGGTCGAAGGGCAGGCCCTGGCCATGCAAAAAGCCTTGCAAGATGCCGGCCTCAACCCTGAGCAGATCAGCTATATCAATGCTCACGGCACCGGCACCCAGCTCAACGATCTGACCGAGACCCGCGCGATCAAGCAAGTGTTCGGCGAGGCGGCGGCGCAGACTCCAGTCAGCTCCACTAAGTCCATGCATGGTCACTTGATGGGGGCTGCGGCTGCGGTCGAGTTGGTCGCCTGCATTGTCGCCTTGCAACAAAACACCTTGCCACCCACCATGCATTTGCACACCCCGGACCCGGAATGTGATTTGAATTACGTGGCCAACCAGGCGCAACCCGTTCAGCATCTCGAGTATGTCATGAGTAACTCATTTGCCTTTGGTGGCACCAGCGGTGTCCTTATTTTGAGAAAGATCTAATCATGCAAACTGCCTTATATATGGATTCCAACCTCAGTGCCGAAACGCCTGTGTTTGACGTCGAAGTTGGCTACAGTGCAGCCAAGTTTCCCGAGGAAACCTGGAAAACGCTGCTCAAGGACGATCTCGAAGGCTACCGCTTGCATCTGGCGTTTGACTCCGCCAATGTGCAGGGCTTTAAAACTGGTTACCTTGCGGTCAAGAAAAATCAGGTCATTGTTTGCCTGGCGCCGTTTTTTATCACCGATTACAACCTGGATACCACGGTGCAAGGGCGCCTGAAACCCTTGCTGCAAAAAGTCCGCGAGCGTATTCCTTTCCTGATGCGGGTCAAATTACTTTGCGTCGGTTCGCCGATCACCGATGCCTGCAAAATGACCTTGCATCCTGACTATCCGTTTGATCCGGCCATGATGCAGGCCCTCAATGCGCAGTTGCAAAAAATCGCCGCCAAAGCCGGTGCCTCGGTGATTGCGTTTAAAGATGTGCTGGCACGTGACCTGCAAAAAGTGGGTGCCCCGCTCAATGCGTTGGGTTACAGCACGCTCAGAAACATGCCGGTCGCGGTCAATCAGATCGCATTTGACTCGATGGAGGCTTACTTCGCCAGCTTGAGTTATGCCACGCGCAAAGACCTGCGCAGAAAGCTCAAAAAACGGTCGCAGATTGAAATCCGCGAAGTGCAGGGCATGCCGTCCAATCTGGACGAAATTTACCAGCTGTATCTCGAAACCTATGAGCGCAGCGAATTGAAGTTTGAAAAACTGACCAGCAGCTTTTTTGAGTTTGTGGCGGGCCTGATGCCAGAAAATACCCGCTTTGTGCTGTATTACCTCGAAGGCAAGCTGATTGCGTTTAACATGCTGCTGCACAACGGCCATACCCTGATGGACAAATACATCGGTATGCACCAGCCTGTCGCGGCGGAGCACAACATTTACTTCTTAAGCTGGATCTATAACATCGAGATGTGCCTGCGCGATGGCATCACGCAGTTTCAAAGCGGGCAGGCCTCCTACGAGGTGAAGAAAAGACTCGGTGCCGAGCTTGAAGACACCTATTTGCTGTTTAAACATACCAACCGCTTCCTGAATCAACCGCTGGCTTGTCTGGCCAAATTGCTTGCTTATGAAAACTTTGACCAGAACGTCTAACGCCAGTGTCGTCTGGTTATTTTCACTGCTGATTTTCTGCGATACGTTTAGTCAGGTGTTATTCAAGATGGCCTCGCTGGAGGTTGGTGCGGCATCATTGGAAAGCTGGCAGAGTTTTTTTGCCTTTGCCGGCTCACTATTGTTACAGCCTGCGTTGGTGGGAGGCGTGATGTTGCTACTGGTGGCGTTTTGTTGCTGGATGCTGCTGATGTCCCGCACCGACCTCTCAAAGGCACATTTGATCTCTGGCATTGCCTATGCCACCGTACCACTGGTCTCTGTCTATTTGTTCGCCGAGCATTTGAGCCCTTCACAAATCATGGGTATCGGCCTAATCACCCTGGGGGCGACGATTTCCAGTCTCAGCTAGCTGTGGGATTAGCCTGCAATAAGCCTCATTTCACGCGCCCAGCATGCGATGTCACACGTGAATGTGCCTGTAACAGGGTTGAAAAATAAAAGTGTCACATCTCCCCACTACAGTGTTGACGATTTTCCGTTAAAACATCTAACTTTTTGGCTGTTGTAGATAATATTTTTATTTTTTTGATTTATTTTTGCAATAAATATGTTTACGGTATTGGTGTATAAAAGTCGCTCAGTAAAGCAGTTGGTGGGGGATGAACTCACTGCATTGGTTGACGCTGCTGCTGAAAAGAATCAAAAGAATGCCATTTCAGGGGTGCTCTTATACGATGGCGACTATTTTCTGCAATATCTGGAAGGTCCGGATATTGCCATCAAGCTGCTTTATCATCTGATTACCTTGGATGACAGGCATCGTAATGTGGTTAAGCTGATGGAGGACTTTTCTCCTGCGCGGCGATTTGGCGGCTGGTCCATGTACTGCATTGATGTGCAAAAGGTGTATGGTGAAGACATTTATGCCCTGTTGTCAGAGGGGGCTACCTTTAATAGCGGCGAGTCGCTCCCCGATCATGACCGTGTTGTTAAACTGATCACGGCCTTTGCCACCTCCCGCTGGAGCGATGGCGAGCGGACACTGCACGCGGAAGACTGGCAGTTTCAGCCCCAACCATCCCCTTTTGATGTCGTGAATCCTGCCCGCATTCAGCAGGCGGCTTGCCAGTTTGCATTTCAACCGATTGTTTCTCCACTGACCGGATTGATCTCTTCGATTGAAGCGCTGATCCGCAGCCCGTCTGGCGGCTCCCCACAGCAGTGTTTTGAGGGATTGTCAGCCGAGGAGTTATATGTATTCGATCTGGAATCCAAGCAGCACGCGTTGGCCCTGGCATCGCAGATGCAACTGGGGCCGATCAAGTTATCCATCAACTTGTTGCCGATGTCTTTGGTGCGGGTGCCCAATGCGGTGGAAAAGCTGCTCAGTTATATCGCACAGTTTGATTTCAAGCCGCAGCAAATCATCGTTGAAATCACCGAGCAAGAGTCTATTGCCAACTTTGATGACTTTCAGCGCGCCATCAGGGAGTTACGTCTGGCAGGCATTAGCGTGTCGATTGATGATTTTGGTGCTGGCTTTGCCGGCCTGACCTTGCTGTCCAAATTTCAGCCTGAGAAGCTTAAGGTGGATAGACTTATTGTTGAAAATATTCACAAGGATGGCCCCAAGCAGGCGATTGTGCGGGCGCTGATTGAGTGTGCCCATGCGCTGGGCATTACGATTGTGGCCGAAGGGGTAGAGACCGTGGAAGAATGGTGCTGGTTACAATCTGCTGGCGTTGATTTGTTTCAGGGATTTTTATTTGCCAAACCCATGCTCAATGGGGTTGCACCTATCCAGTGGCCGATGCAATCGCACTCAGTTGACACGACAACCCCTTAAGGTAAAAGCAGCAGGACTGTCCGCTTACAAAGACGCCAGAAACAACAGCAACAAGTGACGCTCTTCTTGAGAGAGCGCTTCAAAGCGCTTTCTCGCAGTACTCGCCTCCCCATCGTGCCATAAAATCGCCTCTTGCAATGTGCTGGCGCGCCCATCATGCAGAAAGCCTGCTCGTGGATGAACCTGTTTCGCCAGGCCTATGCCCCAGAGTGGCGGTGTGCGCCATTCACGGCCATTGGCCGCAAAATCTGGCCTATGGTCAGCCAGGCCTTCGCCCATGTCATGTAATAGCAAGTCAGTATAAGCCGGTAGCGTCTGCCCGGCGCGCGCGGTGATTCCAGGCAGCGGCCCAGTCCGTAAGTCATCGGTATGGCAGGCAATGCATTGCGCCTGCCTGAACAAAGATGCGCCACGCTGCAATGCTGGGGTGGCCGGGGCGGGGGCCGGTACGGCCAGCGCTGAGAGATAGCACTGGATGGCTTCCAGCTGTGTGTCTGTCAGCTCAGGCTCGCTGCTGTGCGCCTTGGCCAGGCAGGTCGTTTGTGACTCAGCACAAGGTGGCTGTTTAAACAGGCTAGATGTAATGCCCAAGTCGCCATGAAAGGCACTGGCAATTTGCTGGCGCAAGTGAGGGGCGTTGGCTTTCCAGCCAAACCTGCCTATCACCCATTTGTGTTGTGCGATCTCCCACACCCAATTCGGTTTCCCGCTAATGCCCGCAGGTTTGCGCCGGGCGGCCTGGCGCAGAATTTCTGCCTCAGGGACAGCCTCCAGCAGGCCCAGTCCAAAGACGGCCGGGGCAATCCGCGCTGAGGTGAGCGCCGTGTCAAGCGGGCCATAAGCCAGTTCGCTGAAATGCAAGCTGGGCTGACGCAATGTCACGGTTTCGCCGTCAGCGAGCGAGATGGTCAGGGGGTGATAGCTAACGTGCGCAAGCCCTTCACCGGCGACGCCAGGGATTCCAAATTCATTCAGTTGCTCGCCATAGGCGGGATGCGGCTGAGGAGTGCCTTGGGCGGCTGGTACGCTGAGCCTGACCAGCATGGTTTTCATGGATTCAGTGGGGCCATCCGGCGCAAAGCCGCGGCCGTTGCCCGGGTGGCAGGCAAGGCAGGATTGACGGTTGTATAAGGGGCCCAAGCCCGAGAATTGGGTTTGCGCATTGTCGGCAATGGTCCACAGTTGCCGGAACAACTGGCGACCCTCCTCAAAACGTTGTCTGGAGGCCGTGTCACGTAAGGCAGGCAGTGCCTGGCTGTAGGCTTCGGCCGTGCGGGAAGGGCTGTAGAATTCGGCCGCCGGCGCCGCGACGGCGATTGGAGTGACAGCCGCCACTAGGCAGCACCACGCAATCGCAAGTTTGATCAGCGAGAAGTTAAACATGCAGACCAAGCAGGTTAAGGCGTTAACAGCAGCGCCTGCAAGGCGGTGGCGACAGACTGGTAACGCGTCTTGGCCTGGGCCGCCCAGTCCTGGATCAGCGCATCACGCGACGGAGATGGCCCTGCTGCAAATTGTGCGTAATGCGTGGTGCTGAATAACTGCGCTTCAGTGAACAGTGGCTGCAACAGCTGTTGTTCGAGGGTCTGGATGGTTGCGCCATCACGCTTGAGATGTTTGGCAAAGGCGAGGTTGACATGTAGTGACTGCAATAAGGCCTGATGCTGCACCAGGGTGGCTTCAAACATGGCATTCAACAGGGCTTGCTGAACCACATCTCGGCCTTGATCGTGCGAGGGTGGTTGCGCCGCATAGGGGTCAAAATAGCCATGCGGTTTATGCCGATAGGCCGCCGGCACGACCGGTAATTTGCGGATATCCACGGCAAACAGCAGTTGCTGCCCGGCAGGGGAGAGCGTGAATTCTGCAAAGGCCCGCGCCGCCGCCGGATGGGGGGCTTGCTGAAAAATGGCGACGTGCGCTGGCGAGTAGGCCACCATGGGTGGATAGCAATACTGCAGGCGGGCCCCTTTGGCGATGGCCGAGGCAGCAAAAAAATCCATGGTGATGCCGACCATCGCCCGGCCGGCAACCACTTCATCCGTAATAAAGGTGGAGCCATGGTCGATAAAGCGTGCATTGAGCACGATCTGACTCAGCATGGCCCAGCCTTCTGTCCATGACTTTCCGCGTAACATGGCGTCAATCAAGCCCGATGCAAAACCGACTTTGCCGGGAAGGGGAAACGCCACCTGGCCGCGTAGCGTCGGATTGGCCAGGTCCTGCCAGTCTTGCGGCGGACTGAGCCTGGCTTTGCGTGTCGCCGTGGGATCAATCACCATGCCGAGTCCGGCAATTTCAGTCGCCGCATACAAGCCCTGTGCATCATTCAGTTGCGTGCCCTGCAGGGAGGCGGGCGATTGTATCCATGCCGGATCAAGCGGTTTGAGTTTGCCTTGCTGCGCCAGCAGGCTAAAGTTTTGCCGCGCAGGTGCCCAGTACACATCCACTTCGCCTGCATGTTGTTGTAGGTAATGCAAAGCATCTTGTGCCGGTTTCCAAATGATCTCCAGCCGATAGTCAGGCGCTTGCTGCTCAAAGGCCGCCTCAAATTGCGAGATCATTTCCTGCGGATAACTGGTCATGACCACCACTTTTTCGCTGGCGGGGGCACACAGGCTGGCGAAGAACAAGCTGATGCACAGCAGCCGCTGGGTGCAAGGGGTGAATATCCGCTGGTAAAAAACCATGGTCATGTTCCCGGTTAAAACAGGTAACTCAGATTGCTAAACCACATGCGTCCGGGATTCGGAAAACCGTAGTCCAGAGAGTAGTTTTTATCAGTCAGGTTGTTCACGCCCACTTCTGCGCTGAGGTTGGTGACCGGCTGCCAGACTGCTTTGAGATTCATGACGGTGAAACCGTCGACTTTGGTGGTATTGCTGACCCAGCGGCTGCTATTGTATTCGGCGAAACCAATCACGCGAATGGCATTTAAAGGGGTCCATGTGAGGTGCGTCGTGATTTTCGTTTCAGGCACATTGGTAATTTTTGTGTTGTCGGCCAGGTTGTTGACATGCATTTTGGTCACATTGCCGCCTATTTGCCACCCTTCTCCCAAGGGGCTATTTAAACTTAACTCAATGCCTTGAATACGGACTTGACCAACGTTTTGGTTTTGGCATTTGTTTGTCGTTGAGCAGGCGGTTTGCCCATTTAAAACCACGCTTTGAATCTTGTCCGCTATCTCGTTGTGAAACAGGGCCACTTGCGCTGTAGCGCCGTTCCAAGGCATGCCTTTGTAACCGACTTCGTAGTTATGTGCCTTTTCTTTTGACAGATTGGGGTTTTCAATAAACGTCCCAAAACGTAATGAGTAGCGATCTTTTAATGTCGGCAAGCGTGTTTTTTGCGCAGCGCTGGCATAAAGCGTCGCGGTTTCACTCCATTGATACGAAATGGCTGCTTGCGGATCATTGGCGGTGAGTGTGTTCGCGGTAAAGGTAAAGCCTGGCTTATAGATTTTGTCAGGGTCAATTTCATGGTGGGCAAAACCAATCGTCGCCGTTGTTTGCGTGCCCAGCTTGATTGCATCTTCAAAGGCGATCGAACGCCAGGTATCCTGAAAGTGTTCGGTGGTATTGCCCAAGCCATCTAACGCCTGGTGTTTATCCACTTTATATTCACTAAACAGTCGCAATGTGTTGTTCTTCAGGCGCGTCGACTCAAGCTCCAGCATTGCGCCATGCGTTTTGTCATGATACAGACTGATCCCGGAGGCTGGGCCGCCGTTCAAGACACGATAGCTGGCGTTGGTATACATATTCAGCGTGTTATTAAACTTATCCAGGAACAAGCGTAATTTCACGGTTTCATGTTCTCCCACGTCTGTTTTTGAGATGAAATAAAGACTCTCTTTGTCCCACTGCGGCCAATTCCAAAAACGAGCGTTGCTAGCAATCGTGCTGGGCGGATTGCCCTTCTCGCCATCTTGTTTATAGTAGGAAAGCGCATACTCATCGGTTTTATTCGGGGTTACGCCAAACTTCAGCGAGACTTTACTATCCTGATATTGTGAGTGATTGCGAAGCCCGCCTTGTTCGGTGGCGGTAGGTGTAAAGTGATCTGACATTCTGAAGCCATCGCTGTCTCGATAACTGACCCCTGCTTGAGCGTACCAGGTGCCTTGATTCGTGCCTATGTTGGCATTGGCTTCATGGGCATTTTCCTGGCCAAAGCCCACTCTGGCATCTCCTTCCAGCGTTTTACTGGGCTTGCGTGATACCAGGTTAATGGCGCCACCCAAGGTATTGGGGCCAAAAGAGACCGAGCTGTAGCCTTTGGAGACCTGAATCGCCGCCAGGTCGCCTGTGGTGAAGCGCGCCAGGTCCACATAACCATCGTAAGGAACATACACTGGAATCCCATCAATGAACAAGGGGACTTGTCTGATATCGTAGCCGCGGACAGTGACCATTTGTTCATTACGTGCGCCACCATTGGTGAGTGTGATCCCTGGTAAAAGGTTGAGAGCAGTGCCCACCGTTTCGCGATTAAATTTGCGGAGGTCGCTGATGTCTAGCGTGTCAGAGACGACGCCTGCTTCGTGGTCCTTGGGGGCGGTGACGACGATTTCGCCCAGGGTGAACGCCTTGCTGTCGCTGGTATTGTCGGCGGCCATGGCCTGTTCGCTGACGCTCGCAAGCAGGCAGGCCATCAGTAAGGAGAATCGTGCAGATGGGTGATGCAATGACATGTCAGGGTCCTCTCTTGGTGTGCGTCTTAAATGCGCATTCGCACTCGTTATATTTATTTGGGAATAGCGTAAGCCGCAAAAAAACTGGTATGCCGCAATTCACGCTCTGGATGATAGAGATTCTAACATCGTTATATTCATTCGGGAATATCGTAAAGCGTGTTTCTGACCAGGCGATTGCTGGATGCTGTCAGGATGCGTTGCCAGGGTTTATTTTGAGGTGTTGTAAGTCCCGCCCAGGGCTACCATCAGGGCCACCGAGGCATTGAGCCTGCGCCCGGTGATGGAGAGCAGGTTGCGCTCGGCGCTCAACAGGGTGGATTGCACGTTGACCACGTATTGGTATTCACTGATGCCGGCACGGTAGCGGTTTTCGGTTTGGGTGACGGCTTCGCGTGCAAATTTGACGGCGGTTTCCTGTTCTTTTGCCTCCGCCTCCAGAATACGCAGCAAGGCCAGATTATCCTCAACTTCGCGCAAGCCATTAATCACGGTTTGTTTATAGGTGGCGACACTGGCATCGTAGCGGGCAATGGCCGCATTGGTATTCGATCTACGCAGCTGGTTATCAAAAATCGGCCCGGCCAGCGCGGGGCCCAGTGACCAGAGGCGGTTAGGCAGCGAAAGCAGATTGCTCAGGCTGTTGTCGCTATAGCCAAAGGTCGCGCCCAACGTCAGCGTGGGGAAGAGTGCCGCCCGCGCAACGCCGATCTGTGCATTGGCGGAGGCGACCCTGCGCTCAGCCCCGGCAATGTCTGGTCTGCGTTCCAGCAGGCTGGCAGGCAAGCCTGTATTCGCGGCGGGCAGAGACAAATTGGCCACGTCCTTGTATGGTTGTTCGGGGATAGACAGCTCGGCTGGCGGCTTGCCGATCAGTACTGCAATCGCATGCTCCAGTTGCGCGCGCGAGGCGCTGATATCAATCGACTGTGCCAGTGTATTGCGCAATTGCGTTTCGGCCTGGGCGATTTCCGTGCGCGACGCCAGGCCCACGTTATAGCGGTTGGTGGTCAGCTTGAGTGAGCGATCAAAGCTTTTGGCCGTGTTATCCAGCAGCAGCTTTTGCGAGTCCAGAATCCTGAGCTGAAAATAGGTTTGCGCCAGGGTAGACTGGACCGAGAGCTTGGCCGCAGCCAGGTCGGCGGCTGTGGCTTCGGCATTGGTTTCGCCAGCAATCACGCTGTTACGTATTCTGCCCCACAAATCCATCTCCCAACTGGCGTTGAGGCCAATGCTGTAATCACTGCGCACGCCAGTGGTATTGGTGGTTTCCCCACGGGTGGCGCCTGCCTGCCCGTTGAGTGCGGGCAATTGCGGCGAGTGGCTCGCCCGCGCCAGTGCCAGCCCTTGCCGATAATTGGCCTCCGCAATCAGGATGGTGTAGTTGGCTTGATTGGCCTGGGTGAGTAAGGCGGTCAGTTGGGGGTCGTTGTAACGTTCCCACCAGGCCGCAGACAGTTCTGGTGAACCGGGCTCGGCCACTTTCCAGCCTTCAGGCGGCGGTTCTTTGTATTGTGCCGGTATCTCGACGCGCGGGCGTACATAGTCTTGCCAGACACTGCATCCTTGTATCATCAGGCCCGCCATGGCCAGCACCCACATTTTGACTATGTTCATACCGTTTGATTCTTCAAAGAATTTGAGTTTAACGAGAGGCCGAAACGCTGGCTGAGCCAACGCCCCGCATCATCCAGATACAGATAAACCACGGGCGTGGTGACCAGCGTCAGCACTTGCCCTACCAGCAGGCCACCGACGATGGAGATGCCCAGCGGCTGACGGATTTCAGCACCATCGCCGACGCCCAGCAACAAGGGCACCGCTCCCAGCACCGCCGCCAGCGTGGTCATTAAAATGGGCCGCAAGCGTTGCAGGCAGGCCTGGGTGACGGCGGCTTCGGCAGAGAGCGCGTGTTCACGCCGCAAATGAATCGCCGCATCAATCATGATAATGGCGTTTTTCATGACAATGCCCACCAGGAGCACAATGCCTATCATGGCGATAATGGTCAACTCGCTGTCAAACCATAACAGGGCCAGCAAGGCGCCTATGCCCGCCGAGGGCAGGGTAGAGAGGATGGTCAGCGGATGGATCAGGCTTTCGTACAGCATGCCCAGCACGATGTAGATCGCGATCACGGCGGTCAGGATCAGCCACGGCTGGCTATCCATGGAATCCTGAAACGCTTTGGCTTTACCGGCAAAGGTGCCATGGATGCTCTCTGGCGGCACCAGCGCGGCAAAGGTCGATTCGATGGCCTGGCTGGCGACATCCAGCGCATAGCCCTGGGCCAGGTTAAACGAAACCGTGGCGGCGGCAAACTGCCCCTGGTGATTGACCGCCAGCGGCGTATTCACGGGTTGCCAGTGGGCAAAGCTGGCCAGCGGAATGCGCTGGTTTTTGAGGCTGGTCAGGTAGATATTCTGCAAGGATTCCGGCCCCTGCGCAAAGCGGGCCGCCACCGTCATCACCACATAGTATTGATTAAGCGGTTCGTAAATGGTTGAGACCAGCCGCTGGCCAAAGGCATCATTCAAGGCACTGTCAATCTGCTGCTGGGTGATGCCCAGGCGCGTGGCCGCGTCGCGGTCCACCACCAGATTAATCTGCAAGCCCTTGTCTTGTGCATCACTGGAGACGTCAGTCAGTTGCGGCAGCTTGGCCATGGCATCCTTGAGTTTGGGAGCAAACTGGCGCAAATCGTCTACGCTGCTGGAGAGCAAGGTGTATTGGTATTCTGCCGAGCCGGGACGCAAGCCGATATTGAATTCCTGTTGTGGTCGCAAGCGTAACGATGCTCCGGCCACGCGGTCCAATTGCGGGCGCAAGCGATCCACCACTTCTTGCGCGGAGGCCTGGCGCTCTGCACGGGGTTTCAGCCGCGCATTGAGCATGCCAGTATTGGATTGCCCGCCGCCAAAGCCACCCGTGTATTCATAATAGGTATCGATATCGGGGTCGCGGGCGATGATCTGCATGAATTGGGCCACTTTTTCACGCATGGCCCAAAACGACAGATTCTGGTCGCCCTCGAAGTTGCCTTGCAAGCGGCCAGTATCTTGTAGCGGAAAAAAGCCCTTGGGCACCAGGGTATATAGATAAAGGTTGCTGCCGATAGCCACGGCAAAGAGCAGCAGAATCAGGCGCCTGTGGTGCAGGCTCCAGCGCAGCACACGCTGATACACTGAGGCTGGCCAGGGTTGGTCCTGCGTGGCGGGAGCGGGACTCGTATGATCAGCGCCACCAGCCTTTGCGCCATGCTTTGCTGCTTGCGGCCGCAGTAGTTTGGAGGAGAGGACGGGTGTCAGTGTCAGCGACACCAGCAATGAAATGATGACCGCACTGGCCAGCGTGATTGAAAACTCGCGGAACATGCGCCCGACCACACCGTCCATGAACAGCAGCGGAATAAATGCCGCAATCAGCGCCAGACTCATGGCGATAATGGTAAATGACACCTCGTGCACTGCCCGCAGTGCCGCCTGCAAGGGGCTGAGGCCATGTTCAATGTGCCGGGCCGTATTTTCTACCACCACAATCGCATCATCCACCACAAAGCCGGTGGCAATAATGAGCGCCATCAGGGTCAGGTTATTGAGGCTGAAACCGCACAGGTAAATCACGGCCAGCGTCCCCAGCAAGGACACCGGAATGGCGATGCTGGGAATCAGCGCCGCGCGCCCGCTTTTTAAAAACAAAAAGGTCACCACGATCACCAATCCAATCGAGATCAGCAGGCTGTGTTCGACTTCTTCTAACGATTTGCGGACGATGGTGCTGCGGTCTATGAGCACTTCCATGGCAATGCCAGGCGGCAACAAGGGCTGCAGCCTGGGCAGCAAGGCTTTGATGCCATCAACCGTGGCGACAATGTTGGCGCCCGGGATATTATTCACCGCGATGACCACGCCGGGCTTTTGCTTGACGCTGCCGGCGCTGCGCAGCTCCTGCACCGAGTCTTTCACCTCGGCAATGTCGCGCAGCCTGACCGGGGCGGCATTGCGCCAGGCCACAATCAAATCACGAAAATCGGCCGCCTGGCGGTTACTGTCATTCACTTCCAGCTGCCAGCGTTTGCTGGCACTCTCGATAAAGCCTTTGGGTAAATGGGCGTTGGCATTGGCGATGGCCGTGCGGATCTGGTCCAGGCTGATGCCATATTGATTGGCAGTGAGCGGATTCACTTCTACCCTGACCGCCCGCAAGGCGCTGCCATTGACGTTGACCTGGCCCACGCCATCCACTTGCGAGATGCGCTGCCCGACCAGGCTGTAGGCCACATCGTACAGCTCGGACTGGCTGTAGCGGTCCGAGGTCAGTGCGATATGCATGATCATGGTCGGGCCACTCTTGCGCCAGGTTGGGTTGCTTTGCATGCCGGCTGGCAGCAAGGGGATGGCGGTATTGATGGCCGCTTGCACATCGCGTGCGGCACTGTCTGCATTGCGGTCCAGATCAAACTGCAAACTGACCCGGGTCTGGCCTTTGGTGCTGCTGGAGGTCATCTCGTTGAGGCCGGCAATATTACCCAGCGAGCGCTCCAGCGGCGAGGCAACGGCGGAAGCCATGGTTTCGGCGCTGGCGCCGGGCAGGCGCGCAAACACATCGATGCTGGGCATTTCCACTTGCGGCAGCGAGGCAATCGGCAGTGCCACATAAGCCGCAATGCCGGGCAAGGCAATCGCCAGTGCCAGCAAGGTGGTGGCCACGGGGCGGCGCAAAAACAGCGTGAGCCCACTCATGGGTTCGCCTCGCTGTGTGCGACTGCTTTGTGCTGACCAGGCTGGGCCAGGCGGTCAAACATCAGGTAGATGACTGGCGTAGTAAACAAGGTGAGCAACTGGCTCACTAACAGGCCGCCTATCATGGCAATGCCGAGCGGCGCACGCAATTCTGAGCCGGGGCCATCGCCGGTGACCAGCGGCACGGCACTTAACAGCGCCGCCAGTGTGGTCATCAGGATAGGCCGGAACCTGAGCAGGCAGGCTTCATAAATGGCTTCTTCAGGCGACTTGCCATGATGGCGCTCGGCCTCCAGTGCAAAATCAATCATCATGATGGCATTTTTTTGCACAATGCCGATCAGCAGGATAATGCCGATGATAGCAATCACGCTGAGCGGATGCCCGGTCAGCATGAGCGCCAGCAAGGCGCCGACGCCCGCAGAAGGCAAGGTGGAGAGGATGGTCAGCGGGTGGATATAGCTTTCATACAAAATACCCAGCACGATATACATGGTGAGGATGGCGGCCAGCATTAAAAATAATTCGTTGCCGAGTGCGGCATTAAAGGCGGCAGCTGCGCCCTGAAAGCGGCTAATCATGGTGGCCGGGAATTGCATGCGCTGTTTGACTGCATCAATTGCTGCCACGGCATCCCCCAGGGCATAGCCATCGGCAAGGTTAAAGCCAATGGTGACTGAGGGTAACTGGTCTTCCCGGTTCACCACCAGCGCCGCCGGTTGCTCGCTGATGCGTGCGATACTCGCCAGCGGCACCTGGCGCCCGGTATTGCTGGTGACATAAACCTGATCCAGCGCCTGCAAGCCTGAGGCCGAGGATGGTTGCGACTCAAGAATCACGCGGTACTGATTGGCCTGGGTGAAAATGGTACTGATCATGCGCTGGCCAAAGGCGCTATAGAGCGCATTGTCCACATCCGCCATGGTAATGCCCAGCCGCCCGGCACTGTCGCGGTCCACGGTCACGGCGGCGCGCAGGCCGTCGCTGTGCAAGTTATGTGTGACGGTGGTCAGTTGCGGCAGCTTGCGCAGTGCTTGCATAAAGCCGGGGAGTGCGCTTTGCAAGGCTTGCGGATCGGTGCTGGTCAGCAGGTATTGATACTGGGTCTGGCTGACACGGTCTGACAACGTCAGGTCTTGCACCGGTTGCATAAACAGCTTGAGCGGGGCGGTGGCCTCCAGGCGAGATTGCAAGCGGGAAATGACCTCGCTGGCGCTGGCCTGGCGTTGCGGGTAGGGCTTGAGATTGATCAGCATACGGCCACTGTTATGCGTGGTGTTGACCCCATCCACGCCTACCACTGAAGAAATACTTTCTACATCGGCATCCTGCAAAATGGCTTCTACCACGGCTTGCTGCTTGTGGCTGATCACGCTGAAGGCATCCGAACCGTTGGCCTCAGTCATCACCTGGATAAAGCCGGTATCCTGGGTCGGGAACAGGCCTTTGGGGATGCTGATCACCAGCGTGACCGTCAGCACCAGCGATGCGGCCGCAAGCAGCAATACCAGCGGCTGGTGCCGCAAGGCAACCTGCAGTCCTCTGCCGTAATAGGCAATGATGCGGTCTATGAGGTTAGTCTGGTTTGCGACAGGGGCTTTGGCTGGTTTGAGCAAGCGCGCGCACAGCATGGGCGTCAGGGTGAGCGAGACTACCGCCGAAATGAGGATGGCGACCGCCAGTGTGACGGCAAACTCGCGGAACAAGCGGCCAATCACATCGCCCATAAATAGCAAGGGGATCAGCACCGCAATCAGTGAAAAGGTCAGCGAGATGATGGTAAAGCCGATCTGGCGGGCGCCCTTGATGGCGGCATTCATCGGCGTCTCGCCTTCTTCAATATGGCGCGCGATATTCTCAATCATGACAATGGCATCATCGACCACAAAGCCGGTGGCAATGGTCAGCGCCATCAGGGTGAGGTTGTTGATGCTAAAGCCCGCCGCATACATGATGCTAAACGTGCCCACCAGCGACAACGGCACAGTCAAACTGGGGATGACGGTGCCCGCCGCCGTGCGCAAAAACAGGAAGATCACCATCACCACCAGGGCAATGGCCAGCATGAGCTCAAACTGCACATCTTCAAGCGCGCTGCGGATGGTATGCGTGCGGTTAGTGAGTTCGCTGACGCTGACATCGGCCGGCAAGCCCGCGGTCAGGCCGGGCAGGCGCTCGCGAATCTGCTCGACCACCTCAATCACATTGGCGCCGGGCTGGCGGCGGATATTGACCAGAATGGCGGGCGTTTGATTGGACCAGGCAGAGATATACAAGTCTTCTTGTGCCTCTTTCACCTCAGCCACATCCCGCAGGCGCACGGGCCGGTCACCGGTGTTGGCAATAATCAGGTTACGGTATTCCTCTGCGGACCGCAGTTGGCTGTTGGCATCGAGTTCATAGGCCAGCAAGGGGCCATCAATATTGCCTTTGGCCTGGTTGGAGTTGGCGCTGTCTATGATGGTGCGCAGCGTATTCATGCCCAGCCCGTAGGCCGCCAGCACGGGCTGATTCACCTGAATGCGGATCGCCGGTTTTTGCCCGCCATCCACACTGACCAGGCCCACGCCACTCACCTGCGCAATTTTTTGTGCCATGCGCGTATCCACCAGGTCGCGTAACTTTGGCAATGGCAGGCTCTGTGAAGTCACGGCCAACGTCAGCACCGGGGCATCGGCCGGGTTCACCTTGTTATAGATAGGCGGGGAGGGTAAATCCGCAGGCAAAAAGGTACTGGCCGCGTTCATGGCCGCCTGAACTGACTGGACGGCAACATCGAGGCTGTTTTTCAGGCTGAACTGCAAGGTAATGACTGAAACGCCGCCAGAGCTGGCAGAGGACATATGTGCCAGGCCAGCCATAGAGCCAAATTGACGCTCCAGCGGTGAGGTCACATTCATCGCCATCACCTCGGCACTGGCGCCGGGGTAGAGCGTGACCACCTGAATCACCGGGTAATCAACCTGCGGCAAGGCAGATTTGGGCAACAAGGTATACGCCAGCAGGCCCGCCAGCAGAATGGCGACCATCAATAACGAGGTCGCCACCGGTCTTAAAATAAACAGCCGTGAAGGGTTCATCATCGTCAGGCGTGCCGCTTATGCCCCGGCTGCCGCGCGGCGTCTATGCTTGGATGCTTGTCCCTCAGCGCCACCACTGGCCGGCGCTGGGTCCGCCTGCTCAGCCGGATCCAGCGCGTGATTCGGGTCCTTGACCCGCACTTTGGCGTCTTGCTTGAGTTTATCAATGCCGCTGCTCACCACCCGGTCACCCGGCTGCAAGCCCTTGGTAATGGCCGCGATTTCCGCGTCGGTATGCCCCACCGTCACCGCTTGCAACACCACTTTTTCGCCGTTGGTATCGGGCACAATTTTATACACAAAAGCACCGTCCGGCCCTTGCTGCAAGGCATTGATCGGGATCACGCTGGCATGCGGAATTGTCTCGCTAAACAGTTTCACATTCACAAACTGGTTAGGAAACAGGTGGTCGTCCTCGTTGGCAAAGGCCGCCTTGAGCTTAAGTGTGCCCGAGGTGGTATCAATCTGGTTATCAATACTCTCAAGCACCCCGCTGGCCAACCGCCGCGTATTGCCTTTGTCCCACGCTTCTACCTTGAGTTTGTGCAAGCCAGCGCTTGACTGGCTTTGTGCCACCAGGCGCGTGATGCGGTCTTCCGGCAGCGTAAATACCACATGGATAGGATGAATCGCATTGATCACCGCAATCGGGCTGGTGGTGTCGATATTGTTGCCGCTATCGACCTGGCGCAAGCCAATGCGGCCACTGATTGGCGCGGTGATGTTGGTAAAACTGAGCTGTAACCTGGCGTTTTCCACCGAGGCTTTGTCGGCCTGCACCGTACCCTGATATTGCTGCACCAGCGAGGCTTGTGAGTCTACTTGCTGTGAGGCAATCGAGTCTTGCGCTTGCAGGGTTTTATAGCGCTCCAAATCAATCTGGCTGTTTTTGAGCAAGGCCTGGTTGCGCACTGCCTGCCCCTGAATCTGCCCCAGCGCCGTTTCAAACGGACGCGGATCAATCTTCGCCAATAACTGCCCTTGCTTGACCAGCTGACCTTCCTGAAAAGCCACTTGAATCAATTGCCCGGCCACGCGGCTGGTCACCGTCACCACCGCAGACGGAATCGCCGTCCCCAGCGCCGTATGTGTCACCGGAATATCGGCAACCGTCACCGTGGCCGCTGTCACTGGCGTGGGCTTGTCTCCCCCTGGGCCATGATGGCCGCCGTGTCCGCGACCATGCCCTTGCTCAGCTTGCGCCTCGGCCTGGGGCACCTCAGCCCCTTGATCGGTACGCGGATGTTTCCAGAACCAGAGTGCCAACCCCAGGGCAATCAGTCCTATTGCAGTGTTCAATAGCGCTTTTTTATTAGACATAGCCGACTCAATATGCTTGCTCAACGTTGAAAATACAAACATCTCTTCATGCGGTCAATCATTCACCCCCGCGACTTGCATTTTATCGCGACCATCCCCCGATTCTGGTTTTCCAGAAAAAGAAAATTCGAAATCGCAAACGGGAGTTGTTTGTAATTGGGGTGGGACTCACTGTGATATCTGTTTACAGGGCGTAACCTTGCATCACCGCATTGAGTGCTGCATTTGCTAGGCAGCTAATCTAACAATTGGTGCGATTATTGTGCAAAAGATTTTGTCACGAAATGTATCAACCCCTGATTCAACGCCGGGGATTGAACCGGGCGTAGTCAGGGGGTAGACGGCGAAGACAAGTCAGGAAAAAGTAATTTTGCGGGCTAGCTTCTGCTAGAAGCTCAAAGACGATTGCAACGGCACATCTGTTGCAGACTCAGCGACCATCACCCGCACCGGGTCTCCTCGCTGCAGTATCCCACTTTTTAAAACCCGAGCCGTGACCCCGCCATGACCACGCATGGCGTTGTAACCGCCTGTCCCTAGCACCTGCTCCATACGTGAGCATGGCTCACAAGGGCCAGTCACCTCCAGCACCACTTCACCTATCAATAGATGCAAGGGCTGATCTTTAAACAGCGATTTAGCAGCCAGCAGATTGAGCCCGGAGACAATCAGGTTGCGCCTGAGCACCGCCGGATCCACCTGCGCCCGACCCGTGAGTGCCGCAATCACTTGTAAATGCTCGGCTTGCAGCAAGGTCACCTGCCGTTTGCTGCCATTCGCTTGTGATGACGCCCTCAAGCTGGCTCTATCCCCTTGCAATCCACGGTTTGCTATCGCTAAGGCTTGATTGGGTGACAAACAAGGCTGACCGCGATCTGGACGAAGGTAAATGTTTTCCAGTCGACCGTGTTGGCTAAAGTGTTGGGTTAAGTCACGCAGGGTGGCGGTTTGCATTGATTGAGTCTTAAAAATAAGCGGCGATTCATAAATTGGGGCGCTGGGAAAACAAAATTGGTTTTTTTGCGTATCGCCTAGAACGATTATATCGAGTTTGAATAGTGATTCATGCAACCCATGTTCAAACTTTCTATCTGCAGGCGATGATCCGCTTTAAGAACAAAAAGTATCAATATCCAGCAGCATTGTATTTCCATGCCAAGGGGTATAGTATTTGAAATAGACAGACCTGTCTTGCATTGATTCTTTTTAAAACATGACGGCATATAACAGTGCGCTTGGAGTGTCATATGAATGATGTTGCAGATGTAGTCCAAACCTTTCATGGCGGTTGCCCGCATGATTGTCCTGATACTTGCGCGATGCAGTTTCATGTCAAAAACGGCGAGCTGATTTCAGTTTCAGGTAACCCTGATCATCCGATGACGCGAGGCGGGTTATGCGTCAAATTAAAAGATTATGAAAAGCGGCATTATCACCCCAACCGCCTACTCTATCCCATGAAGCGGGTAGGGCCCAAAGGCACGAATCAGTTTGAGCGCATCACCTGGGATGAGGCCCTGGATACCATTGTGGCTCGATGGCAGGCATTGATCAATCATGAAGGCCCCCGCGCCATATTACCCGTCAGTTATTTGGGTAATCAGGGGCTGGTACATGGACTCAATGGCGGGGATGCCTTTTTCAACCGGCTGGGCGCCACCGTTTGCGAGAGAACCTTTTGTGGTGAAGGCTCCTGTACTGCCTGGTTGCTGACGGTTGGGCCGACCGCCGGCGTGGACCCCGAAAGCTTTATCCATGCCAATTTCATCGTCATCTGGGCGTGTAACTCGGTCTCCACCAACCTGCATCACTGGCACATTATTAAAGACGCCCAAAAAAGAGGGGCGAAGATCGTTGTGGTAGATTCGTTCGCCTCTACAACCGCAAAAGAAGCCGATTGGCATATTGCCCCCAGGCCAGGCACCGATGGCGCGCTGGCCATGGCCATGATGCACGTGATCATTGCAGAAGACTTGGTCGACCATGACTATGTTGAGAAATTTACCGTGGGTTATGCCGAGCTGGCGGAGAGAGCTAAATCCTGCACGCCGGAATGGGCAGCTGACATCACAGGCATCCCCGCCGACCAGATTCGCCTGTTTGCCCGCGAATATGCGACCACGCCGCCAGCCGCCATCCGCATTGGCGTCGCGCTGGAGCGTAGTTATGGCGGCAGTCAGGCGATACGCGCTGTCACCTCATTGCCCGCCCTGATTGGAGCCTGGCGACACGTTGGCGGCGGTGCGCTGCAATTCCCAGTCTGGGAGCATCCTTACAAGTTTGACGTGATTTGCAGGCCGGACTTGATCCCTGAAGGTACGCCAGTGGTGAATATCCTGCAATTAGGCCGGGCGCTGCTTGGCGAAACGCCGCTAGAGGTGCCGATTAAATCGATCATGGTGTGGAATACCAACCCGGTCACCCAATCGCCCGAAACTGACAAGGTCATCGAAGGGCTCAAGCGCGAAGACCTGTTTACCATCGTTGCCGATCACTTCATTTCAGATACGGCGTCATATGCAGATATTGTCTTGCCCGCAGCCATGGGGGCAGAGCAGGAAGACATGATCTTATCCTGGGGCCATTTATACCTTACCTACAACACCAAATGCATAGAGCCTCCCGGCGAAGCCTTACCCAACAATGAAATATTCCGGCGCTTGGCCCAGCGTTTGGGATTCGAAGAAGACAATTTCAAATGGAGCGACAGCGAATGTCTTGAAAATTATGTAGATTGGAGTTCACCCGCCTGCCAAGGCATAGACCTCAACTACATGCGTGAGCACGGGTTTGCAAGACTGAATGTAGGCACCAAAGACGACCGCGCCCCGCATCGCGAGGGGAACTTCCCCACCCCAACCGGTAAATGCATGTTCATGGTCGAAGGCGCCAAAAATTTTGTCGCCGGCCCTTTCAGGCAGATGTATGACGGTTTTCAGCCAGGCGAAGATTTAGACCCATTGCCGGCCTATGTGCCCAGTCGGGAAGCTCCTGATACCAACGCAACGCTGGCGGCCAGGTTTCCTCTAAACATCATCTCACCAAAAAGCCATGGCTTTATTAATTCCTCATACGCGAATATGGAATCCAAACTCCGCGTGCAGGGCGAGCAATACCTGATGATCAACCCGGTAGATGCACTCGCACGCGATGTGCAGGATGGCATGATGGTCAAAACCTATAACGAAAGAGGCGCTTTTGAAGCGGTCGCCCGTGTCACTACTGATGTGAATCCCGGCATCGTGGTCGCTACTCTGGGCTATTGGCGCCAACTCAACAAGGGGACGGTGAACTGTATCAGCTCAGCCGAGTATGGTGACATGGGCCACTCAAATACGTTTAGCGATAATCTCGTTGAAGTCGAGCTTGTTTGAACAGTTAATTTATAAAAGCAGAGGCACGGGTTCGAGTGATCTATCGAGTTTTTTCACTCGGGATCTCCACTAACTGTGAAAGGCTGTTCAATCAATCGGCTGAACAGAGTCTACAAATTAGTGGCGATTCAGTCTGATGGCTACTACCTTACTTGCCATTTCCTTCTAAGAGAGTTTCTAAAACTCCGATTCTCCCGCACTTGCTGGTGTATTTATACATTTTTTATACGCCAGCATTTTTTCATTACAACTTCTTTATTTTCGAAGGCGTAACCTGACTCAGGTGTCAAAAGTTGTTTTTGACGTTTTAGAAATTAAAGAGGTACTGAGCATGATTTACATCATTAGCGGAGTCACAGCAGCGTTCCTGTTTGTATATCTCATTTACGCCCTTATCAATCCGGAGCGCTTTTAACATGTTCACGAATGGATTTATACAAGTTGGTTTGTATATGCTCGTGTTGCTGTTGCTGACCAAGCCAGCAGGACAGCTGATATACAAGGTCATGGAAACACGATCTTTGCAGGATCACAAATGGCTAGGCGCACCAGAACGCCTGATTTACCGCTTATCCGGCATAGACCACAAAATCGAAATGAACTGGAAAGCTTATGCATTGGCTTTGTTAGCGTTTAATTCAATCGGTGTCCTGTTTGTTTTCTTGTTGCAAATATTGCAGGCATGGCTGCCACTCAACCCGGAAAAACTTGCCAACGTGACTTGGGATTCTGCCTTCAACACGGCAGTGAGTTTTGTCACCAACACTAACTGGCAAGGTTACAGCGGTGAAACTACCATGAGCTATTTCACGCAGATGATAGGCTTGTCTGTTCAGAACTTTGTTTCTGCAGCAACAGGTATTGCAGTTGTGATTGCATTGATTCGCGGCTTTGCCAGAAGCAACACTGACCGCATCGGTAACTTTTGGGTAGATTTGACTCGCTCCACCTTGTATTTGTTAATGCCTGCTTCATTAGTGCTGGCGACAATCTTCATGCAACAAGGGGTGATCCAGAACTTCAACCCTTATGTCGATGCACGAACCGTTGAAACAACCCAATATGAAGTGGCCGTTGCAGGTAGCGAGATGACCGAGCAGGCAACAACTCAGACACAACATATTGCCATGGGTCCTGTTGCCTCGCAGGAAGCAATCAAAATGCTGGGCACCAACGGCGGTGGTTTCTTTAACGCCAACTCTGCACACCCGTTTGAAAACCCTACCCCGCTGACTAACTTTATTCAGATGCTGGTCATCTTTCTGATCCCGGCTGGATTGTGCTATGCCTTTGGCATGATGGTGGGTGATCGCAGGCAAGGCTGGGCTGTATTCGGTGCAATGGCCATCATGTTCGTGGTCATGGCTGGCGTGACGATTCGTTCTGAATTGATCGGCAACCCTGTGTTGACCAGTGTCGGTGCGGATACTACCTCTACCTTGCAACAGCCTGGTGGCAATATGGAAGGAAAAGAAACACGTTTCGGTATCGTGACATCAGCCTTATTTGCCACGATCACCACCGCTGCATCCTGTGGCGCAGTGAACGCCATGCATGATTCCTTTACACCTATTGGCGGCATGATGCCGATGTGGTTGATGCAATTGGGCGAAGTAGTGTTTGGTGGTGTCGGTTCCGGTTTGTACACCATGCTGATTTATGCCGTGATCGCCGTGTTTGTAGCCGGGCTGATGATAGGCCGCACACCTGAATACCAAGGTAAGAAAATCGAAGTGTTCGAAATGAAAATGTCAGCACTGATTATTCTGGTAACGCCATTGTTGGTACTGATCGGAGTGGCAATTTCGGTGGTGGTTGAACCAGGTCTTGCTGGTATTGCTAACCCAGGGGCGCATGGCTTGAGTGAAATTCTTTATGCCTACTCATCTGCAGCCAATAACAATGGCAGCGCCTTTGCCGGGTTATCTGCCAACACCCCGTTTTATAACTTCATGCTTGCATTTGCCATGTGGTTTGGCCGGTTTGGCATCATTGTGCCAGTGCTTGCGATTGCCGGTTCATTGGCTACTAAGAAACGCATTAAACCGGGCTTAGGTACTTTGCCTACGCATGGACCGCTGTTTATCGGCCTGTTGATCGGTGCAGTGATTCTGGTAGGGGCATTGACCTATATCCCAGCGCTAGCACTAGGTCCAGGCATTGAGCATTTGATGTTGTTTTCACAACACTAATGCGACGTTAAGAAAGTAAGAGAGTGAGTAAATTGATGGCTACAAATACTGTTAGCAACTTACCGAAGATGGATCAACTGAAAACGGCATTCGTTCAGTCCATCCTGCGTTTGTCACCACAGGTGCAATGGCGCAATCCGGTGATGTTTGTGGTGTACCTGGGCAGCATCCTGACCACAGCTTTGTTCTTTGCCGGATTGTTCTCCGAAGTGAATACACAGTCTGGCTTCGTTGGTTTGATCAGTCTATGGCTGTGGTTCACCGTGATTTTTGCCAACTTTTCCGAGGCAATTGCTGAAGGCAAGAGCAAAGCCCAGGCAGCCAGCTTGCGTAGTTCCAAGAAGAACGTGCCTGCCAAAAAACTGGCCAGCGCCAGCAAGTCGGCCAAGGTCAGTCTAGTGGATAGTCTGTCACTGCGCAAAGACGATATTGTGTTGGTTGAAGCAGGTGATACGATTCCAGCCGATGGTGAAGTGCTTGAAGGGATTGCTTCAGTGAATGAAGCCGCGATTACTGGTGAATCTGCACCAGTGATCCGTGAGTCCGGTGGTGACTTTAGTGCTGTCACTGGTGGTACACAGGTACTGTCTGACTGGATTGTAGTACGCGTTACCGTCAATCCGGGCGAAGCATTTTTAGACCGTATGATTGCCATGGTAGAAGGTGCTACGCGTCAGAAAACACCCAATGAAATTGCATTGACCATTTTACTGGTGTCGTTGACGATTGTTTTCTTGCTGGCCACAGTAACCTTGTTGCCTATGTCGATCTTCAGCGTCAATGCAATGGGTGCAGGTGAACCTGTTTCTATCGTCGTGTTAGTAGCTTTGTTGGTCTGTCTGATCCCGACCACGATTGCCGGACTGCTGTCTGCGATTGGCGTTGCCGGTATGAGCCGCATGTTGCAAGCCAATGTGATTGCTGTGTCTGGTAAGGCGGTGGAAGCTGCAGGTGACGTGGATGTGTTGCTGCTGGATAAAACCGGAACCATCACGCTAGGTAACCGTCAGGCTTCAGCCTTTTTCCCAATTAGTGGAATTACCGAAGAAGCTTTGGCGGATGTCGCTCAGCTGTCTTCGCTAGCTGACGAAACACCTGAAGGCCGCAGTATTGTCGTATTGGCTAAAAACAAATTCGCTATCCGCGAACGAGATATGCAATCCTTAGGTGCAGTGTTTGTGCCTTTCTCAGCACATACCAAAATGAGTGGAATCAATCTGGGTGAACGCCAAATCCGCAAAGGTGCAGCAAGTGCGATCAAACAGCATGTCGTTAGCCTGGGTGGTGCATATCCTGATGAATTGATTCGGATTGTGGACGATATTGCCAAGCGTGGTAGCACGCCACTGGTCGTCGCAGATGATGCAAAGGTGTTAGGTGCAGTCGAGCTGAAAGATATCGTCAAAGGTGGTATCAAAGAGCGCTTTGCCGAATTGCGCAATATGGGCATCAAAACCGTGATGATCACCGGCGACAACCGTTTAACGGCTGCATCTATTGCTGCAGAGGCAGGGGTAGATGATTTTCTGGCTGAAGCAACCCCCGAAGCGAAATTACAGTTGATTCGTGACCATCAGGCTGAAGGCAAACTGGTTGCCATGACCGGCGACGGTACCAACGATGCACCAGCATTGGCGCAGGCCGATGTCGCTGTAGCAATGAATACAGGTACACAGGCAGCAAAAGAAGCCGGTAATATGGTTGACTTGGACTCAAACCCGACCAAACTGATTGAGATCGTTGAGATCGGTAAGCAAATGCTGATGACGCGTGGCTCGCTGACCACTTTCAGTATCGCTAATGATATTGCCAAGTATTTTGCAATTATTCCAGCTGCTTTTGCCAGCACTTATCCAGCATTAGCTGCACTCAACGTGATGCATCTTGGCTCCCCCAACTCTGCCATCTTATCTGCAGTGATTTTCAATGCCCTGATTATTGTCGTTTTGATTCCTCTGGCCCTTAATGGCGTGGCCTATCGTGCCATAGGCGCGGCAGCATTATTACGAAGAAACATGCTGATTTATGGGCTAGGCGGCATTATCGTCCCGTTTATCGGCATTAAAGCCATCGATGTCTTGCTAGTTGCAATTGGCATTGTCTAGTGAGTTGAAAGGTGAATTTCATGAAAAATATAGTACATGTCTCTCTAGTAATGTTTCTCAGCCTGACCTTGGTCACTGGTGTGGCTTATCCACTATTGGTTACAGGCATAGGTCAAACATTTTTTCCTGAACAGGTTGAAGGCTCGTTGATTAAAAAAGATGGCAAAGTGATTGGTTCAGCCCTGATCGGCCAGAACTTCAGCGACGAAAAGTATTTCTGGGGCAGACCTTCTGCTACTAGCCCATACCAAAATAATGCGGCAGCTTCATCCGGCTCTAATTTAGGCCCGTTAAACCCTGCCTTGACAAAAGCAGTGAGCGAGCGTGTAAAAATCCAACAGGCCGCTACACATAGCAATCATCCAGTACCTGTAGACCTGATTACAACCTCAGGCAGCGGCCTAGACCCGGAAATCAGCCCAGCAGCCGCTTTATATCAGGTAGAAAGAGTCGCGAAAGCCAGGCAGATGGATAACGAAACAGTGAAAACATTAGTCATGACACATGTGGTGGGTCGTCAATGGGGAATCTTTGGTGAACAGCGTGTCAATGTGCTCCAGCTTAACCTGGCACTGGATGAAATCAACCGCTCCTAGAGGTAGATGATGTTTCAGCTATTTCCAAAACAAGCTCAGAGAATTGTTGAGCGCATGCCAACCACCTCGATAGAACTGTATGCTCAAAAAGAATGTGTAGATTTGGTTAAAAAAGTGATTTTTGCAACATGTGGTCAACAGATCCATGTATTTACTGTAGAGAATGGTGCATTGAACGGTAAAACGCAGATGATTTTTGATGTGCCTACTGCGCTGGCAGACAAAGTGACCGTCAGGATTATTTTGTCTTTGCCGGGAAATAGCGTGCATGGCTTGCATCCTTTACACTGATAGCATCACCTTCCCATACAAGCTGTGATAAATGAATAAAACTGCGGTACGCCCTAATCCAGATCAATTGCTTAAGCAGCTTGATCTTGAAAACCGGAAAAGCCTTAGAGGCAAATTAAAAGTATTCTTTGGTAGTTCGGCTGGCGTCGGTAAAACTTGCGCCATGCTGAATGCAGCGCATGCCTTGCAACGGGAACATGTACATGTACTCGTTGGTGTCATCGAAACACATGGCCGTTCAGAGACTGCTTTAAGAGTGGAAGGTCTGCGATGTTTGCCACTGAAGGAAATTCCCTATCGGAATAAAACACTTAAAGAGTTTGATATTGATGAAGCGTTGCGCATTCACCCAACCGTGATTCTGGTAGATGAATTAGCTCACTCGAATGTAGAAGGCTCAAGACACAAGAAACGCTGGCAAGATGTTGAAGAGTTATTGTCTTCTGGCATTGATGTGTATACCACTGTCAATGTGCAGCATATCGAAAGCCTGAATGATATCGTAGCTCAAATCACCGGTGTAAAGGTACAAGAGACCATTCCGGATAGCGTGTTTGATTTAGCCGATGAAGTGGTACTCATCGATTTGCCTCCAGAAGAGTTATTACAGCGTTTGGACGAAGGCCGGATTTATATCCCGGAGCAAGCGCAAAAAGCACTTAAAAACTTCTTCCGTAAAGGCAATCTGATTGCTTTACGTGAGCTGGCATTAAGGCGTACAGCAGACCGCGTTGATGCACAGATGCAGGAGTATCGCCAGGATCAATCGATACAACATATCTGGCAGGCTAATGAGCGTATTTTAGTTGGTATCGGTCCCAACAAAGAATCTGAGAGCCTGATCCGCACTGCAGCTCGACTGGCACAAAGCCTGAAGGCGGACTGGCTGGTGGCTTATATCGAAACGCCTGCATTGCAAAATATCAGCATAGCAGCGCGCAAGGAAATTACCGAATTGCTCAGATTGGCACAATTACTAGGCGCCACAACTGCCAATCTTAGCGGCGACTCAGTGACCGACAAGTTATTGGAATATGCACTTAGCCATAATGTCTCACGCATTGTTATAGGAAAGCCAACCCGATCAATTTTGTCACGCTTTTTCCAACCTAGTGTCAGTGATGCACTGGCAAAAGCAGCTACAGATATTGATGTGCATATCGTGATGAAGGGCAGGGAAAGATCATCCAAACATAAAAGATCAAAACTGAGTGCATTAAGCATGAGTGCGCACTTTAACAACCAGAAGCGGCAAGGTTATGTCTGGGCGGTCGTCATCAGCGCCATTACTTCACTAGTAGCCAGCGTCTTGCTGCTTTATTTTGAATTGGCAAATATCATCATGCTGTATCTGCTTGGCGTGATGCTGATTTCTATTCGTTATGGAAGAGGCCCAGGTATTGCTGCTTCATTCTTGAGCGTGTCTATTTTTGATTTCTTCTTTGTGCCGCCTCGTTTTTCTTTTACTGTTTCGGATACCCAATACTTGCTCACGTTTGCGATTATGCTTTCAGTGGCTTTAGTAATCAGCAATCTGACCTCCAGTTTGCGCAAGCAGGCAATGATTGCCAACTACAGAGAAAAGCGCAGTTTGGCATTGTATGAAGTGGGTAAAGAATTAGCCTCAGCCATGACTACCAGTCATATTGTTGAAGTCAGCATTCATCACGTTGCCAGAATGTTTAATTCCAAAGTAGCCATTCTGACGCCAGATTCAAATGAACAATTGCAAATTGCACAGGTTACGGAGTCTAACGATATCTCTTTGCTGGAAACAAAATTACCTGAGGTAGATCTGGGCATTGCGCAATGGACATATGACAGGCAACAGCAAGCCGGATTAGGTACAGACACTCTACCCTCAAGCAAAATTTTATATATCCCGCTCAAAGCCCCCATGCGTACCCGGGGCGTGCTGGCGATTTCACCAGAAAGTAATCAGGATATCTATCTGCCAGAACATCGACAGTTGCTAGATACTTTTGCTTCGCAAATTGGGCTGGCGCTGGAGCGTAAACACTATGTAGAAATTGCTCGTGATGCTGTTATTTCCATGGAAACTGAACGTTTAAGAAACTCTCTGCTGAGCGCAATTTCGCATGATTTAAGAACTCCCTTAACCAGCATCATTGCCACAACAGGGCAACTAAAAGAGTCTATTGATGTAACAACCAATGAGTATAAGCTGATCGCTGGTTTGCATGACCAAGGGATCCGGATGCAAAATCTGGTTTTGAATCTCTTGGATATGGCCAGATTGCAATCCGGTACTGTGAAATTAAACAGTGATTGGCATGTGCTAGAAGAAATAGTCGGTTCTGCTATTAATGGCTTGCAAACGACACTGCAAGGTCATCGGGTGACAGTAAAACCAATGGAGCATATTCCATTGCTGTTTGTTGATGCCATTCTGATTGAACGTGTATTAAGTAACTTATTAGATAACGCCTGTAAATACAGCGAGCTTGGCACAGAGATCATCATTGCGGCACAGCAAAATAAACAACATATCCATGTGTCATTTACTGATGAAGGTCAAGGATTGCCAGATGGGATGGAGGCCAGCATCTTTCAGAAGTTTACCCGTGGCCGTAGCGAATCATCCATTCCTGGTATAGGGTTAGGTCTGTCAATTTGCAAGGCAATTATTGATGCCCATGGTGGCAAAATCTGGGCGGAAAAAAATCCGAAAAAAGGAACGACCTTTATTTTCACCTTACCTGTGAAAACACCGCCACTGGTTAGTGAAATGGAGATTTAAAGATGTCTGATACAAAGGGTAATATCGTCGTTGTTGAAGACGAAGATCAAATTCGTCGCCTCATTACCATTATTTTGGAAGCAGAGAGCTTTGCGGTTTACTCTGCAGAAAATGGCAAGCGTGGCTTGGTGGAGATTGGCACACGAAAGCCTGAGGTGGCTATTATTGACTTGGGATTGCCCGATATGAATGGTGTTGAACTGATTCAAGAAGTACGGACCTGGAGTTCTATCCCAATTATTGTGCTGTCTGCCCGCTCTAACGAACACGATAAAGTCAACGCGCTAGATGCTGGCGCAGATGATTACATTACTAAGCCATTTGGTTCTGAAGAGTTATTGGCCAGAATACGTGCCCATTTGAGAAGGCACAATACAGTTCAGCAGAATAATAGCCAGTCCAATGTCAAATTCGGCCACATCATGGTCGACTTTATCAAGCGCCAGGTCTATCGGGATGGACAGCCCGTATCGTTGACGCCAATTGAGTACCGCTTATTAACCGTGTTGTTACGTTCAGCAGGCTGTGTGCTGACTCAACGCTACTTGTTGAAAGAGGTTTGGGGGCCGTCTTATGTTGAACATACGCACTATTTGCGTATTTATATGGGTCATTTGCGTAACAAGCTGGAGGAAGATCCAGCCCAGCCTAAGCATTTCCTGACCGAAATTGCAGTGGGCTACAGGCTGGTACTGGATACTGATCCAGCTTAAGCGGCTTGAGTGAGCAATGCCTCTAACAGGCTGAATGCCTTAATCAATTCTTTTTTGAGTCCAGGTGTTACATCAGTCATTGGTAATCTTAGTTCCGGATGTATCAATCCCTGATGTCCCAGTAAGGCTTTTACAGGTGCCGGGTTTGGCTCTTTAAACAACAAATGAATCAGTGTTTCCAAGTTGGAAAACTGTTGGCTTGCCTCACGATATTTCTGCTGTTTAGCAAGCTCGTACAGACGAAGGAAGCTTTCTGTATGGATATGTGCAGAAGCCGAGATGGCACCTGCTGCACCATGCAGCAATCCATTCAGAATAAGGCTATCGTCCCCACACATCACGCGCAGATTGGTTTCTTTAATAGTGCGGTACAAAGTTTCCGAGTTGCCGCTGGATTCCTTGATACCAATAAAGGTGGGATTGTTTGCGAGACGCTGCACTGTCTCCAGGTGAATCGGAACGCCAGCGCGTGCGGGAATGTTATACAACACAATGCTGGAAGAAATGGCGTCAGCTAATGCGCTGAAGTGAGCGAACAAGCCTTCTTGGGATGGTCTGATAAAGGATGGTGGAGCGATCAGAAAGCCAAAAGGGTTTAATGAGTCTAGTAATTGCGCCTGATGTACTAATGCACGCGTATCTGTGCCAAGCAGACCGATTAGAATTGGAATTTTTTGGTGCGTGACTTGCTGTACCGTTCGGATGATCTGTAATTGTTCATCTAGTCGCAAACTACCCATTTCGCCTGTGGTGCTACAGACCACCAGACCATGCACGCCATAATTTACCATGCGTTGCGTAAGCGTTTTTAATGCATCCAGATCAAGCTCGCCATGTTTGAATGGCGTTACCAAGGGTACCCAGATCCCTTCCAGTGGTGTTTTATCGTTTATGACCACTGAGTGTACGTCTTTAACCTTCTCATATCCATGCGATACCAAACAAGCAGAGTCTCCATCCATGATTCAAACCTCCTTCGTGAAATGGCCAAACTCGGCAGATTCAAAGAATTGCATGACCACTGACATGATTTTCTGCTCACAGCCGGACACTGCTTTGATAGATATTTTGACACGTTTGGAACGGTCAACTGTTTTCACGCTGTAAGAAGGCACTAGGTTTTTGAACTGTGTGGCTAAGATGAATCGGAATTGAGACATTAAATGCACATCAATGGTGACCGCCATTCGAATATAGTCCAGATGATTGGCTATGTGTCTAGGTGTTCGTAGGATGCGTCTGGAATGAATATATGGGATATTTAAAAGCGCTTTGGTAAGCGAATGCTGCAATGGTGCATCAGGAATTAAATAAAACATACCTCACTCTTTCATGTTGTTACGAGGTATTCAGTCTATTAAAACAGGTATTAAAAACCTGTAAATTGAAAAAAGCCAAAAATAAAAATTGTATAAATGTCTGTAGTGGCTATAAACCCAGGCAACCCTATTCTCACAAGCATAAAGTGTCTCCAGCAGAGCCGCCTAGAGATAGCCTTGATAATCCGCCTTCATACAGAGACAGGCTTGATCAGTAAGAGTTGGGAGGGTAGTTATAAGCTATAAGAAGAGCACCAAGTCGAAACAAAAAAGCCAAGTTAGAAATCACTATCTTGGCTTTTATTTTTTTGATGGTGCGCCCGGCGGGAGTCGAACCCACGACCCTTGGCTTCGGAAACCAATACTCTATCCAGCTGAGCTACGGGCGCGATCCTGCCATTATAGCAAATTAAGTGCTGCTGGCTTCGCTTGTCGCCGCTCAATTTTTAGGGGTGTTTGATTCAAAGCGTTGCTCACTGTTACTTAAACTGGATCTTTTTGATCAAGTTGCTTTCGCCTCTGTAGTAATAGGCTTCATATGCAATTTCTTTGAGGGAGTAGACTTTTTCAACGACAATTTTGTCAGCGCCTATATTCTGCGCATTTACATAGGCTTGTTTGGGTGCGTCCAGTGCTGTGAATGGAATAATCCTTTCAAATTCAAAGCCTTCGCCGTATTTGAACTCAATGGTATAGATTAAATCATCCCAATTTAAGGTGGCGTCGTAGCCCTTGGAGACGCGGACGATGTGTACGTTAGGGTCGTGCGCTTCTTGAATGCGGAGGATGGCGCTGTTTAGTAATAAGACGCCAGATAAGACCATGGCACCGTAGCCGATTTTGCTAAATAGGTGAATCGAGATTTTAGGCAGCACGTATTTCATCAGGTAGGTGGCGGCGACGGCGGCAACGGCAACAAGCAGGCCGATGGTGAGTGCTTTTAGTGTAAATAAGCCGAAATAGGCATATAAGCCGAGTTTGACGATATGCAGGCAAATCTCATTGGCTGCGCGGGTGGCGACGATTTCTTCTTTGCTGAGCCCGTATCTGAGGTAAACACCGTTGAACAAGACGCCGACTGCGCCGGTGAGGGCAGAGATAAAGCCTGCGAGAAAACCGATGAATTTAAGGAAATGGTCAGATAGTGTTGGCTTTTCAATATTGGATGAGGCTGTTTTTTTGAACAGGTAGGGCAGGTTGGAGACCAGGAAGAGTGCCATACACAACTCGATATACATCGGGGCCAGATAGCTGAGCAACCAGGCGCCAGCCAATACCCCCAGCAAAGCAAGCGGCAAAAAGTGTTTCACGATACGCCAGTTGATTTGCTGGAAGAACAAATAAAGCTTGGTCAATGAGCTGACTGAGGTGCCGACCGAGAGTGCAGCGGGCACTTGTGACGCCGGAAGGGCATGGCCTAACAGCGGAATGAGTAACAAACCGGCGCCACCCCCACATACCATGCTTAATGCAAACGCGATAAACGCAATCAGGAAAATACTTAAATAAATCATGTGTGTGCTGAAGAGGTTTTAACGCCCATGGTGACCAGTGAAAACGCGCAAATCATTACCCTAATCGCTTGGTTTTTTTGTGCGCGAATGTAAACAGAAAAACGCATTTTACGCTGTAGGATAATCTATTGTCTTGGAGAGTGACTGTGTGAGGGTACTAAAGGTTGCAATAATCGTGTCATAGAGCGTGACTATGCTTGGCTGATAAATCTAAACATATGAGGATATAGCACGATGAAAGCCATGATTTTAGCTGCGGGGAAGGGCACTCGCGTTCGGCCACTGACTTATGATTTACCCAAGCCGATGATTCCGGTGCTGGGCAAGCCGGTGATGGCTTATCTGGTGGAGCACCTGGCATTGCATGGGGTGGCGGATATTATGGTCAATGTCAGTTATCTGCACAAAAAGATTCAGGATTACTTTGAGGATGGTCATCGTTTTGGCGTGAATATCGGCTACTCGTTTGAGGGGGATATTGTGGATGGCCAGGTGGTGCCGCATGCAGTGGGCTCAGCCGGTGGCATGCGCAAGATTCAGGACTTTAGCGGCTTTTTTGATGAAACGACGATTGTGTTGTGCGGGGATGCGATTATTGACCTGGACATTACGCGTGCGGTGAAAGAGCACAAGGAGAAAGGCGCACTGGCGAGCCTGGTGACCATGCAGGTGCCCATGGACAAGGTATCTGGCTATGGCGTGGTGGTAACCAACAATGAAGGGCGCATTATTTCGTTTCAGGAGAAGCCTAGCCAGCTGGAGGCGCGCTCTAACTGGGCGAGTACCGGCATTTATATTTTTGAGCCGGAGGTGCTGGACTTGATCCCCTCTGGCAGCGAGTTTGATATTGGCTCGGACTTGTTTCCTTTATTGGTGCAAAAAGGCTTGCCGTTTTATGCGATCCAGCATCCGTTTAACTGGATTGATATTGGCGTGGTGACCGATTACTGGCTGGTGATGCAGCAAATGATGCAAGGCTTCTTCCCGTCGATGCCGATTCCGGGCAAGCAGGTCAAGCCGGGTGTGTGGGTGGGCCTCAACGTGCATATTGACTGGGAGCACACGCAGATTGAAGGGCCGGTATACATTGGTGCTGGTAGCCGGATTGATAAAAATACCCGTATTGTTGGCCCGACCTGGATTAATTCTGGGTGCCATATCCAGCGCGACAGCACCGTCATCCGCTCCATTTTGTTTGATTACACCCGTATTGCGCAGGGCTATGAAATTGTTGAGCGCATCGTCTGTGGCGAGTATTGCGTAGACCGCAATGGCCGCATGGTGCATATGGATGATGATAGTTGTGACATTATCTGGACCGATGCGCGGGAAAAAGTGGTGTATCCGCAAAACTACGCTTACGCGCGCTTGTAATCAAACGCCTCCAGGCACCAGCCAGTTGCCTGGAGGCGTTGCAGGGCAAGACTCTGGTCGCCATGATGCTGCCTGGCGATCAGAGATTCTTACAATACGCTTAAAAGCGTGCCGGTGCGTTTCCTGTCTGCGCGTTCTGCGCTATAATCGCGGGGTTATTTTTTCTAACGCAACGGGATGCAGATATGTCGGGTTACAATCAGAGTTCAAGCATTAAAGAGTTAATTATTGCCATTCCAGGCGCCATTATTGCTTTCACATTGCTGGTTTCGCTACTGGCCTATCTTTTTGGCGTGTTTGGTGCCGAAAAAGCAGCCCCAAGCAAAGAAGTGGCTGACGCAGCAGAGCAAAAAGTGCTGGCCAATATTGCACCAGTTGCAACAGTGGCGGTGGCTGAAGCAGGTGGCGCGCACGTTGAGAAAAGCGGTGAAGAGATTGTTAAAGGTGTGTGTATCGCATGCCACGGTGTGGGTGCCTTGGGCGCGCCAAAAATCGGCAATGCCGGTGACTGGGGTCCACGTATTGCACAAGGCTATGAAACTTTGGTAAAACATGCCACCGAAGGGATTCGTAGCATGCCAGCCCGCGGCGGTAACGCAGAGTTGACTGACCACGAAGTCGCGGATGCTGTGGCCTATATGGCGAATCAGGCAGGGGCCAAATTTGATCCTGCCAGCTTGAAAAAATAAACAGCAATATTGCGATAAGCCGCTTGAATCTCAAGCGGCTTTTTTATTGGTCAGGGCGCTTCTACACCTTCAAATCGCTAAGCCAGACAAGGCGCGCATGAAAAAATTTGATACTGCATATAGTTGATATGGCAGGAAAAATTTCTTTATGTGCAACGCCGTATCGCGACGGAAGTTGAGTGTGTAGCAGTGCCCGTAAATCGATTTCAGATAGGTGCATAGCCATGGCGAGATACGCGATTGGCGACCTGCAAGGTTGCTATCATTCTTTTATGCAGTTGCTGGCAAAGCTAAACTTTGCGCCTGGGCGCGACCAGTTGTGGCTGGTTGGCGATTTGATCAACCGCGGCACGGGATCACTACCGGTATTGCGCTGGTTATATGCGCATCGCGAGCATATCAAGGTGGTGCTGGGTAACCATGATTTGCATGCCATTGCCGTCGCACACGCCGTGCGGCCACCGCATCGCTTTGACACTTTAGCGCCTTTATTGGCAGCCGAGGATGGCGAAGCGTTATTGCACTGGTTGCGGCATCAACCATTGATGGTGCTGGAAGACGACTATGCCATGATACATGCCGGCTTGTATCCGCAGTGGTTGTTGCCGCAAGCGAGGGCGCTGGCTGCCGAGGTTGAGGCGGTGTTGCAATCGCCCGACTATCTGGGCTTTTTGCAACAGATGTATGGTAATCAGCCTGCCGCCTGGCACGCGGACTTGACCGGCATGGACCGCTTGCGGGCGATTACCAATGCGCTGACCCGCATGCGTGTGGTGGATGCGGCCGGCGCGATGGAGTTTGCGTTTAAAGGCGAACTGTCTGAGCTACCGGCCGGGTATCTGCCCTGGTTTCAGGCGGCCGGTCGCCAGTCCGCCCAGGCCAAGCAGCCCATCCTGTGTGGGCACTGGTCGGCGTTGGGCCTGTATCAAGCGCATGGCGTGATCGCGCTGGACACCGGTTGTTTATGGGGGCGAGAACTGACGGCATACGCCCTGGACACTGGCAAGGCGACGCAGGTGGCGCTGGATCCGCGTGATCAGCCGCCAGGCCTGGGTGGCGATTAGCCCGGGGGACGGGGGTGGAGCTCTGGTGGGTGATCCTGGCCGCTTTTGGGGCGGGCGTGGTGGATGCCATGGTGGGCGGCGGTGGGCTGGTGACCGTCCCCGCTTTGCTAACCAGCTTTCCGAATACCGCGCCCGTGTTGTTACTTGGCACCAATAAATGTTCCAGTCTGTTTGGCACCAGTGTTGCCGCCTGGCGCTATAGTCGGCATGTGCGTCTGGATTGGGCCTGGTTAGTCCCTGCAACGCTGGCTGCATTTTTAGGCGCCTGCCTGGGCGCGTGGACCTTGACCTGGGTCGCGCCAGATTTTTTGCGCAAGCTATTGCCAGCGGTGTTGTTGCTGGTGTTGGTGTATACGCTCAAGTTTCCGCAGTTTGGGGTCGAACAGGGGGGGCGGGGCCACAGCGTGCGGCAGCGATGGATGATTGCGTTGAGCATTGGGGTCAGCATCGGCTGGTATGACGGTTTCTTTGGACCAGGCACCGGCAGTTTTTTTATTTTTATGCTGGTGCGTTTTCTCGGCCAGGATTTTTTGCATGCTTCTGCCTCTGCTAAAGTGTTAAATGCCAGTACGAATCTGGCGACGTTAGCGGTGCTGGGCTGGAGCGGTGCAGTCTGGTGGCAACTGGGCTTGGCCATGGCGGCCGCCAATATCGCGGGCAGCCTGTTAGGGAGTGCACTGGCGCTAAAGCATGGAACCACGCTGGTGCGCCGCGTGTTTGTGGCAGTTGTGACGCTTTTGCTGCTTAAAACGGCCTGGCAGGCATATGTCTAACGATGGGCTGAGCCATCACAGTCAGGCTTGCTTTTGCACCGCTGGTTCGCTGACGGTTTCAGGCACGGTCGCCCAGGGTAAGCGCGCCATGATTTCTTTTCTTGCCTGGCTGGCTAACGTTTGCCGGTCCAGCAGGCGCGCCTCTATCGGCGCACAAAAATGCAAATGCACTTTGGGTGACTGCATGTTCAGAAAAGACAGCATGGATTCGATCATGCTGGTTTCACCGGCATACGCTGCCGCCAGGTTAGGGCTGCCGTCAGGCATGGGATAGTGGATCGCAATCGGGATCACCGTCGCCTCTGCATCAATCGCGGCCTGAATCAGGCTACTTTTAAACGGTAATACTTGCTGTCCATCGGTGGTGGTGCCTTCGGGAAACACGCACAGATTGTCCCCCAGTTTCATCGCCTGCGTGACTACTTTCAGCACGCGTGCCGCATCACGTTGGCGTGTCCGGTTAATAAAAATGGTGCCAGACTTTTTGACCAGATAGCCAAACACTGGCCAATCCTTAATTTCAACTTTTGCGACAAAACGCACTGGAATCAGGCTGTTCAAGGCATGGATATCTGACCAGGAAATATGGTTGGCAACAAACAGCACATGCTTGGACTGCGGCGCCGGGCGTACGCCGCTCACCGATAACTGCAGGTTAAAACAGCGCAATAGTTTGGCACACCACCAGCGAATCAGCTGCTCGCGGCCACGACGGCCACACACAGGCAACACGAGCGTTGCCAATGTGAGTCCGGTGAGTGTGTGGAGAAAAATGCGGGCGGTGCGCCAGCAGAAGGTAAGAAAATTTGTTTTTGGCAAGTTATTTCAAGAAATGCGCAGCATATCTGGGATTGATTCTGGATAAAGGTAACAATACCAGCATATCGGCTGTATTAAAAGCCGGATCCCAGGCAGGTTCGCCACAAATATAAGCCCCCAGGCGCAAATAGCCTTTCACCAAGGGTGGGCAGGTCACTTCGAGTGACTGATCCAGGGCCTCGATCGGCAATGGATGGTGCGGAAACACACGATATTCCGCGGGAGACAGATAGTCTTCTCGCAGGCTGTTGAACAGCGAGGCAGCGGTGTGGCCGCCATCGTGCATGGAAATGCTGGCGCAACCAATCATGTATTCATACTGGCGGGCCATCATGTATTTGGCCAGGCCTGCCCACAACATGGTGATGGTGCCACCGGTGCGATAATCGGCATGCACACAGGCACGGCCCACTTCTACCATCCGGTCAGACAAGGGAGCCAGACGGCTCAAATCAAACTCTCCGGCAGAGTA
Source organism: Methylophilus sp. DMC14 (assembly GCF_056314085.1). Lineage (NCBI taxonomy): Bacteria > Pseudomonadati > Pseudomonadota > Betaproteobacteria > Nitrosomonadales > Methylophilaceae > Methylophilus > Methylophilus sp. DMC14. Next base: position 85,427 of record NZ_JBQUZA010000002.1, on the reverse strand, counting down.
GTAACCGCCTGCCAGCATGGCCTGCATCGGGTTCAGGATGCGGTAAGTGCCCACCACTTGCTGCGTGGCATCATCGCGGACCAGCAAGTGATCGCAAAAGGCATCGAAGCCGTCTACATCAAGACCATTCTGGCTCTTGATCTGCGCGCCCATTTCTTCAGCAAACACCTGATAGCGCAAGCGTTGCGCTTCCATGATTTCTTCTGCGGTTGTTGCCAGAGCAACACTCAGCGTTGAGTTGACTTTACGGTTGTTCTCGGTCGTTGGCTGAATTTCGGCTTGATATAGGCCATGTTCCTGCAAATTGCGTTCTAACATCACGCGACTCCTTGGTTGAGGTTTAGGGTGATATTAGAAGTGTCACATGAATGATTGGTGACGTTGACATGACAATTCTGTGACGTTGACTATGGTGGCGGACATGCCCCATGCACTAATAAAAAGAGCAGCCTAGGCTGCTCTTTTTAATGACCACACCCCAGAAGGTGATGGTTGCCATGCGGCGTTTAACGCCAGCTTTTGTTAGTGGGAAACACGTGAGGTGCCGCCGTTTTCAACGATGCGTACACGGTCGCCCGCATTAAACTGTTCGTCCGCTTCCTGCACGATGGCCACCAGGCCGCCGCCATCCAGTTTGACGGTGATTTCCAGTGCGTTTTTGCGGGTGACGGCTTCTTCGGCGGCTGAACCAGCCAGGCCGCCGGCGACGGCACCAATGACAGCTGCAATCGCGCTGCCGCGACCACCGCCCACTGAGCTGCCAGCAATCCCACCAATTGCCCCCCCTGCGATCGTGCCGACGGGGGACTTGGTACCTTCAAGTTTGACGGCACGCACGCTTTCCACTACCCCGGTTTTCACCGTTTGTGCTCTGCGTGCTTCATCACGCGAATACACACTACCAGAGTTAGAGCTCGCGCACGCGGCCAGAATGCCGGTGACCAATACGACAGCAAGCCATTGCAATACACGTGTTTTCATTTTTTTCTCCAATATTGAACAAGCTTCTTTTAATGGGTAGCCTGGCCCAGACTAGGATCCTCTTTCAGGGCATCCTGTACCAGGGCGTGACTGTAAATATTTTCAATCTCGGCCCGGCTCGGCTGGTGATTCTGCCCGCCACGGCTCGCAATCTTGATCGCGCCCATGGTAGACGCCAGCCGACCACAGGCTTTCCAGTCCCAGCCACGCACAATGCCATACAGCAGGCCAGCACGGTAAGCATCGCCACATCCTGTTGGGTCTACGACCTTATCTGCTTTAACGCACGGAATGTCATGGCGTTGACCATCAGCATAAATATGCGAGCCCTCGCTACCCAAGGTCACAATCAAGGCTTTGACCTTGGCCGCCAGTTGTTCCAGACTGAGCCCTGTTTTGTCTTGGATGACTTGTGACTCGTAATCGTTCACTGCCAGATAGTCAGCCATTTCAATAAAGTGCATGAGTTCTTCGCCATTAAACATCGGCAAGCCCTGGCCCGGATCAAACATGAAGGGAATCCCGGCCTCATGACACTCTTTTGCGTGCTGGAACATGGCATCGCGACCATCCGGGGCAATGATGGCCAAGGCAATATCTTTGGCCTCGTTCACGCTGTTGGTATGCGCATATTGCATGGCCCCGGGGTGAAACGCGGTAATCTGGTTATCATCCATGTCGGTGGTGATAAATGCTTGAGCAGTGTAGGTACCAGCAATCGCCTTGATGTGCTGCGTATCAATATGATGCTGGTTCAGCCATGCCTCATAGGGGGCAAAGTCATCCCCGGTTGTCGCCATGATCTGCGGCTGGCCTTCGAGCAATTGCAGGTTGTAGGCAATATTGCCCGCGGTGCCGCCAAATTCGCGGCGCATTTCAGGGACCAGAAATGCCACGCTCAGTTTATGAATTTTGTCTGCCAGAATATGATTTTTAAACTGGTCAGGGAACACCATGATGGTGTCGTAGGCGAGTGAGCCGCAAATAAGAATTTTCATGAAGTGAATACGGGGTTGGATAAAAGTAGGGCTATTATTGCTGTGCGCCAGCAGTGTGGCAAGTGTTACGAGCGGCTAAGAGTGGTCACGACTGCTTGATGGCCAGATCAATCAGCGTTTTGGCGGCCTTTTTGGCAGACTTGATGGCGCCTGAGCCGCGTTTGATTTGCTCGGCCTGTACGGCACCTTCAAACAGAATGGAGAGTTGCAGCGCCAGGCCTTCGGCATCTTTGATATTGGCTTCTTGTGCCAGCTTGGTAATAAATTGCCTGAATTCACGGGACTGTTGCGAAGACAGCTGATGAATCCGGTTTTCTTCATTGGGGAACTCGGCGGAAGCCTTGATAAAAGCAATCCCGGTGAACGAGGGGGAAGTCACCCACTCTTCAATAAATTCAAACAGTTTTTGGATTTTTTCATTTGGGCTGCCACCAAGACCGCCCAGTTTTTCATTCATCCAGTCCTGAAAGTCCTGGTGGCTCTGTTGCAACACGGCCAGGATCAGTTCTTCCTTGTTTTCAAAATACTTGTAAAGCGTCATTTTGGTGGTGCCTGCGACAGCCACAATCGTATCTACCCCCGTGGAATTAATGCCACGTGTCTGGAACAGATCCGTCGATACCTGCAAAATTTTTTGCTTAAGCGCATTCATGCCTAAAATTATAACACCCTATACAAGTTTGTATACCCCCAGAACTTTCAGCCAGGGAACAAATCCTATTGTTTGACTTTGCTTGTCGTGTTAAATATACTATACCGTATAGTATACATTTATGGTCAATTTATTTACAATGTACTTCATCTACAACAAGGAGAAAATCATGCGTCAATTATTATTAGCTAGCCTGTTCGCCCTCTCAAGCACGGCATTTGCGGCCGAGCCACTGTATGTTGTTAAATCTGTGGAGCTGAATCAGCCGGTAGACGTGGTCTGGAAAAAAGTCTCTGACTTTGGCGATTTGGGTGCCTGGCATCCAGCCGTTGCCAAAACCGAGATCGTTTCGGGTAAAAATAACAGCGTGGGCGCTAAACGCGTGCTGACGCTCAAGGATGGCGGCAAAGTGAATGAAACACTGACTGCTTACAATCCAAAACAGAAAAGCTATGGCTACAAAATCACTGATGGCGTGTTGCCTGTGAATGACTACGCATCCACCGTGAGTGTGCATAGCAATGGGGATGGGAAGTCTGTGGTGGTGTGGGAAAGTCATTTCTTGCCAAAAGCGCCTGCAGATGAAAAAGCAGCCTCTGACGCGATCAAAGGCGTTTACGATGGTGGTTTGAATCAGCTTAAAACCCTGTTCCAATAAATCAGCGTTTGCTTTAAAAAAAGCCGTCACGAGCAGTGGCGGCTTTTTTGTTGTGCAATGACGGCCTGTTTTATTGTCAGGCAGTCTACTGTCTGGAGTTGGCCATCAGTTTGGGCGTGTAATTGCACTGCACCTGATCAAGCAGCTGGTTGACCAGTACTTGTTCGTCGCGGTTGGTTGTGACGTGACCATTGATGATGTTTTCGATGTAAACGCTTTTCAAGCGTTCTGGCAGTTGAATCGCTTCGATCAGTCGGCAATCACCATGCTTCATGGTTTCGAGGCGGCTGTAAATGGCTGCGGTTTCGGTGGGACTGGCCTCGAATGATAACGGGTGGGGCGGAGGCTGATGCACTGCTGCGGTCTGGAGGCTGGGCGCGGATTCGAGCTGCATATGCCAGTAATAACCGCCCAAGACGCCACAGACCAAGGTGACCGCCACCACGCCATAGTTGCGGATGGCCAGCCAGTCGATTTGCAGTTTGGTTTGCTCGTCGATAAGTGCTTTTGCTGCCTGTTTTGCATGTTGCAGGGCGCTGGATTGTCTGTGTGCCAGCTTTTCCTGACAGGCGCTGAGTGCCATAAAATAGAGCTGGTTAGCGAGCATGTCAGGCAGGCGCGCGCCTGCCAGTTGTGCCTGTGTGCTCAGGTATGCCTGCAGTCGCCCAGGCTGGGTAGATGTTGTCGCGGGCGTGGTTTGCGCCTCTGCGAGCGGGCTGGAGAGCAAGTCATCCAGAATATTGAATAAGCCTAGCAGCTTGTGCGCGGCCTGCTTGCCGGACTTGTCCAGCATGGTTATCAGCCAATCTGATTGTAATAATGCGTGCAACATACCTGCTTAAAATGGCTTGACGACCACCAGAATCACCACGGCGAACAGGATCAGCACCGGGACTTCATTAAACCAGCGAAACCAGACATGACTACGCTTGTTTTGCTGCGCATGAAATTGTTTAAGCAGTTTGCCGCAATAGTGATGGTAGCCAATCAGCAGGATGACCAGGGTCAGTTTGGCATGCATCCAGCCACCGGTGATGCCGTAACCCAGCCATAACCATAAGCCAAATGCGAGCGCCAGCAGCATGAGGGGCTGCATGAAGCGGTAGAGTTTTTGCGCCATGAGCAGCAAGCGCGCATAGGCGTGAGTTTCTGTTTCCATCGCCAGGTTGACGTAGATACGGGGCAGGTAAAACAGGCCGGCGAACCAACTGGTGACAAAAATAATATGTAGCGCTTTGACCCACAACATTTAGCTGGCTTTCTGATTCAGGAGTTTGCGTAATTCGGCAAAGTTGAGTTCGCCTATGGTTTTCTGGATGCGGTTGCCGTTGCCGTCAAAGATGAAGGTGGTCGGGGTCAGGTTGACATTGCCAAACGCCTTGACCATTTCGCCGTAACCGTCATGCATGACGGCAAACGGCAGCGCTTTTTCCTTGGTGTAATTGAGCACTTGCGCAGGCGGGTCGTAGGGCATCGCCACGGCAATCACCACCAGGTTTTTGTCTTTGTATTGCTGGTAAGTGTGGATAAGGTCAGGCATCTCCTTGATGCAGCCAGAGCAGTCTGTTGCCCAGAAGTTGACCAGCACCGTTTTGCCGCGCAGGCTTTGCATGCTGATTTTCTGGCCATCCAGCGTGGTGAAGGTGACTTCTGGAGCCTGCGGTTTTTGCATGACTGCAAATACCAGGCCTGCGATGAGCGCCAATGCCACTATTGCTACGCCCCATGTTCTGAATATTGATTTCAACTTAGCCTCTTAAAAAACGGATGACTCAAAAATGCACGCTAAAAACCATAGGCCGTGTAACGTGTTTGTGCTGTATACGACATGGTATAATTGACTTTTGTTTTTGATAAATTATCAATGAACGCACCTGTCAACGCAGATTTGTTAAAGCGCAATTCTACCCCTCTCGCACGATTACGCGAAATTCCGTACAACTATACCTCCTTCTCTGACCGCGAAATCGTCATCCGGTTTCTCGGCGAAGAAATCTGGGAAGTCCTCAATGTGTTGCGCGCCGAGCGTAAAACAGGCCGCAGTGCGCGCATGCTGTTTGAGGTGTTGGGCGATTTGTGGGTGGTGTCACGCAATCCTTATCTGCAAGATGACCTGCTGGAAAATCCCAAGCGCCGCAAGGCCTTGATCGAGGCGCTATATCATCGTATTTCTGCCATTCAAGAACGTAGCGGCGGCAACGAAAAAGTACAAAAACTGGTGTCTGCCGCGACCAAAGCGGTAGAGAAGTTTGCCGATGATTTCAAGCAAACGGCCGAGTTACGCAAAAAAGCCCTGGCCAAACTGACGAAGTACACTCGCAAAGACAATGTGCAGTTTGATGGCTTGGCACGTGTCTCACATGTGACAGACGCGACCGACTGGCGCGTCGAATATCCATTTGTAGTGATCAACCCGGATACTGAAGCCGAGATCTCTTATCTGGTGCGCGCCTGTATCGAATTGGGTCTGACTATTATTCCACGTGGGGGCGGAACGGGTTACACGGGCGGCGCGGTACCGTTGACGCCATTGTCTGCAGTCATCAATACTGAAAAACTGGACCAACACACAGGCGTGCAAATGCGCACCTTGCCGGGCGTCTCCCGTCAGGTGGCGACGATTGAGTGCGGCGCGGGTGTAGTGACCCGTCGCGCCATGGATGCGGCCACGGCTGCCGGCCTGGAATTCGCCTGCGACCCGACCTCTGCCGATGCCTGTTGCATTGGCGGTAACGTCGCCATGAACGCTGGTGGTAAAAAAGCCGTGCTGTGGGGGACGGCGCTGGATAACCTCGCCTCATGGCGCATGGTGACGCCAGATGCGACCTGGCTGGAAGTGGAGCGTCTGGATCACAACCTGGGCAAAATTCACGATATTGACATGGCGCGCTTTAAAATTAGCCGCTACGACATCGACCATAAAAACCTGCTGTCCGAGCCTGAGATTCTTGAAATTCCGGGGCCGAGCTTCCGTAAGGTCGGCCTGGGTAAAGACGTGACCGACAAGTTCCTGTCCGGCTTGCCTGGTGTGCAAAAAGAGGGTTGTGACGGCCTGATTACCTCTGCCACCTTTATTTTGCACCGCATGCCCAAACATGTACGCACCATTGCGCTGGAGTTTTTTGGCAATGTGTCGCATGCCGTGCCCGCGATTGTCGAGATCAAGGATTATCTGGACGCTACTGCCAAGCAAGACCCGTCGGTGATCATGGCCGGTCTGGAGCACATGGATGAGCGCTATGTGAAAGCCGTGGGCTATGCGACCAAGGCCGCACGCCAGCAACGGCCAAAAATGGTGTTGTTGTGCGATATCGCGTCTGATGATGAAAACGCCGTCGGTGAAGTGGCTTCTGCCGTGGTGCGCATGTGTAACGCCCGTAACGGTGAAGGCTTTATTGCCGTCTCGGCCGAGGCCCGTAAAAAATTCTGGCTGGACCGTTCACGCACGGCGGCAATTGCCCGCCATACCAACGCCTTCAAGATTAACGAAGACGTGGTGATTCCATTGCCGCGCCTGGGCGAGTACTCCGACGGCATTGAGCGCATCAATATCGAGCTGTCTATCAATAACAAGCTGCGTCTGGTGGATGCGCTGGAAGCCTTTGTTGCTGGCGACCTGCCTTTGCAGCCGGATGAAGACGGCAACGCTGACCCTGAGGGCGTAAAGTCCAAACAGAATATTGCCTTGCAGTTGTTGCGCGATGTGCGCGCCAGATGGCGTCTGATCCTCAATACGCTGGACGAACCCGTGTCTGTACTGGGTGAAATGGGTAAACCATTCGCACAGTATGGCAATGTGTTCCGTGCCGTGCAGTCGTATGATTTGCGTGTCTCCTGGAAGCGCGAGCTCAAGCGCCCGATGGCAGATATTTTTGCTGGCCGCGAATACCAGAAGATTCTCGACAAACTGGACGAGATCCAGAAAACCGTGTTGAAGAGCCGAGTGTTTATCGCGTTACACATGCACGCCGGTGACGGTAACGTGCATACCAATATCCCGGTCAACTCTGACGACTACGGCATGATGCAAGACGCCCATGCCGCTGTTGCGCGTGTGATGGCCCTGGCACGTAGCCTCAATGGCGTGATTTCTGGCGAGCATGGGATCGGTATCACCAAGATGGAGTTCCTGGATCAGGCCACCATTGATACCTTTGCTGCTTACAAAGCCAAGGTAGATCCCGAAGGCCGTTTCAACAAAGGCAAACTGATGATGGGTTCCGGGCTGGAAAACGCCTATACCCCCAGCTTTGGTTTGCTCGAGCAAGAGTCCATCATCATGGAGCAGTCTGCCATAGGCGAGATTGCCGATGATATTTCTGACTGCTTGCGTTGCGGCAAGTGTAAGCCCGTGTGTTCTACCCACGTGCCACGCGCCAATTTGCTGTATTCCCCACGTAACAAGATTCTCGGCACCTCCTTGCTGATCGAGGCCTTCTTGTACGAAGAGCAAACCCGCCGCGGCATTTCGCTCAAGCACTTTGACGAGTTCAACGATGTGGCTGACCATTGCACGGTCTGCCACCGTTGTGAAAAACCTTGCCCGGTCAATATTGACTTTGGTGATGTGTCCGTCAAGATGCGTAACTTCCTGCGCGAACAAGGCAAGAAGAAACTCAACCCTGGCACGGCTGCGGGTATGCTGTATCTGAATGCCAAAGATCCGGCCACCATCAAGTTCTTGCGTGCAACCATGATAGGCATGGGCTACAAGGCGATTAATATTGCTAACAGCCTGGCCAAGAAATTTGGCCTGCTCAAGGACAAAAAAGCACCACCGGCGACGGTAGGCAAGCCAGAGATCAAGGCGCAGGTGATTCACTTCATCAACCGGCCAATGCCGAAGAAAATGCAGTCCAAGACCTCACGTGCCATGCTGGGCGTGGAAGATGACACCATGATTCCGGTCATCCGCAACCCGCAAAAGGTGAACGAGGATTCGGAAGCCGTGTTCTACTTCCCGGGCTGCGGCTCCGAGCGCCTGTTCTCTAACGTCGGCCTGGCGACTCAAGCCATGTTGTACGAGGTGGGCGCGATTACGGTCTTGCCACCTGGCTACCTGTGCTGCGGTTACCCGCAAACAGCCTCAGGCAACCACGACAAGGGCCAGGAAATCACGGCGGACAACCGCGTGCTGTTCCACCGCGTCGCCAACACCTTGAACTACCTGGATATCAAGACCGTGATTGTGTCTTGCGGCACCTGTATGGATCAGTTGCAGAAGTACGAGTTCGAGAAGATTTTCCCGGGCTGCCGTCTGCTCGACATCCACGAGTACCTGATGGAAAAAGACATGCGCCTGCAAAGCGTGACCGGTACGCGTTATATGTATCATGACCCATGCCACTCGCCGATGAAGACGTACAAGCCGCTGGAAGTTACCAACAAGCTGATGGGCACCGAGGTGGCGTTGAATGACCGTTGCTGCGGTGAGTCGGGCACTTTTGCTGCGGCGCGTCCTGACATTGCTACCCAGGTCAAATTCCGCAAACAGGAAGAGCTGGAAAAAGGCATGGAGAAAATGGGCTTGACCGTGGGCGCCCCCGAGCAGCCAGTCAAAATCCTGACGTCTTGCCCAAGCTGCCTGCAAGGTCTGTCACGCTATGGCGATGACACCGGCATTGAAGCTGACTATATTGTGGTGGAAATGGCCAAGCACGTGTTGGGTGAAAACTGGATGGAAAATTACATCCAGAAGGCCAATAACGGTGGCATTGAGAAAGTATTGCTGTAAACCCGCAAACCCCGCGCAAGCGGGGTTTGTTCAAGTGGGGCATATCGTGGCAGTGCAGAGGATTTATGATTGTCGCGCTTTGACATAGACATAAATACCTGCCCAAATCATGACCACTAAAATCACAGCAATCACGATAAAACTCATTAAACCGTAGTCAGTCGATAACAAATCAATCAAAATTTTCATGGGTTTCCTCCAGTAAGCGAATCATGTTGCACGCAATGAATCTGTAGAGGATTTTGAACCCTTATGACATCATGGTTTTTGATGTAACGCAAAAGTCATGTCAGCGACACCTGGTGACTGTATTGTCTAGTAGTCACTGCTGGCAAAATGCAACGATAGAGTTGGAAAATTAAAAGTTCAGGAATCAAACGGATGAATGTTTACTCGCTGCTTAAACCTCTGCTGTTTCAACTGGATGCAGAGCAAGCACACGATATTACTTTGCAATCGCTTAAACGTGCAGAAAAGCTCGGCCTGCTCACACTCGCCGCCTGCCGTTTACCTGCACAACCGAGGCAGGTCATGGGCCTTACTTTCCCCAATCCGGTCGGCCTGGCGGCCGGGCTGGATAAAAATGCCGCTGTGATTGACGGCATGGCCGCGCTAGGCTTTGGCTTTATTGAGGTGGGCACCGTCACGCCGCGCCCACAGCCGGGCAACCCCAAACCACGCTTGTTCCGTTTGCCACAAGCCGAGGCCATTATTAACCGCTTTGGCTTTAACAACCTCGGTGTCGATCAACTGATCCAGAATGTGAAGGCGTCCAAATTCAAAGGCATCCTGGGCATCAATATCGGCAAAAATTTCGATACGCCGAACGACCGTGCCGCTGAAGACTACCTGAGCTGCATGCGCAAGGTGTATAACTATGCCAGCTATATCACGGTAAATATTTCCTCACCCAACACCAAAAACCTGCGCGCCCTGCAAGAAAAAGAGGTGCTGGGCCAACTGCTCGCAACACTCAAAGCCGAGCAAAAAATCCTCTCGCAACTGCATGGCAAATATGTCCCCGTTGTGCTCAAAATCGCCCCCGATTTAACCACCGAACAAGTGCAAGAAATCGCTGAACTGCTCATGCAGCACCAAATGGACGGCGTGATTGCCACCAATACTACCTTGTCGCGCGATGCTGTGGCCGGCTTGCCAAACTCGGAAGAGGCAGGTGGGCTGTCAGGCGCACCGGTAAAAGCGGGTTCTACACGCGTGATTCAAACACTGGCGGCCAGTTTGCAAGGCAGCCTGCCGATTATCGGCGTCGGTGGTATTCTCAATGGCGACGATGCCAAAGAGAAAATGGCGGCCGGTGCCAGCCTGGTTCAACTCTACAGCGGACTCATCTATAAAGGCCCGCAACTGATTAAAGACTGCCGCAAAGCGCTGGGAAACTTTAACTAAATGATTGATTGGGCGAATTGCGGCGTTACGCGGTACGCGAAATCCTCACGTACTATCTGTACGCTCCGGTTTCTGTGTTCCGTGCGCCTTGCACTTCATCACACTCAATCACTTATTTAAAGCTCCCTTGTTATCAGGCGCTTCTATAAATTCAAATTGCTAAGCCAGACAAGGCGCGATTAAAAATTGTGACGCCACATATAGTTGATATGTCAGGAGAAATTTTTTATGAGCAACGCAGTATCGCGACGGAATTTTAGTTTATAGAAGTGCCCATCAGAATGAAGCCCATCCTTTATTCCTACCGCCGCTGCCCCTACGCCATGCGCGCCCGTATGGCGATCTGGGCGGCGAATATTCAAGTAGAAGTGCGAGAGATTTCCCTGCGAGAGAAACCTGCGCATTTGCTACAGATTTCCCCCAAAGGCACCGTGCCGGTATTACAACTGCCAGATAGCACCGTGCTAGAGCAAAGCTTGGATATCATGCAATGGGCACTTGCCCAGAACGATCCTCAAGGTTGGTTGAATACAGACCACGATGCAGTGAACGCGCTGATAACTATCAATGATGGTGAGTTTAAACAAGCACTGGACCGCTATAAATACCCTGACCGTTACCCAGAGCATCCGCAAGAACTTTACCGTCAGCAAGGCGAACAGTTTTTGCAGAGGCTGGAAACTGCTTTGCAGAAACATGCATATCTTTTGGGCGATTTTGCCAGCATGGCCGATGTCGCCATATTTCCGTTTATCCGCCAGTTTGCAGCGGTTGATGCGGATTGGTTTGCCAGCAGCGCATATCCAAAATTGCGTGTCTGGTTAGAAGGGTGGTTGCAAAGCCCCTTATTTGAAAAAGTGATGCAGAAGTTTCCGACTTATACACAGTAAACATTCCTGTTGAAATAATATTGTGTTAGAGTTTCCGTAGAAAGGAATTTTTATGGTCGCGACCACACAAAATACCGTCACCCAAGCCGATGCGCAATCCGTGTTAACCAAAGCGGTAAGACGCGCGGCTGAACGCTTGCAGATTTCCAAAGCCTTGTTGGCAAGCATCCTTGGCCTGAGTCCTGCCACCATTAGCCGCCTGTATAGTGGTGAATATATCCTTGACCAAAAACGCAAAGAGTGGGATTTTGCTTTGCTATTTGTCCGTGCATTCCGCTCGCTGGATTCCATCGTCAACAATGACGAAACCGCCCGCGTCTGGTTACACAATCCCAACCTTGCGCTCAATGCGCGCCCCATCGACCTGATTAAACAAACTGAAGGCTTAGTTCGTGTCGTCCAATACTTGGACACCTCACGCGGTATCGTCTGAGGCTTTTGCTTGGTCATCATTGGCCTGGCGCATGGTAGAGGCGCAACATGTCGCCTCCACCATGAAGCTGGTCGATACTGAAGCCGAACAAACGCTCCTTGAAACTTTGCTCGATAGCAACAAGCCGCCTTATGCCGCGGAAACCCAACAACTGGATTACCTCCTCGCCACGCCATTCCGTTACCCCAGCCGCGCTGGAGGTTCACGCTTTCGCGGTCCAAACGACCCAGGTGTGTTTTATGCCGCAGAAACAGTTCGTACCGCTGCCGCTGAACTTGGCTATTGGCGCTGGCGCTTTCTCATGGATTCCCCCGCGCTGAGTCGTATAGAGCCCGTGCCACACACCGCTTTTCAAGTCTCACTCGCCACCCATGCCATTGATTTAAGAAATCTACCGTTTAATCAAGACCCAGCATGGCAACACAAAACTAACTACCAGCCCACTCAAGCCTTGGCTGTAACAGCAAGGGATATAAATTTAGGCGCCATAATTTATACCTCGGTAAGAGACCCGCAACCGGCGTGGTGTGTTGCAGTATTAACTCCGCAAGCGTTTAAAGAGAATACGCCTAGACCAGAAAAACAGACTTGGTGGCTGGCTGTGAATGCTCATGAAGTGATATGGCGTAGAGACTATGAGTCGATTACTTTTGATTCGGCATATTGGTGGTAAGCGCTTTTTTAGACATCATAAATTGACTGTTTTACTCGGGAAAGGTCAAAACGAGGATCGTTATGGTAATTTCTATAGGGTACCCAATTTGCAACACTATTTTAAATTAAGTCGCCTCGTTATACTTTACTCACAATATTTGTCAGCTCCGTAAAGGAATCATAAATAAAATAATCACTAATTTATAAACTCTTGATAAAAAATTAATTCTAGGGAGCACTTATGTATTTGGTGTCTTTTACGATAAAAAACTTTCGTAAATTTAGGGAAGAAAATAATACGATTCAATTCGTCAAACCTAAGTCTATAAAGGCATCCTCAACAGGGAATGATGAAGAGAGTTCTCCAATTGCTGAATCCAGTACTTTAATTATTGGTAAGAATAACGTCGGGAAAACAACAATCGCAAAAGCTTTTGGTTTTGTGATTGAAAAAGAAAAAAAGGCTAAAGCCTCCGATTTTAATAATGAGTACCTAAAGAGTTTTTTAAATGAAGCCATCGCCGCAATAGATGAAGGAAAGGGGCTGGCTGAGCTTGCTCTACCCTCAATGAGTTTTGAGTTTAAGGTTGGGCTTAATTTAAAGGCCAGCGAGGCAGACACAACTAGTCTGCTATCTGACTTTCTGTCTTTGAGTGAGTTATTGGGCGACGTTGATGATGCAATAATTGCTATCAAAATTCAGGTGACAATTAAAGAAGAGGAGTTATTTAAGCAAAAAGTTGAGCAAATAATTAATTCGTCAACAAAATTAGAGAATGGTGAAATTAAAGAACCCACTGCTTTTCAACTTCTGTGTGATTTTATAAACAAGGAAGTGGAATTCACGTTCGCAATTTACAACTCAAACAATGAGAAGGTAACCAATCTATCTTTGCATAGTCTTTTTAACATAAAAGAGATTAAAGCAAACAAACGCTTGGATGACGGCGTTTTGTCAACACTATACGGCAAGATTGTTAAGTCTGAATTCACTGATGGAGCCTCAAAGAATACTCTAGACACTCATATTGGCGGTATCAATCTAACTATTACCAAAGCAGTTAAAAGCAAAGGTCAATCAATCTCGGGCGTTCTAAAAGAAATAGAACAATCAAATCATGTGTCAGTAGACTTATCTGGCAATGTTACCGAAAAGTCCATCTTGGAGGAGTTAATTAAATACTCTTTTAGTGAGGGTGATGATTTTATCCCTGAAAATCAGTTTGGATTAGGGTACATCAACTTGCTCAATATCATTGGTGAGATTGTTGGGTTCGTTGATAGTTATGAAGACAAGTCCCATCAAAATCAAATTAACTTGTTGTTTATCGAAGAGCCTGAATCTTTCATGCATCCGCAGATGCAAGAATTTTTCATTACCAGAATTGATGCCGCCCTTAAAAAAGCACTTGAGTCATCAAGCAAAAAGATTAACTGTCAGTTGATTATTACCACGCATTCATCGCATATAGTTAACAGCAAAATACACAGTAGTAATTCGTTCAACAATATTAATTACATTTGCAATAGCAATAAGAGCTCATGTGTTGTCTCTCTTGAAGATAGCAACATCGTTCAAGGAAACACTGCCCAAGATACACAAAACCTGAACTTCTTAAAAAAGCATATCAAATTCAAAGTGTCTGAATTGTTTTTTTCTGATGCTGTAATTTTTGTTGAAGGTGCGACCGAAGAAGCTTTGTTATATTTTTATCTAGAAAAGCACATGAAACTGAGAAATTTCTATATTTCCATTTTCAACATCAATGGAGCTCACGGCAAGGTTTACCATCCATTGGCAAAACTTTTAAAAGTGCCGACACTGATTATTACGGATATCGATATCAAACGAGACGAGGCCGAGAAGAAAGAGTACAAACAAATCACAGAATTGAAAGGTCGAGAGACAACGAATCAGACTTTAATTGAGCGTAATCAGAACAGCAGCTTACTGGATGGGATCAATTATTTTCAAGATGAGAACCTTTACTTTGTCTTCCAAAAAGATAGCGTTAATGGACAACACCCAACAAGCCTAGAGGAAGCAATAATTCTAGAAAATTACGATAACGACATTCTCAACGAGAGTCTAAAAAAAGTTAAGAAAAATATATATACAGAGATTGTTGGTAGCCCTGAAGTGAGAACCAATCTAATCAGCAATTCCTATAAGCTGCAAAGAAAAATAGCTGAAAATAATGACAAGAGTGAATTTGCAAATGAATTACTTTTTCGCTGCATAACTGCCGATGATCCAAGCAAAGTGCCTAAACTTCCTGAATACATTCGTTTTGGATTTTCTTGGTTAGAACTCAAACTGAATGGGCACTAAAGATGAGTCAAATTGATACCGAGGTTATAGATAAAGAGATTGCAATCCAAAGGTCTATTAATGGATGTGTGGATGAATGTACAAGTTTTAGGTTTAATGCTGGAGCAGGTGCAGGCAAAACTTATGCATTAATTGAGACAATCAGACACATTATCCAGACAAAATATTCTTCGCTTTCTAGACTAAATCAACAAGTCATTTGTATTACCTATACAAATGTCGCAGTGAAGGAAATACGAAAGCGCTTGGGTGAATCTGAGTTAGTAATTGTTTCAACAATCCATGAGCGTCTTTGGGAGCTGATTAAGATTCATCAACCTGAGCTGCTCAAAATACACCAAGAAAAACTCGAAACTGAGCTGGTTGAGCTTGAGGCGAAACTTAGAAACAATGAAGATCAAAATTATCAGTCTTATATTCAATTAACTGAGGTTGAGAAAAATCAGTTAATTAATTTCATGTGGGCTAATAAAGATTCTTTTTATAGAGCCATTAATTTGCCTGTAGCTCAATTTAGAGCAACGCTAAATCAACTTGATAATCCACCTAATTTTCTTGCTGATTTAGTAAAAAAACCTAGAGCTCATTTTGAAAAAACTATAAAAGCAGTTTTTAAAAGAAAGCGTTATCAGGATTGCTTAACACGTATTGTTAATGGCGAAGATAAATATGTTAGTTACGACAGCCTAAACAATTCAGATAGACTTGATCGTATGCGTTTTAGTCATGACACTCTACTGGAGTATGCAGCGAAGCTCGTAGATAAATATCCGTTGTTGTGTCGTTTGATTGTTGATAAATATCCGTTTATCTTGGTGGATGAGTATCAAGATACAAATGAAAATGTGATTAAGATTTTGAGTGTTCTAGATACGTATGCTAAACAATATAACCTAGATTTCCTTGTTGGATATTTTGGCGATGTTGCTCAAAATATTTATGAAGATGGTGTTGGTTCAAATATATCAACACTACACCCCAATCTTCAAACTATAACGAAGGTTTTTAATAGGCGGTCACATTTTCAGGTTGTAGAACTTATCAATAAGATACGTGCTGACGATGTTGTTCAGGAGCCGATTTCACAGGCAAAAAACCATGGCACCGTGGAATTTTTTTCAAAGGACTGTGCAAATGATGCTGAAAAATTTTCGGCATCCCAAGACTTTATTGCTTGGAATGCAAGTGTTCTTGGCAAAGATAAACTTCATTGCCTTGTCCTGACCAATAAAATTTTGGCGAGACTGAGTGGGTTTGGTGATTTTTATGATTACATCTACCAAGCAGGCACGATTCGCTGGGAGGATATCAAAACCAAGTTACTGTCGAATGAACTGGAAAAGTTAGATTCAAAAGTTCTTTTGATTTATCGCTTGGTGAATTGGTATAAGAACATTCAAAACGAACGTGCCGTTTTGAATGACTTTATTGGTAACTCTGATGTTAAGTTAAATCTAGGTCAGGCAGTTAAATTAGCAAAGGACATTAGAAATAATAAAGCATCAAATTTGAAAGAGTTGAAAGCTATTTTTTTTACGCTAATAAAAAATAATGAAATAGAAAAAAATATAAGACTTTCACTTCTAAATCAGGTCGTACCGCAAAATCATCAAACTGATCTTGATAATTTTGAATCTATGTTTGACTTGAATGTTCGTGATTTACTAATTAAGAATCAAGATGAGCCAACAGAAACCGATCCCGTAGAGCGGTTTTATAGTTTGCCTTTTGAGCAGTTCTCCTTATGGGTTGATTTCATCAATAGGGTTGAGACTAACCAAACTATTTACCATACCTATCATGGAACAAAAGGCGAGGAGTACGACAACGTTGCCATCATCATGGAGCATAGCTTTGGAACGCAAGGCAGGGATAAGTTTAAAAATTATTTTAAAGTCCAACAACTAGAAGATAAAAGTAATGAGCACATAATTGATACATGTAAGAGTCTTGATGAGTATGAAAATACAAAGAACCTAATGTATGTGGCATGTTCAAGGGCAATTAAAAATCTAAAAATACTTTACTTGGATGATGTTTCTGATATTGAGCAGGGGATAAAAAAAACATTTGGGGAAATAAAACAATCGCCTGTTTAAATAAGCGTTACAGAGTATTATTTGCCCCATTCTTTTCCATAATAGAAAATCTTAGAGATTCAGCTAATTTGACCGTTTAATCTTTTTGCGCATTCTGCTCAAACCTCTCATAAGCATTAATAATTTTCTGCACCAACGGATGCCTTACCACGTCCTGCGACATAAACTGGGTAAAGGCGATGCCTTTTACGTCCTTGAGAATTTTCTGTGCTTCGACCAAGCCGCTTTTTTGGTGACGTTGTAGGTCAATCTGTGTCACGTCGCCGGTAATCACCGCTTTGGTGCCAAACCCAATGCGGGTTAAAAACATTTTCATTTGCTCGGGCGTGGTGTTTTGCGCTTCATCCAGAATAATAAAACTCTGGTTGAGCGTGCGGCCTCGCATGTAAGCGAGTGGGGCGACTTCAATTGCGCCGCGTTCGAACATTTTGTTCACGGTGTCGTAACCGGCCAAGTCATAAAGTGCGTCATAAAGCGGGCGCAGGTAGGGGTCGACTTTCTGGTTGAGGTCGCCGGGCAAAAAGCCCAAGCGTTCGCCTGCTTCTACGGCCGGGCGAACTAACACGATTCTTTTCACGCGGTCACGTGTCATGGCATCCACTGCACTGGCGACAGCCAGATAGGTTTTACCTGTACCCGCTGGGCCGATGCCAAAGGTGATGTCATGGTCTTGTATCTGTTGCAAGTAGCTGACCTGGCGCGGGGTGCGCCCATGCAGGTCGCCGCGGCGCGTCATCAGTACAGGCATGGCACTGCTGGCGACTTCTTCAGGTTTCAGTTTGTCGATTTCTACTAGGCCGAGTTGAATATCTTCGAGCTCAATTGGCTTTTTTGAGCGGGCATAGAAGTTTTCCAGCATTTGCGCGCCCAGTCGCATATTGGTTTGGTTGCCGCTCAAGTAAAACGTGCTGCCACGGCGGTTGATGTCGATATCGAGACCATTCGCCAGTTGGCGGATATTTTCATCAAGCGGGCCGCACAGGTTGGCCAGCATCAGGTTGTCTTCGGGGCTGAGGGTAATTTCCATGCTTAATTCACAATTTCGCCAACCAGGCGTTTTGGGTTGTAGACGTCGGTGATTTTGACTTGCACCATCTGGTGGATATAGCGGCTATCGGCAGCGATATCCACCACGCGGCCGTTATCGGTTTTGCCTGCCAACAAATTGGGGTCTTTCCACGACGGGCCGTCGATGAGCACGCGTTGCACGGTGCCCAGCATGGCGCGGCTGATGGCGTCACCATTGGTTTCGTTCTCGGTTTGCAGTTGCTTGAGCCAGGCCGCTTTGTCGGCTTGCGGGGTTTCGTCGGGTAGGTAGCTGGCCGGCGTGCCTGGGCGCGGGCTGTATAAAAAGCTGAAACTGTAATCAAATCCCACATCGCGCATGAGTTTGAGTGTGGCCTGAAAGTCTTTTTCGGTTTCACCAGGAAAGCCGACGATGATGTCGCTGGTGATGGTCAGGGCCGGATTGGCAGCTTTCAGTTTGCGGATCAGGCCTTTGTATTGCAGCGCGGTGTAGTTGCGCTTCATCGCCATCAAGATACGGTCACTGCCTGCCTGCACTGGCAGGTGCAATTGGTTGGCCAGCTTGGGCACCGTCGCATGGCACGCAATCAGACGCTCGCTCATTTCGTTGGGGTGGCTGGTGGTGTAGCGGATACGCTCGATTTGCGGGATTTCTGCGATGGTTTCAATCAACAGTGGCAAATCGGCCTCGATGCCTTGATAAGGCGCGCGGTAGGCGTTCACGTTCTGGCCGAGCAGCGTGATCTCTTTGACGCCTTGCTCAGCCAACTGGATCGCCTCGGTAATGATGTCTTCAAACGGGCGTGAGAACTCTTCGCCGCGGGTATAAGGCACTACGCAAAAGCTACAATATTTGCTGCAGCCTTCCATAATGCTCAAAAAGGCAGTCGCCCCTTCGACGCGGGGCGGCGGCAAATGGTCAAACTTTTCAATCTCGGGGAAGGCAATGTCTACCTGCGGCTTGTCTGCAGCCTGTTTGGCTTTGATCAGCTCTGGCAGGCGGTGCAGGGTTTGCGGACCAAACACGACATCGACATAGGGCGCGCGCTGAATGATGGCCTCGCCTTCCTGGCTGGCCACGCAACCGCCGACCCCAATCACCAGGTTGGGATTTTTTTCTTTGAGCGGAATCATGCGGCCTAGGTGGCTGAATACTTTTTCTTCGGCTTTTTCACGCACCGAACAGGTGTTGAGCAAGATCACATCTGCTTCTTCCATGTTCTCGGTTTGCGTCATGCCTTCATGCTCGCGCATCAGGTCTATCATGCGTGACGCATCGTATTCGTTCATCTGGCAACCAAACGATTTAATGAATATCTTTTTTCCGCTTTCGTGCTTCATCGAACGCTAAATTTCTCACAAAAACAGTATTTTAGCGTATTTGCAGGGGAAACCCCAGCTAACACTGGGGACTGCGGTAAAATACGCTTTTCTTGTTGAAGTCCACTCTGCATGCAAGCTTTACCGATTTTTTTCAATATTGCACAACGCCCTTGTATCGTCATCGGCGGTGGCGATGTTGCGACGCGCAAGGTGATCATGCTACGCAAGGCGCAAGGACAGGTCACCGTGATCTCGCCCGAATTGTGCGATGAGTTACGCGAGATGCATGCGCAGGGCGAGATTGACTATGTGGCTGCCGAGTTTCAGGCCGAACAATTGACCAGTGCTTGCCTGGTGATTGCTGCCACCGATGACGAAGCGGTGAATGAAGCGGTCTCTGTGGCGGCAAAGCGGCTGAATATTCCGGTGAACGTCGTCGATGCGCCTGCGTTATGCACGTTTACCATGGGCTCGGTGATTGATCGCAGCCCGGTGGTGATTGCGATTTCGAGTGAAGGCAATGCGCCGGTGCTGGCAAGGCATATCCGCAGTAAAATCGAAACCATGTTGCCTGCGGCTTATGGCCGGATTGCGACCATCGCAGGTGAATTCCGCGACCAGGTGAAAGCCAAATTCTCCAACCTGCCTGCACGTCGTCGCTTTTGGGAGGATGTGTTGAACGGGCCGTTGGTGGAGCGCGTGTTGTCGGGGCAGGAGCAGGCAGCACGGGCTTTGCTGGCCGAGTTGCTCAATCAGCGTGAAGATGCGCCTGCGCGTGGCGAGGTTTATCTGGTGGGCGGTGGGCCGGGTGACCCGGATCTGCTGACGTTCAGGGCATTGCGACTGATGCAGCAATGCGATGTCTGTGTCTATGACAAGCTGGTGAGCAAAGAGGTGATGGAGTTGGTGCGTCGCGATGCCGAGCTGATTTACGTGGGTAAATCACGTGACCAGCACACCTTGCCGCAAGAAGAAATCAATGCCTTGCTGGCCAGGCTGGCGCTGGAAGGCAAGCGCGTATTGCGGCTTAAAGGCGGCGACCCGTTTATCTTTGGGCGTGGCGGCGAAGAGATCGAAACCCTGATGCAGCATGGGGTGCCATTTCAAGTGGTGCCCGGCATTACCGCGGCCAACGGTGTCTCTAGCTATGCCGGGATTCCGCTCACGCACAGGGATTACGCCCAGGCCTGTTTATTTATTACCGGCCACCTCAAAGATGGCACCATTGATCTGGACTGGCAGGCGATGGCCAGACCCAAGCAGACGGTGGTGATTTATATGGGTCTGGTAGGGCTGGAGCAGATTTGCAGCAAGCTGATGGCACAAGGCGTGTCGCCGGACATGCCGGCGGCAGTGATCCAGCAGGGCACGACGCAGAAGCAACGCGTGGTGGAATCTACCTTGCAGCATCTGGCAGCAGAGGTGGCGGCCGCGGGCTTGAAGCCGCCCAGTTTGACGATTATTGGCGAAGTGGTGAAATTGCGCGAGCGACTGAACTGGTTTACGCCGTCGGCGGATTAATCGCTGCGCTCAACCAGCGTAAGTGTTGGGCAAGATTTAGTGTTGGCCAGATTAAGTGTTAGGTAGGATAGGCAGTGAAAGCCTGGCTTCCAGCCCGCCTTCCGGGCGGTTGAGTAAAGCCAGTTGGCCACTATGTAAAGCGGCAATGCGGTTGCAAATCGCCAGGCCCAGGCCGCTGCCACCTTCGTATTTGTTGCGCGCGCTGTCCATGCGCTCAAAAGGTCGCAGCAAGCGGTCTGCATGTTCAGGCGGTATGCCGGGGCCGTTATCCAGCACACTGATGACGATCTTGTCGGCCATGACTTGGCTGCGCACCTCGACCTTGCCTTTGCCATAGTTGTAAGCATTGCCGACCAGGTTGTCGAGCAGGCGTTGCATGGCTAGCGGACGGATGGGGATAAAGTATTTGGGCCCCAGCGAAATTTTGAGCTCGCGGCCTGCGCGACGTTGACGTTCTGCCAGTGCATTGAGCAAATCGTTAATATCCATCATGCGCGTGGGCTCGCCCTCTACGCCGCGCACAAAGTCCAGAAACTGGTGAATGATATTGTCCATATCGGAGATGTCTTCAATCATGCCCTGTTTCATATAATCGGCTTCTTGCGGCAGCATTTCTACCGCCAGCCGCAGCCGCGCCAGCGGCGTGCGGATGTCATGTGAGACCCCGGCCAGTAGCAGTGTGCGTTCAGCATCAAGGCGGGCCAGGGATTCCGCCATCTCGTTAAAGGTCTGTGTCACTTCGCGTAACTCTTCCACGCTATCCACCGGCAGTTTAGGCGCGGGCTCGCCATTACGCAGCCGTTCTGCGGCATGCACCAGCATGGTCAGCGGCCGGTTGATGCGGGCCGTCAGTAAATAGCCACCCACCAGTGAAAGCAAGCCGACCACCGCCGCCCAGCCCAGCCAGTGCCAGGGGAAAGGGCGGTCTACCTGAATTTTGGGGATGACCACCCAGAAATCATCCTGGCCGACATTAAAGCTGATCCACAAGCCAGGGATATCATAATGATTGACCGTGATAATGGTTTCTTCGCCCAGCCGTTCGCGGATTTTGAGTGCGACCAGATTAATGAAGGGATCTGCGGGTAAGGGCTCGATGTCTTCAAGAAAGTCCGCCGCATAGACGCGCACGCCTTCGCGGCCCGATAACTCGGACAACAAGGCCAGGCGGCGGTTTTCGTGCGAGGCGATCAGTGAGGCGCGGGTGTAATTGACGATGGTGACGGCTTGCAGGGCGGCGGCAGTTGCGCGTGGTTCGCGGTCAAAATAATCAAAGATTTTGAGCGATGCATAGATGCTGACCGCCAGTAAGATGGCGATCAGCAACATGATGCGGGACAGCAGTCGGCGGGGCAGTAAGCGCACGGGGATTAAAGCTTGGCCGGATTATTGTGGTGCTTCACCATCTGGAATAAAGACATAGCCAAAGCCCCACATGGTTTGCAGGTAGCGAGGATGTGCCGGATCAGGCTCGATAATGCGGCGCAGGCGAGAGACCTGCACGTCTATGCTGCGATCAAATACATCCAGCTCGCGGCCACGCGCCAGTTGCATGAGTCGGTCACGTGACAGCGGCTGGCGTGGGTGTTCGGTGAAGACTTTCAGCAAGGTGAATTCACCACTGGTAATCGTAATGGGCACGCCGTTTTTACTTAGGCTGCGGGTACTGGTGTCGAACACAAACTCGCCAAATTGGAACGCAGCGGATTTTTCTTCAACTGCCTGTTTTGGCGAAATCTCGTGACGGCGAAGGACGGCATTGATTCTGGCCAGCAGTTCACGTGGGTTGAAAGGTTTAGGCAAGTAGTCATCCGCCCCCATTTCCAGTCCGACAATACGGTCCACTTCATCACCACGTGCCGTCAGCATAATGATGGGGGTCATGTGGTTGGCACCGCGCAGTCGGCGGCAAATGGCCAGGCCATCCTCGCCCGGTAGCATCAGGTCCAGAATCAGCAGGTCAAAATGTTCATTGGCCAGGGTTTTATCCATTTCCTTGCCATCCGACACGGACTTGATGTTAAAACCTTGTTCAGTCAGGTAGCGCTGTAAAAGTTCGCGCATACGTAAATCATCATCGACCATCAAGATTTTTTTTAACTGTTCTGACATACGGACCTTTGTTATTTGAAGCAAGTATTTGCTTAACGCATTTTGTTGCGATCAGGATGACCGCAGGAAGATAAATACGGCAAGGCCAAAAACTTATCCTTGATAATTATACTCCAAGCACTGGAGCGCATGAAGTGTGCAAGTTACAACTTCGTTACAAATGGCGTTGGGGATGAAATATTGCAGTTACAATCCTGATGCATGATTGCCTTCTGCTATCGGCAGGGGCATCCGAAAACGCTATTTTTTGTTAAATTTGTTGCCGCTAAAGTTGCAATTGCGTTAATGTGATCGACCTGATTTTAAAATCGGTCCCTCGTTTGCCATGAGATTCATGCTTGAGAGCACCCAATAATAGCTTAAACAACACAAGTGCTTTCGATGGAACAGGAATAAAGGTATTGCGTTTGGATGTGTAGAGCGATTAAACATTTGAAACGAATTGTATTGCTGACAACCTCCATGTTGCTGGCATTCCCTGCTTTGGCTGATCTTAAATTGCCAGTCCGATTGACAGAGATCCGTCTGGCTGACAATGATGATGCCGGCCTTTCCAAAACGCTAGAGCACAACTTTAGCCCTGAAGACCGTGCACGTTTGCGCAAGGCCCTTTCTGATTACGCCCGTAACACCGATCCCGACCACCAGTTGATGTTGCAAAAGCGCAAGGCCATGCATGACAGCATCGCACAACGGTTCAATGAGTGTAACCGCGACAATGACGACTCGCTAGACCGCGAAGAAGCAACGCTATGTTTGCCACAGGTAGCCCGCCATTTTTCCTACGTTGATCTTGATGGCAATGGCGTGATTACGCTAGATGAACTTGAAACCGCCTATGCCAAAATGGTCGAGCGTCAACGTGAAGCCGAAGCCAGAACCGAGGCAAAAATCGAAAATCAGCAAAATATCGTCAGCGACTCAGAGCCTGATGCCAAGTCCAGAAACAAATCCAAAGCAAGCTCGGCAGTAATTCCTGCCAATAGCCCTGTCAATTCAAGCGGTAAAGACGTTTCGGTCATTCGTAAGCGTCCCAGTTAATTTCCTTGGTCTCAACATGCACATGCCATTCAGCGTTTCGGCGTGTCAAACCAGCAGATTGCCTTCATTATTTTTGCTGTTTAGTGGCTTTGTCGCTGACTCTGGACCCGCTTGATGCTGCCCTCGCAATTATCCTTTGTCTGGTCCCGTGGCTTGCAGGAGATAGACCCTGCCGACTGGCAGCGCCTGGCGGGCACGCACCCCATGCTCGACTACCAGTTTTTGCTGGCGTTTGAGGCCACCGCTTGTGTCGGTGCGCAGACGGGCTGGATGCCCTATCATTTAACTGCGTTTGACCAGGGGCAGTTGGTGGCAGCTATACCTTGTTATCTCAAAACGCACTCTTACGGCGAGTATGTCTTTGACTGGTCATGGGCCGAGGCCTATGAGCAAGCGGGTGGGCAGTATTACCCCAAGCTGATCTCCGCCATTCCTTTCTCACCCGTCACTGGCCCACGCCTGCTGATAGACCCGGCCTGTGACGCGCCTGCGTTGATTGCAGAGGCCATGCTTAAGCAGCTGCAGGCTTTTTGTCAGGAGCATGCCCTGTCCGGCGCGCATCTGTTGTTCCCCGATGCCATGTCGGCTGACTTTTGTGAACAGCAGGGGTGGCTAAGGCGTGAGGGCGTGCAGTTCCGCTGGGAAAACGCAGGATATGCCGACTGGGACGCTTTTATGGCGGTATTGAGCCGGGACAAGCGCAAAAAAATCCGGCAAGAACGGCAAAAAGTTGCGCAACAGGGCGTGACCTGCCGCGTGGTAAGTGGGCATGACATGACTGCGCAAGATCTGGCCTTGTTTTATCAATGCTATTGCCAGACGTATCTCCGCCACCATAGTTCACCTTATCTGACCCCGGCATTTTTCGAGCATTTGCAGCGCTACCTGCCGGGACATTTGCAGTTATTTATTGCTTCGCAGCATGGCGAGGATGTCGCGGCCAGTCTGTGTGTGCTGGGTGAAGCGACGCTTTATGGCCGCTACTGGGGGAGTTTGCGCGATATTTCTTGTCTGCACTTCGAGTTGTGCTATTACCAGCCGCAGCAATTCAGTATCCGCGAGCAGATCCGCTATTTTGAAGGCGGTGCACAAGGCGAGCATAAGCTTGCCCGTGGCTTTGTCGCTTACCCCACCTGTTCTTACCACTGGCTCAGCCATCCCGATTTTCACCAGAGTGTGGCGCTCTTTCTGCGCCGGGAGGCCGAGGGCATGCAGCAATATGTCAATGAGCTAGAGGAGCGCAGTCCATACAAAAACATACCGGATATCAATGACACTGGCCTGCCGCATATCCCTTTATCGACGTGATTGCGTTACCAGGGAATCGGTTTGCCATCATAGGCGATAAACTGGCCCGATTGTGCAGGGGTTAAACTGGCAATCACCTGGCGCAGGCCTTGCACGCTGGTTTCGGTATCAATCAGGCCGTTTGGACCGCCCATGTCTGTGCGCACCCAGCCCGGATGCAGTGCAGCAACGACAATGTTAAAGCCGCGCAAATCGATAGACAGGCTTTTGACGACCATATTCAGTGCAGTTTTGCTGCTGCGATAGATATATTCACCGCCACTGCCATTGTCTTCTAGGCTGCCCATTTTGCTGGTCATGGCGATCAGCTTTGCCTGCGGAGCACGTCGCAGCTGCGGCAAGAAAGCCTCTGCAAGATAGTAAGTGCTCAGCGTGTTGACCTGAAAAGCCTGTAACCAGGCTTGCACGTCGGTATTGCCAAAGCTGCTCTCAGGGTAGGTGCCCGCATTGCTGATCAGAATGTCCAGCGTCAGTGCTGACAGCTGGCTTGCCAGCGCCCGGATTGAATCGACATCGGCCACATCCAGCGCAAGCAACTGCAGGTTGCTGTGTTGACTGGCCAGTTGTTGTAACGCGGGGGCCTGGGCGGGATCGCGTACCGTGACGTAGACCTGCTGGCCGCTTTCGGCATATTGCCTGGCATACTCGAGGCCGAGGCCGCGATTGCCGCCAGTGATTAAGATGGTTTGTGTATTCATGCTGTGAACCTCGCCTTCATGCAGTGGTTTAATTTAAGTTATGATGTCATTCTACGCGGGTTGAAATGACAGGCGTAGTATCTTTGCAATCGCAATGGAGTGTTGAGTTGAAGGCAGTAAAGCAGTGGCTGATCAGTCAGTGGGGGGCAGTGGGTATCTGCCTGCTTTTTATGGTGAGCAGTGTTGCTGGCGCGGTAGACCTCAGCAAGCAAATCCCGTTGCGGCCCTCATTATTAAAGCCGGAAGATGTGGCAGTGGTGTATAACCTCAATGACGCGCAAAGCGAAGAGGTCGCCCGTTACTACCTGCAAGCCAGGCAAGTCCCTGCGGAAAATCTGATCGGGGTGGAATTGCCCCGCCATTTTAAAGATGCGCTGACGGTTCCCGAGTTTGAGTCACTCAAAGCCCAGTTGGACGCCAAGTTGACCACGCAGCAAGTGGTCTTGCTGGTCTGGCGCACCCCGTTTGCCGTGCAATGTAACAGCCTTACCAGTGCGCTGACGCTCGGGCTGGATCTCAATCAATGCCGCAAGACCTGTGACCCTGGCCGCGACAGCCCTTACTTTAACAGCCCCTCATTGCGGCCATGGACGGATCACCATTTGCGTTTGTCCATGTTGTTGCCCATCACCAGTGTCGCTGCGGCCAAGGCACTCATAGACCGTGGCGTCATGAGTGAATTCAGTTTAAATGACGCGAATGGGTTTTTTCTAAAAACCCAGGATGCGGCACGCTCCAAGCCACGTGAACCTTTTTTCCCGCAAGAGGGCATGACGGTCAAATCCAAAAAACTGACCTTGCATACCTTGAGTCAGGAGACGATAGAAAAACAGCCCTCAGTCATGTTTTATTTCACCGGGCAAAAATCGGTCGATTATCTGCTTACCAACAGTTATTTGCCCGGCGCCATTGCCGATCATTTGACCTCGACCGGAGGCATTTTGTCTAATTACAATCCGCAAATGCCCGCCTCGCGCTGGCTGGATGCGGGGGTTACCGGCAGTTATGGCACTGTGTCTGAGCCTTGTAATTATTGGCAAAAATTCCCCAACCCGCAGGTGTTAATTGGCCATTATCTGGCCGGTGAAACCCTGATTGAGGCCTACTGGAAAAGCGTGAAATGGCCGATGCAGGGCGTGTTTATTGGCGAGCCGCTGGCCAAACCCTACGCCAAAAGCGTCCAGGTGGTGGATGAGTGAGCGATGGTCATTGCACCTGCGCTTACGTCATTTTCCTGTCATTGTGCCTGCATCGTTGTGTCGTATAATCGCTGCCATCTATCCGGTGAGATTGGCTTGTGCAAGATATTCGTTTAAAAGCGTTTTGGACTTTGTTTCTGTGGGCATTTGGTTGCCTGCTCCTTGGCTGGTTCACAAATGCGCATCTGGCGTGGTTGACTTATTTATGTGGTGTGCTGGCCTATCTGGCCGGACATTTATACTGGATACACCGTCTGTACCAGTGGGCCCTTAAGCCCAGCCTGAATTTTATCCCCAACGGCAAAGGTATCTGGGAAGACATTTTTGCCAATCTCTATCATGAAATGCGCCGCCATTCGCGTAGCCAAAGCCAGTTAAGCAGTACCTTGGAGCGCTTGCGTCATGCCACCAGTGCTTTGCCGGATGGCGTGGTCGTGCTGAATAATCGTAATGAAATCGAATGGTTTAATGAGCCTGCCGTGCAACGCCTGGGTCTCAAGCGCCATCATGACGAAAGTCAGCCGATTTATTATTTATTACGCCAGGCCGAGTTCGTGGAATACCTGCAAGCCGAAGAGTACAGCGAACCACTCAAGCTTAAATCCTGGCGCAGTCCCGATATCACGCTGGAGTTGCAGATTATTCCGTTTGCCAGCAAGCAGCGACTGCTGATTTGCCGCGATGTATCCGCCATTGAAAAAACCGAAGTCATGCGCCGCGATTTCATCGCCAACGTGTCACATGAGTTGCGTACACCGCTCACCGTGATTGGTGGCTTTCTGGAAACCATCAGTGACATGCAGGGGGAGATTTCTCCCGATATCCAGCCTTATTTTGACATGATGCAGGCGCAAACGACGCGCATGCGCCGCATTATCGAGGACTTGCTGACCTTGTCACGCCTGGAGAATAATGTCACGCTCAAGGATGAAACCGAGATTGACATGAAGGCCATGCTGCAGCAATTGCATCGCGATGCCCAGGCATTGAGCCAGGGTCAGCATCAGGTCACCTTGCATATGGAGGCGAACGTTAACCTGACGGGCAGTTATAATGAACTCATGAGTGCCATGAGTAACCTGACCACCAATGCTGTACGCTATACCCCGCCACAAGGCAAGATTGATATTTATTGGCAAATGCGGGGGGAGGACGTGGTGTTCAGCGTCCAAGATAATGGCATCGGTATTGAAGCACACCATTTACCCAGACTGACCGAGCGTTTTTATCGTGTGGACAGCGGCCGGAGCCGCGATACCGGCGGCACAGGTTTGGGCTTGTCTATTGTCAAACATATTCTGCATCATCATCAGGCCAGCTTGCAGGTGGAGAGTGAGCCTGGGCTGGGGAGCTGTTTCCGTATCGTGTTTCCTGCGCAAAGGATCTTGCCTGCATGAGTTGTATCGGCTGCAGTGGCCTGATGTTGCTATTGCTGCTGGTCGCCTGCACGACCTCCCCTCATTCAGGTTATGTCGATTCGCCAAATGGACGTCCGGTGCCAGTGCGGCAAGACCGGAATGCCTTGCATCAACTGGTGAAAACCGATCTGGATCGTCTGGCGGATATTGAATATGCCGAAAACGTCAGCACCTTGCGCTTGCTGATGCTCAAACTGTATAAACGCAACCCGGCTGAAGCGCAGAAATCTGGCTTGGGCGGCCCCGAACAGATCGCCACCTATGTGTTTGAACAGGCTCACGTGCATGGTTGGCAACTGGAGGCGCTTGGGCATGCGCAAGACACCGCTGCGATCAAGCTGGCATTAAACCCGCAATTTGGCGGAGATCGGGTACTGGCACTTGTGGTGGGTATCCAGTCCATGCTTTACCGCGCGCATGGCAGCAAGGCGTCTTTTTTCTTGCTGGATAGCATAGATCCGCAAAACCTATACAATGCCGCCAGAAATATTGAAATCGCCATGTGGAAACTGGCGAATGCCAAAAATGCCCAGGGCGAACTGTTGTTGCTGACCAATAGCCTGACAGGTGAAGTACAGAATCTGAGCTTTGAGCGCGAGTTTAGCAAGCTGGTTGCCCGCACAGATTTGCTGGCCTTGACCTTGGCCGAGAAGTCGCAGCGCTTGATCTCGCGGCTGACACAAAGCATCACGACCGCCCCTTTTCTTCCTTTTAGATAATCTTCATCATCATGCATCAAGCCCTGACCCTACTGAACGGATTAAGCCCTGCGCAATTCATGGCAGACTACTGGCAAAAGAAACCATTATTAATCCGGGGCGCTATCCCTGGTTTTGAGGGATTGCTGACGCCAAGCGAGCTGGCGGGGCTGGCCTGTGAGGCTGAGGTGCCGGCCAGACTGATACAGTTTGATTCTGAGCGCATGAATCAGGGAGAGGGCTGGCAGGTCAGGCAAGGCCCGTTTGATGACGAGGACTTTACCAGTTTGCCTGCGCGCGACTGGACCCTGCTGGTGCAGGGGGTGAACCATGTGCTGCCAGAGGCGCAAGCCTTGCTGTCGCAGTTCAGCTTTGTCCCCAACGCCAGACTCGATGATGTCATGGTCAGTTATGCGCCGACTGGTGGTGGCGTCGGGCCACATATCGACAGCTATGATGTCTTCTTGCTGCAGGGCGCGGGGCACCGCCGCTGGCGTATCAGCCAGCAAACGGATTTAAGATTGATTGCCGATGCACCCTTGCGCATTTTGTCGCACTTTGAATGCGAGCAGGAGTGGGTGCTGGCACCGGGCGACATGCTCTATCTGCCGCCCAATGTCGCGCATTGGGGCATTGCAGAAGATGATGATTGCATGACCTACTCCATCGGCTTCCGGGCGCCCGCCGCGCGTGAACTGGCCATTGAGTTTCTTGAGGCCTGCCGCCAGGAGATGCTGCCTGACGAACTGTATCGCGACCCCGAATTGCAACCCGTTCAAGATGCCGCAGCGATTGACCCGCAGATGGTCAGTCAAGTGGCTGGCATGTTGCGCCGCTTGCCCTGGGAGACCGAGCAACTGGGACCGTTTCTGGCAAAGTATTTTTCAGAGCCCAAAGCGTATGTTGTGTTTTCGCCCAACCGCAAACTGAGTGCAGAGAAGTTTTTGCAACGCGCCCAGCAATCTGGACTGGTGATGGACTTGCAGGCACAGATGTTGCATTGGCAAGGTCAGTACTTTATCAATGGCGAGCGCGTGAGTGTGTCAGCGGAGGCGGGTCCTTTGCTCAATACATTGGCTAACCAGCGGCTGTTGACGGCAGCAGACTGCCAAACAGCAGCCATTCATCCCTTGTTGCCCTGGTTACAGGGGATTTACCTGTCTGGATACGTGCATTTTTCTGATTGAGCCGGTTAATTTTGCATTGATTGCAAAGGATTTGGCGGATTTTTTGTGAAAAAAACACAGAGTTGTTGTTCTGACACAAAAAAATCCTTTCTTTTTCACTGGTTTTTCGTTCTTTTTTTAATCAATTGCTGATACAATTTTTTCACTCGGTTGATTCTGCACCCGCAGCGTTACCCGTACATAATTTTTTGCTCATACATACTAAGGAAATAAAGATGACACGTTCTGCATTGTTGGCTGCATTGTTGGCTTTGGCTTTGACTGCTTGTGGTGAAAAACCAGCTGAAGAAGCACCTGCTGCTGAAGCCCCAGCTGCTGAAGCTCCTGCTGCTGAAGCTCCTGCTGCTGAAGCTCCTGCTGAAGCTGCACCAGCCGAAGCTGCTCCTGCTGAAGCTGCACCTGCTGAAGCTGCTCCTGCTGAAGAAGCTAAGTAATCCAGACATCCGTAATCTGGTTTTACTTGGATGTAGAAAAGCCGACGAAAGTCGGCTTTTTTATTGGCTGCGCGCTGAGCACCTCAACCACTCAGGGGCGGGACGGTACGTGTTTTCAGGCGGCTGACTTGAGGGTGGATAACTCGTTGGCAATCTGGCAGATTTGAATAAAGTCTTCGACAATCAGCGATGCACCGCCAATCAGCCCGCCATCGACATCAGGCATGCTCATCAATTGCGCAGCATTGCCGGGATTGACGCTGCCACCATAGAGCAAGGTTATCTGCTCTGCAACCTGTTCGTCCAGTAGCCCAATGTGGCCGCGGATGAAAGACAAAATTGCTTGGGCATGTTGCGGACTGGCGGCTTTACCCGTGCCGATGGCCCAGATCGGCTCATAGGCAATGACGCCTTTGGCGAGCGCTTGGATGCCTACATGTGAAATGACGGGGTTCAACTGCCTAACTACCACGAGATCGGTTTCGCCCAGTTCGTATTCTTCCAGGGTTTCGCCTATACACAGGATGGGCGTCAGCCCAGCCTTGAGGGCTGCCTCAAAACGCTCTCCGCAGCTTTCATCACTTTCGTGCCCACGTAAGCGGCGTTCAGAGTGGCCGATAATGACGTAGGTGCAGCCAAACTCCTTGAGCATGAGCGGCGAGACGGAACCTGTGTAGGCACCACGCTCAAAGCGGCTCATGTTTTGTCCGCCCCAGGCCACATGGCTGTGTTGCAGTAATTGTTGCGCCTGCTGCAAATAGGGATGTGGCGGGCACACCGCATAGCGCGCCCGGTGATGGCGCGTCTCTTGCAACACACTTTGCATAAAGCGGGCATTGTCTGGCAGGTTGCCGTTCATTTTGCGGTTGGCAACCACCAGCTTGGGGCGATTTGTCATCACACCATTTCCTTTGAGGGTTTTCTTTCTATAATGTCGGATATTGTACATAAAACTTGATGCTATGCCTCAACTCGATTTTTCATTACAAGTGGCGACACCTGCGGCAGATGTGCCCAGCGTGTCGCAATTCAAGCGCTGGATCCGCGCCAGCTTGCGCGTAGATACCAGCCTGACGATCCGTATTGTGGATGCTGAAGAAGGCCAGCAACTGAATGCGAGTTACCGCGGCAAGGATTACGCGACCAATGTGCTCACCTTCCCATTGGCGGAGGAGCCCTGCCTGATGGGCGACATTGTGATCTGCGCGCCGGTGATTAGCAGAGAGGCCGCTGAGCAGGGCAAGTCCGTGCTGGCGCATTATGCGCACATGACGGTGCATGGCGTCCTGCACATGCATGGCTACGACCATGAGGTTGAGGCGCAGGCGGCGCTGATGGAGGCGCTGGAGATCGGCATCCTGAAAAAGCTGGGCTTCCCCAACCCTTATGCAGAATAAACTTTAAGCGCCTGCGACAAGTCGCTACAATCCCTGCATGGAGCTTTCCGTCAACAGCACCCAGATCAGAATCAATGGCGAGCCGCTCTCGGCTTTGCCGCAAGATTTGTATATTCCGCCGGATGCGCTGGAAGTGTATCTGGAGACCTTTGAAGGGCCACTGGATTTGCTGCTGTACCTGATCCGAAAGCACAATCTGGATATTCTCGATATCCCCATGGCTGAGCTGACCACGCAGTACATGGGCTATGTGGACAAAATGAAAGCGGTGAATCTGGAGTTGGCTGCCGACTATTTGCTCATGTCAGCCATGCTGATTGAGATCAAGTCACGCATGCTGTTGCCCAAGCCGCAAGAGCTGGAGGAGGAAGACGACCCGCGCGCTGAGTTGGTCAAACGGCTGATGGAGTATGAGGCGATCAAGCAGGCTGCACAGCGGCTGGATGCCTTGCCCAAAGTCGGCGTAGACATTGAGGTGGCTGCGGCGTATTACGAGCGGCTGTCACTGGTCAAGCCGCCTGAAGTCAGTCTGGATGATCTGGTAGAGGCGTGGCGCAATGTGCTCAAGCGCGCCAGGCTTAATCAGCACCATAAACTGGGGCGTGCGGAACTCTCTGTACGCGAGCATATGAGTCTGTTGTTGCGGCGCTTGTCGGCAACGTCGGTATTGCGGTTTGACGAGCTGTTCGATGTGGGAACTGAGGGCGTACCCAAGCTGGTGGTGAATTTCCTGGCCATGCTGGAGCTGGCCAAAGAAGGCTTGATTCTGATCACGCAGCAGGAGGCTTTTGGTACCATTTACCTGCAAGCCAATAACACTGGCCGGGAGGCTTGACGTGCATACTCCGGAAAACATTACCGAGATGAAACAAGTGCTGGAGGCTGCCTTGCTCACCTCGCCGCAGCCGCTGTCTCTGGACGATTTGCTCAAATTGTTTGCTGGACGCATGGAGCGTGCGACATTGCGCATGTTGCTCGATGAACTCAAGGCCGACTGGTCGGATAAAACGCTGGATTTAGTACAAGTGGCCAGCGGCTACCGCTTTCAGGCCAAGGCGCAATACAGCGAATACCTGGCGCGTCTGAATCCTGAACGGCAGCCAAAATACTCACGCGCAGTGATGGAGACACTGGCGATTATTGCCTACCGGCAACCGGTGACGCGGGGCGATATCGAGCAGATCCGCGGCGTGGCGGTTAACCCGAATGTGATTCGGCAATTGCAGGAGCGTGACTGGATCGATGTGGTCGGCCAGCGTGAAGTGCCTGGACGCCCGTCGCTGTATGCCACGACCAAACATTTTCTTGATGATTTGAACTTGCGTTCGCTGGCCGAGTTGCCGCCTTTTGAAACCTTTGTGCAAACAGATATTCAGTCAGAGTAGTTTACCTATGTCCGCCTCACTGCTTAAAATCAGGATCAGCCATCAAGGCCAGATCGCGCTAGGTCCAGGCAAAATTGAGTTGTTGCAGCACATTGTGCAACACGGTTCCATTTCAGCCGCTGCCAAGCAAATGCGCATGTCTTATCGCCGGGCATGGGAGCTTGTTGATTTGATGAATCATTGTTTTGACGAAGCGGTCGTCCTCAGTGCCGCTGGAGGCGCACACGGCGGCGGTGCACAGGTCACGGCGTTCGGTTTGGCGCTGATCCAGGCCTATGAGCACATCCTGCAAAAGTCTGCGCAAGCGGCGGCGGATGAGTTGGGCTTTATCACCCAGCACCTGCAAAAAAACTGATTTTTTCAAAAAAACCGTATTTTTCAAGTTTCGTAATATGCATTTGAATATAACGATGGTAGCATCACAAGCTTGTTATACCGTGCGCGCCATCCATCATGCGTGCATGATCAAGGGCTGATAATGCGGAACACACTCTACAGGAATAAAGCGCTCTGGCTGGTCGCTTGCCTCATTCACTTGACGGCACATGCAACCCTCGGCTGGGCTGAAGACAAGAAACTCAGGATATTTGCGGCAGCCAGCCTGACGGATGTCATGAACCAGTTATCCATACAATATAGCCAGCAAAGTGGCATACAAGTAGTGACGGTCTACGGGGGCTCGGGGACGTTAGCCAAGCAGCTGGAGCAAGGGGCGCCGGGTGACTTGTTTATTTCGGCCGATGAGAAGTGGATGCAATACCTCAAGGATAAACAGCTGGTACAAACGTCTACCATCAAACCGTGGTTGGGTAACCGGCTGGTGATGATCACGCCACAACACAAACCACTCAGTATTAAAGCCGAAGCCACTACGGACATTGGCCAGCAAGCGCCTGGCTACTGGTGCACGGGTGATACGCTCTCTGTGCCGGTTGGCATGTATGCGAAACAGTCGCTGACCAGCCTGGGCTGGTGGGATAAACTGAAAAGCCGCCTGGTCAGTACGCAGGATGTGCGGGCAACCTTGAGTCTGGTTGAGCGTGATGAATGTGATGTGGGGATTGTCTATGCCAGTGATGCGCAGGCTTCCAGCAAGGTACGCGTGGCCGGGGAGTTTGCCGAAAACAGTCATGTGCCGATTATTTATCCCATGGCCGTATTGCCGCAGGCCGCAGCGGAAACGACGGCTTTTTACCGCTATTTGCTATCGGCAGAGGCAAGAAAAGTGCTGGTGGCAAATGGCTTTAAACCGCTTTTTAACGAATAACCCCAAAGACAGCAACTTAGATGTGGATGTTGACCCCGGCCGAAGTAGAGATTGTATGGTTGTCACTGAAAGTGGCGGCCTGTTGTGTGCTGGTGATGAGTCTGCCTGCCATTCTGGTGGCGTGGCTGCTGGCCAGAAAACAATTTTGGGGGCATGCCATTCTGGATGCGTGTGTGCATTTGCCTATGGTGTTGCCGCCGGTGGTGCTGGGTTATGGATTGCTGGTCTTGCTGGGACGGCGGGGCTGGTTAGGGGCGTGGCTTTATGAGCAATTTCACTTGCAGCTTACTTTTCATTGGTGGGGTGCCGTGATTGCTTCGGCGGTGATGGCTTTTCCACTGATGGTGCGTGCTGTGAGGCAAGCCTTGTTGCAGGTCAATCCTTTGTTGGAAGAGGCTGCGCAGACCTTGGGCGCGCGCCCGCTCAAGGTTTTTTTAACCATCACCTTGCCCTTGTCTTATCATGGCATTCTCACTGGCGCCATTCTGGCATTTAGTCGCAGTTTGGGCGAATTCGGCGCGACGATTACCTTTGCCGGCAACCTAGAAGGGGAAACCCGTACCTTGCCACTGGCGATTTATAGCCTGACACAGACGCCGGGCGGTGAAGCGGCCGCTTTGCGGCTGGTCGTGTTGAGTGTGCTGGTATCCATCCTGGCCTTGCTGGCGAGCCAGTGGCTGGAACGACGTTTGCTCAGGAGTCAGCGCTGATGTTTGACGTTAACCTTCAGATTAAACAGCCTTATCCGAACAGCGGTAGCTTTCAGCTGGAGGCCTGTTTTCAAGTAGCTGCAGGGCGTTGTCTGGGACTGATGGGGCCTTCCGGTTCGGGTAAAACCACCTTGTTGCATGCCATCGCTGGTTTGTTATCGCCTGCTTCAGGGGTGATTCGTAGTGATGAGCAAATATGGTTTGATGCCAGGCAGGGCATTCAGTTACCTGCGTGGCAGCGGCCGGTTGGCATGGTGTTTCAGGATGCGCGTTTGTTTCCGCACATGACGGTAGAGCAGAATTTACGCTATGGCTTGCCAGCCAATCTCGCGCGCGTCGTCTTTCCTGAGGTCTTGGAGGTTTTGTCGATTCAAACCTTGCTCAAACGTAGTCCTGGTCAGTTATCTGGCGGTGAAAAACAGCGGGTGGCGATTGGGCGAGCTTTGCTAAGGCAGCCGTCGGTGTTGTTAATGGATGAGCCACTCAGCGGGCTGGACGATGCGCTCAAGCAACAGGTGTTGCCTTATATCAAGCAAGTGATTGCGACTTTTGGCTTGCCCACGGTATATGTGAGCCATGTCGGAGATGAGGTGGCAGAGATTGCCGATGATGTGTTGG
The DNA here is from genome assembly GCF_056314085.1 of Methylophilus sp. DMC14. NCBI lineage: Bacteria > Pseudomonadati > Pseudomonadota > Betaproteobacteria > Nitrosomonadales > Methylophilaceae > Methylophilus > Methylophilus sp. DMC14. The sequence continues at coordinate 49,247 of NZ_JBQUZA010000002.1, read as the reverse complement.
TGCTGGCGCAGGGTCAGTTGCGCCAGCCAGAAGCGATAGGCCAGCTTGCGCTGGCGGGTTGATTAGTGGTGATGACCACCGGCACCATGCACATGCTGGTGCTCGATTTCTTCTTGATTGGCTGAGCGTACGCTGGCAATCGTTGCCGTGAACAGCAGACGCTGGCCGGCCCACGGATGGTTGCCATCGACCACGACTTTACCATCTGCAATATCGGTGATGGTGTAAAGGATCACGTCGCCGGTTTCGTCTTCGCCTTCAAACTGCATACCGACTTTAAGATCTTTGCTCGGAAAGGCGCTGGCCGGTTCAATTTGCACCAGATTGTCGTCGTACTCACCAAAGGCATCTTCAGGGTCCAGACTTACTTCTACCTTGTCGCCGACATTTTTGCCATGCATGGCTTCTTCTACTTTGGGGAAAATGTTGTCATAGCCGCCGTGCAGGTAGGCCACCGGCTCCTGGCTTTCTTCCAGAATGTCGCCATCGCTATTTTGCAGTTTATAGGTCATGGAGACCACGGTGTTCATTGCTACTTGCATGTGTTGAATCCTAAAGTTCGCTGTTAAAACAATATTCTAAAGGATATTGTGGCGACAGTGTCAGTCTTGGTGACGATAATGTTGACCATATAATTTTCGCCATTGCCAGGGTGGCATCGCCTCGCTTGATTGCCACAAACCCAAGCCTTGTTGTTGTGCCTGCTGTTGCAAGGCCTGCAAGGCGGTGCGTTTGGAGTAGCGCGCATTAAACCAGGCCATCCCTTGCGCCACCTGAAACTGGCTGGCTTCCATACCATCGCAGTAGAGGTGGCCCAGTTGCCTGCCGTATTGATCTTGGCCTTGGGTGTTGACCGTAATCTTTGCACCGGTACACAGTTGACTCAAGCTGCGGCGAGATTGCTTGCCAAATGCTTGGTGCAGCTCAGGCGCATCAATGTCCAGCAAACGCAAGCGATAATGGCAGCCTTGCGCCTGTATCAATACCGTGTCGCCATCAATGATTTTTTCGAGCAACGTGGCGGCAATGCTGGTATTGCAGAGCATGAGCCACAGGCAGGGGGCCAGCCATCTGCACAACACACGAACGCGAGTGGTCATGTCCTAATCAAGCAAGCTGGTATAGTTGTCCGGGGTCAGGACGGTAGGAATGGCTTCGGGCAACAGGTCTGGGTAGTCTTTGCTGTAATGCAAGCCACGGCTTTCATGGCGTTCGATGGCGCTGCGGACAATCAATTCCGCCACCTGTAACAGGTTACGTAGTTCGATGAGGTCGTGACTGACTTTAAAGTTACTGTAAAACTCATGTACTTCATCGCGCAGCATATGGATGCGATGCAGTGCGCGGCTCAGGCGTTTGGTGGTCCGCACAATCCCTACGTAGTTCCACATGAACCGGCGCAACTCGTCCCAGGTGTGGGTGATCAGCACTTCTTCATCGGCGTCGGTAACGCGGCTTTCGTCCCAGTCCGGCAAGGAAATGGTTGGTTGCTGACCCTGTGCGCGGATATCTTCGGAGCAGCTGCGACTGAAGGCCAAACACTCCAGCAAGGAGTTACTGGCGAGACGGTTGGCGCCGTGCAGGCCTGTGCAGGCGGTCTCGCCAATGGCATACAGGCAGTCAATATCGGTGCGACCATTAATGTCCGTCATGACGCCGCCACAGGTGTAATGTGCTGCAGGCACCACGGGAATTGGTTGTTTGCTGATATCAATGCCCAATTGCAGGCAGCGCTGGTAAATATTCGGGAAGTGGGACTGGATGAAATCCAGTGGTTTATGGCTGATGTCCAGATAAACGCAATCCAGGCCGCGCTTTTTCATCTCGAAGTCAATGGCGCGCGCAACTACATCGCGCGGGGCCAGTTCCGCACGCTCGTCATGCCAAGGCATAAAGCGGGTGCCATCAGGCAATAATAGCAAGCCGCCTTCGCCACGCAGCACCTCTGAAATCAAAAATGATTTGGCGTGCGGGTGATAGAGGCAAGTAGGGTGAAACTGCACAAACTCCAGGTTAGCCACGCGGCAACCCGCACGCCAGGCCATGGCAATACCGTCGCCGGTGCTGATGTCAGGGTTGGTGGTATACAAATAGACTTTACCCGCGCCCCCTGTGGCCGTCACTGTGTATTGGGCAGACAGTGTGATTACTTTGCCGGTCTGGTTGTTGAGCACATAGGCCCCCAGGCAACGGTTGGGGCCATCATTTTCTGTTTGCTTAAACAGTTTGTGTGTGGTGATCAGGTCCACCGCAATATGGTGTTCCAGAATGGTAATGTTGGGGTGGGCACGTACGCGATCGGTCAGTGTGGTTTGCACCGCCTGGCCCGTGGCGTCGGCCACGTGGACGACGCGCCGGTGACTGTGACCTCCCTCGCGGGTGAGGTGCAGGCGGTCATCTTGAGCTTCACGCGTAAAATTCACGCCTTGCTGCAATAACCAGTCTATGCTGTCGCGGCCACTGGTCACCACCATGCGGGTGACTTCGCTGTCGCACAGGCCCGCGCCAGCGTCCAGCGTGTCTTTGATATGCGCCTCTACCGAATCTTCGCTATTGAGTACCGCCGCTATGCCGCCCTGTGCCCAGTTGCTGGCACTCATGGTCAGTTCGCGTTTGCTCAAGATGCATACCCGGTATTGATCGGCCAGTCGTAAGGCCAGCGATTGGCCAGCCAGGCCACTACCAATAATCAAGACATCAAACACTTTATTCATAAACGGGCGTGGTCAACGGAACTTTTGAAGAGGGCGGTCAGTCGTACTAGTGTTCGCATTGCGTGTTGCAACTGCAAACAATACTAAGGGATGAGACGATGTTACACACAGCAAATTTAGAGGCGTTAACGCGCACTGGGTTCGTCGAAAATAACACAAAAGCGTATACTACTCCCAATCATAAAATTACCCAAGGGAGTCATCGCGATATGACTGTTCAGGCGGCGAGCGCCAAACAGCAAGAGAATAAAGAGTTTGACCAGATGCTGGTTGAACGCGCTCAACAAGGCGATAAACGCGCCTTTGGATTGCTGGTGGAAAAATACCATCGCAAGTTGGGCCGCTTGCTGTCGCGTATGATCCGCGATCAGGCAGAAGTGGAAGATGTGGTGCAGGAGTCTTTTATCAAGGCTTATCGTGCGCTGCACAGTTTCCGTGGGGACAGTGCGTTTTATACCTGGCTGTACCGGATTGGCATTAACACGGCCAAGAATTATCTGGTGTCCATGGGGCGCAAGCCGCAGGTGATGCAGGATGTCGAAATTGAGGATGTCGAGAATTTCGATGAAGGTGAAGACATGCGTACGATGGAGACGCCTGAAACATCCCTGATGACCAAGGAAATTGCGCAAACCGTGAATGATGCGATTGCTGCGTTGCCAGATGAGTTGCGCACTGCGATCACCTTGCGTGAGCTAGAGGGTTTGAGTTACGAGGACATTGCCAGCGTCATGCAGTGCCCGATTGGCACAGTGCGATCCCGTATTTTCCGTGCCCGTGAGACCATTGCCGCCAAATTGAGGCCGTTGTTGGATACGCCACACAATAAGCGCTGGTAGTGGCATGATTTGTTATAAAAATTTGATTGGGTGTGTAGGTGTTATGACAAATTTTTTGTTAAATGCTAACATAAAAACATTGATTGATTTGGGGTTATTATGAAGCAGCAATTATCTGCCTTGGTCGACGGTGAGGTCGATGTTGAACGCTGTGAACATATATTCTTGGCGGCCAAATCTACTGGCGAGGTTGCACAAGCCTGGCGCGAGTATCACGTGATCCGTGACGTCATGCGCGATGAGCTGTGGATGCAGTCAGACATGACCAGCCGCATTATGACCGCACTTGAAGATGAACCAACACTATTGGCGCCGCAAGCCATCGCCAATGCTGACAAAGTGACGCGTATCCGCCCTCGTTTTGACAAGTACACTTGGTCTATTGCCGCGTCTGTGGCTGCTGCCTTTTTTGTTGGCATGTTTGTGCTTAATCAACCTGAGGCGCCTGCCCCTGCGCAGATTGCCGACAATGATACCGAGCAATATGTATTGGCTCATCATAATTATGCGCCGAGTAGTGTGACTTATTACACGCATAATGTTGCCTACACGGCTGGCGAATAAAATTTCTTTGACTCATCATTTGGTTGTTGCTACTGCTATGTTTTGGCGGATTGTTGCTTCGATTTCATGCCTGTTCATGGTGCAGCAGGCGGCCTTTGCTGAAGAAGATTTATGGTCAACCATGCAGAAAACCGCCTCTGCTGCCAGAGAGCTCAATTATCAGGGGCTGTTTGTCTATCACAATGGCTCCATGATCCGTTCGGTGCAAATCACCCACATTTATGAAGGCGGCCGCGAATTCACACGTAATGTGGTGCTGGATGGCCGCCCGCGTGAAGTATTCAGTGAAGGCGATGATATCGTCATTTTTAATGCCAAAAATGACAAGGTCGTGATCGAGAAACGCCGTGGCCAAAACCTGTTCCCGGCCATGCTGCCCACACAGCTATATCCCCTCAAGCAAAATTACAAGCTCAAGTTTGTCGGACAGGAACGCATCGCCGGGCGTCTGGCACAGGTCATAGACATGGTGCCCAATGACAATTTGCGTTACCAGTACCGCATCTGGTCGGATACTGAATATGGCTTGTTGCTCAAAATGAGCATGATGGATATGCAAGGGCATACCTTGGAGCAAATTGGGTTTAACCAGGTGTCTATGCTGCATACCAAAGATCTGGATTGGTTTCAGCCCAAGATTGATGCGACCAAGCCTTATGTGATGGATGACACCACCGAGCTTACGCACGTAGAAGACAACGTGGTGGTGCCGAATTTACCGACGGGCTATAAAAAAATTGACCAGATCAGTTTAAAAGTGCCCGGCAGGACTGCCCCCGTGCAGCAATGGATTTTTTCTGATGGATTGGCTTCGGTGTCACTGTTTGTCGAACCGATGGTAAAAGGCATGCAGCCGCGCGTGGGTAAGAAAAATATGGGTTCTACCAATGTGTACGCCCATGTCCTCAATGGCTACCAGTTGGTGGTAGTGGGGGAAGTCCCTGCGCAAACCGTGGAACAGATTGCGCAGCAAGTGACCTTCAAAAAGTAATGGCTGCCTGTCTGTTTGTGCCTGCCTTGGTCCCGCTTCCTTGAAATCATGCCGCAATATTTCATTGCTATCATCTTCAATTCGCTGTTATGGTGTGTTTGGCGCGTGTCAGCTGGCGCTTGTATTTCTCAGCAATGGCACCATTTACATGCAATAGCAAACGCATGCTGGTCAGGAATGGTCGGCATGTACAATCAACAACTTAATTTTTAATAATCATTAAATGATAGGAATAATCATGATGAGACGATGGATGTCTGGCCTCATGTTCGCGTGTGCCATCACATTGACCCAACCAATCTTGCATGCCCAGGCAAAGGACTTGCCTGATTTTACCGAACTGGCGGAAAAACAAGGTCCGGCAGTAGTGAATATCAGCATTACTTCGGTGGTGCACGGCGGCGGTACCATCGGTTTTCCAGGCATGCCCAACGATGAGAACTTGCAAGAATTTTTGCGCCGCTTCGGCATTCCAGGCATGCCCGGGATGCCAGGTCAGGAAGGTGGGCAGGATTATAAAACCCAGTCACTGGGCTCGGGCTTCATCCTGAGTAGCGATGGGTATATTTTAACCAACGCGCATGTGGTGAACGAGGCCGATGAAGTGCTGGTGAAGCTGTATGACAAGCGTGAATTCAAAGCCAAAATTATTGGTGCTGACAAGCGCACCGATGTCGCCTTGATTAAGATCGAGGCGACCGGCTTGCCCAAGGTGACTGTAGGTGACCCGAATGCGTTGAAAGTTGGGGAATGGGTGGCAGCGATTGGTTCGCCATTTGGTCTCGAAAACACGATGACGGCCGGTATTGTCAGTGCCAAGGGTCGCGCCTTACCGCAAGAAAACTATGTCCCGTTTATTCAAACCGATGTCGCCATTAACCCGGGTAACTCAGGTGGGCCGTTGTTTAACTTGCGCGGTGAAGTGGTCGGCATCAACTCGCAAATCTACAGCAAGAATGGCGGTTCCATGGGCTTGTCATTCAGTATTCCGATTGATGTTGCCATTGATATTTCCAACCAGCTCAAGGCCAATGGCCGCATTTCACGCGGCTGGCTCGGGATTGGCATTCAGGAAGTGACCAAAGACCTGGCTGAGTCATTTGGCCTCAAGCAAACCAGCGGTGCCTTGATTGCAGGCGTCGAGAAAAACAGCCCGGCTGACAAAGGTGGGCTAGAAGCCGGTGACATTATTCTCAAGTTTGACGGCAAGCCGATTACGACATCGAGTGATTTGCCTCGTGTGGTGGCAGCCACCAAACCGGGTAAAGTGGTGCCGGTAGAAATCCTGCGTAAAGGTGCCAGCAAAACCTTGCAACTGGGCGTTGGTGAAATGCCGAGCGAGCAACCTGAAGCTGCCGCAACCAGCAAAGAACCCACTAAGGCCGAGTCCAACAAGATAGGCTTGACCCTGCGTGAATTGACGCCACAGCAAAAGAAAAAGCTCAACGGCAAGAATGGCCTGCTTGTGATTGAAAGTGTGGGCGCGGCTGCACAGGCCGGGATCCGTCGCGGTGATGTCATTCTCGGTTTGAATAACAATGAAAGCCAGAGCGTGGATGCCTTTAACAAACAGATCAATGCGGTTGCCAGTGGCAAAACGATTGCTGTGCTGGTGCAGCGTGGAGATAGCACGCTGTATGTGCCGATTAAAGTAAAATAAGGCACGGCTGCTTGCAGTGAACAAAAAAGACAGGGCGACCTGTCTTTTTTGTTTTTGAGGTGGGGGATTTAGTAGGCGAGCATGGAAATAGTGTCACTGCTGAGTTTTAATTGATTCAACGCTTCAATCACACTGCGAATATTTTCATGGATGGCACCCTCGTTAGCAATTTTGATGCGAATAAAGCCAATCGCTGAGTCGCTAAACGTCGCAGTGTAGGGCGTAGAAATGATTTTTGAGTAAAGGACTTTTTGGGTTGCGCGTTCTGTGAGGGTGTACTCCACGGCAGCTGTCACTGTCATGTCCAGCCCGGCAACCGGTTGATCCTGGCTTAATAATTTGGCGTCCAGAGTGTATTTGCTGCTTTGTCCGGCATTGCTCAACAACATTGCATTACGCAAAGACTCCTCAAGAGCCTGCTTGAATCCATCATTGCCGACCTTGGAAACCCACAGGGGATTGGTCGATTTTCCGCCAGAGACTGCTTGAATGGTGACGTTTTCTTTAAGTTGCGCATTAGGCAAAGAGCTGTGAGTGGCCGGTTTGACTGTCATTTTGTCAATGGCGGCGGGTGAGGCACAACCAGCCAAGAGTGCTGAAGTGAGTACAAGCACGACTTTGTACATAAGATTTACTCCCTGAAATATGTTTTTAGTGAATGCAGCGTCCCCATAAGCGTGGACGTTTGCAAACTTTAATGCAGAACGGTCAGGCGAGCATGCTGTTCGCATTAAAATGCGATTAATTGGGAAATTTTCCTGGGTTTGGCTGTGCGCTTTACAGGGCCGCCCGCACTTGCCGCAAACAAAATAAATCACTGATATTCATGCATTTGCTGTAAAATACGCACGATTTGAAAGGCGCTTCAAGCGCCTTTCTTGCTTGTAAATAACGCATAACAGAACATGAAAAATATTCGTAATTTTTCGATCATTGCCCACATTGACCACGGCAAATCCACCTTGGCTGACCGCATTATCCAGTTGTGCGGTGGCCTGGAAGCACGCGAGATGGAAGCGCAAGTGCTCGATAGCATGGATATCGAGCGTGAACGCGGCATTACGATCAAGGCACAAACAGCGGCGTTGCAATACAAAGCCAATAATGGCGAAACCTATTTCCTCAACCTGATTGATACCCCTGGGCACGTTGACTTCAGCTATGAAGTCAGCCGCTCCTTATCGGCCTGTGAAGGTGCATTGCTGGTGGTGGATGCTTCGCAAGGCGTGGAAGCGCAAAGTGTGGCTAACTGCTATACCGCGATTGATCTCGGCGTGGAAGTGACGCCCGTCCTGAACAAGATCGACTTGCCATCGGCAGACCCTGCGCGCGTGTCACAGGAAATTGAAGATGTGATTGGGGTGGATGCGACGGATGCGGTGCGTTGCTCAGCCAAAACCGGCGAAGGTGTGCGCGATGTGCTCGAAGAAGTGGTTGCTAAAGTGCCACCGCCTAAAGGCGATGTTTCTGCACCCTTGAAAGCGCTGGTGATCGACGCCTGGTTTGATAACTATGTGGGTGTGGTCATGCTGGTGCGCGTGGTGGATGGTGTGTTGCGTGCCAAGGAAAAAATCCGCCTGATGGCCACGGGTGCAGAATACCTGTGTGAGCAGGTGGGGGTGTTTACGCCCAAGTCTCTGCAGCGCCAGCAACTGAGTGCGGGTGAGGTCGGCTTTATCATTGCCGGTATTAAAGAGCTGGCGGCGGCCAAAGTCGGTGATACGGTGACGCTTGCCGGGGCTGGGAAGTCTGCCACTGAGCCACTGCCAGGCTTTAAAGAAGTGAAGCCACAAGTGTTTGCGGGGCTGTACCCGGTCGAATCCAACCAGTTTGAGTCATTGCGTACTGCGCTGGAAAAATTGAGCCTGAATGACTCCAGCTTGCAGTTCGAGCCAGAAAACTCCACAGCACTGGGGTTTGGTTTCCGTTGCGGATTCCTCGGTTTGTTGCATATGGAAATCGTACAAGAGCGCCTGGAGCGTGAGTACGATATGGATCTGATTACGACCGCGCCCACCGTGATTTATGAGCTATTGCTCAAAAGTGGCGAAGTCATACAAATCGAAAACCCGTCACGTCTGCCTGAGCCTTCACGCATTGAAGAAATTCGTGAGCCCATGATTGTAGTCAATCTGCTCATGCCGCAAGACTATGTCGGGCCGGTGATGACCTTGTGTAATAACAAGCGCGGTGTCCAGCGTAATATGCAGTATATGGGCCGCCAGGTGATGTTGAGTTATGAAATGCCGCTGAATGAGGTGGTGCTCGACTTCTTTGATAAACTGAAGTCGGTTTCGCGTGGCTATGCCTCGATGGATTACGAGTTTCTCGAGTTCCGTGCGGCCGATCTGGTCAAGCTGGATATCATGGTGAACGGTGAGCGTGTGGATGCATTGAGCCTGATTGTGCACCGCGCCAACAGCATTTATCGTGGTCGCGAACTGGTTTCTAAAATGCGCGAGCTGATTCCACGGCAAATGTTTGATATTGCCATCCAGGCCTCTATCGGCGCCAATATTATTGCGCGTGAAACTGTGAAGGCGATGCGTAAAAACGTGCTGGCTAAATGTTACGGCGGCGATATTACGCGTAAGCGCAAGTTGCTGGAAAAACAAAAAGAAGGTAAAAAGCGTATGAAGCAGGTGGGCAATGTGGAAATTCCACAAGAAGCCTTCCTGGCGATCTTGCGTGTAGAAGATAAATAATCACGATTCATCATCACCGCGCGTGATGGTGCTTACTCAGGAAACAAGCATGTATTTTGCAATTTTTATGTTGGTGATTTTGCTGGTGTCAGGGGTGATCTGGCTGCTGGATATCCTGGTGCTGCGCAAGCAGCGCCAAGCCGGTGCGCTCGGAGAGGTGCCTGATCCATGGTATGTGGAATACAGTAAAAGCTTTTTCCCGGTCATTCTGCTGGTATTTACCGTCCGCTCATTTATCGTCGAGCCATTCAAGATTCCTTCCGGCTCCATGATGCCGACGCTGTTGGCGGGTGACTATATTCTGGTCAATAAATTCACCTATGGCCTGCGTGTACCCATCCTCAATAATGTGTTTTACCCCATGGGTAAGCCGCAGCGTGGTGACGTATTTGTGTTTCATTATCCGCCAGACCCATCAATCGACTATATCAAGCGTGTGGTTGGTCTGCCCGGCGACAAGATTCAGTACCGTGACAAACAGCTGACTATTAACGGCAAGGTGATTAGCCTGGATTTTATCGCGCCTTACCAATATGCCTTGAGCGTTAACGACGAAAGCGGCAACGCCCGTGCGGTGGATGTCACCGCCTCACGCCTGAGCGAGCAACTGGGCGACGTCAAGCATGATGTACTGATTCATGACATCATGAACCAATATGGCCCAGGTAGTCTGGGTGACCGCTTCATGCAGGGCGAAACCATTACCGTGCCTGAAGGCGAATACTTTGCCATGGGCGATAACCGTGACAATAGTTCTGACAGCCGTGTCTGGGGCTTTGTTGCTGAAAAACATCTGGTGGGTAAAGCCTTCTTTATCTGGTTCAATTTTGACCAGTGGCGCCGTATCGGGCAACGTATCGGCTAATGCTGCGGTCAGCCGTGGCGAGACGTCTCTTTTTGAGGAAAGCATCTATGAAATACTCAAAGATTTCTGATCAACACGGGATCGGCTTTATCGGTTTTTTACTGGTATTGACGGCATTTGGCATTTTGGGTTTGGTCGCCTTGAAAGCCTTACCAGCCTATATGGAGTATTTCTCGATTCAATCCACCATTAACCGGATTGCGCATGACCCGCTGTTGCAAAGCGAGCAGGACATGCGTACGGCGTTTGATCGTCAGATGCAGGTCGATAGTATTAAAGACGTTTCCAGCCGTGAGCTCGAAATCAGTGCAGGGGCGGTGGCCATGCGCTACCAGAAAAAGATCCCGCTCACTGAGACCATGTCTCTGTTGATTGATTTTGATGCTGCCAGCAAACCCTAGTGGCAAAAGGGATTGTCATTCAATGAGCGTACTGCCTGTCTTACAAACCAGAATTGGTTACCAATTTTCGCAACCTGACTTGTTGCAGCAGGCGCTCACGCACCGCAGCTTTTCGGCCACCAATAATGAGCGGCTGGAGTTTTTAGGCGATAGCGTTTTAAACTTTATTATTGCGCACCAGCTGTTCAATTTGTTTCCTGATATCCCGGAAGGCGATTTAAGCCGACTGCGTGCCAAGCTGGTCAAAGAATCCAGCCTGGCCGAGATTGCCATCAGCTTGCATTTAGGCGATGCGCTCAAGTTGGGTGAGGGGGAGTTGAAAAGTGCTGGTTGGCGTCGTCCGTCTATTCTGGCCGATGCGCTGGAGGCGATTGTCGGTGCTGTCTATCTGGATGGCGGGTTTGACTCTGCGCAGCAAGTGGTGGCCTTGTTATATCGCGACAAGCTGCAGACCATAGATCCAACATCGATCGACAAGGATGCCAAATCGCAGTTGCAAGAATACCTGCAAAGCAAAAAAATGGATTTGCCTGAATATCAGGTGGTGTCTATCGAAGGCGAAGCACATGCACAAACGTTTACCGTGCAATGTGAAATTAAAAAACTCAAGTTGACGACCACAGGTGTGGGCACCAGCCGCCGCGTGGCTGAGCAACAAGCGGCCAAATTGGCCATGGAAAAGATACAATCATGACAGAACAGACAACAGCCTCAGACCATTTCCGTTGCGGCACCATTGCCATCGTGGGCAGACCCAATGTGGGCAAATCGACCTTGCTCAACCATATTCTGGGCATGAAGCTGGCAATTACTTCGCGCAAGGCGCAGACCACCCGTCACCGTCTGCTCGGGATTCATACCACTGAAGACACGCAGTTTCTGTTTGTCGATACCCCGGGTTTTCAGCAAAAGCATATTAACGCGCTCAATAAGTCGCTTAACAAGACCGTCACCCAGGTATTGACCGAAGTCGATGTAGTGCTGTTTGTGATCGAGCCGATGAAACTGGGCGAGGCCGATGAGCTGGTGCTTAAACTGCTGCCTAAGAACAAACCGGTATTGCTGGTGGTGAATAAAGCCGACCTCATGGGCGACAAAGGCAACTTGCTACCCCTGATTCAGGACTTTGACTTGCTGTTTGACTTTGCGGGCATTATCCCGGTTAGTGCCAAAAAGAATCTTTATCTGGATGAGCTGTTAGCCGCGATTCGCGAGCATTTGCCCGAGCAGGCTGCCATGTATGCCGAAGATGAACTGACGGATAAAAACGAGCGCTTTCTGGCCGCCGAACTGGTCCGCGAAAAGGTGTTCCGCCTGTTGGGTGATGAAGTGCCTTACTCGGTGACGGTAGAAATTGAAAAATTTGAAACGGTGAAAAACCTGCGCCGCATTTTTGCCGCGATTATTGTCGATAAAGAAAGCCAGAAGCCCATGATCATTGGCAAGGGTGGCGAGAAATTAAAACAGATTTCAACCGAAGCGCGCCAGGACATGGAAAAGCTGTTTGGCTCCAAAGTCTATCTTGAAACCTGGGTCAAGGTAAAAGGTGGTTGGGCAGACGATGCGCGCGCGCTAAAAAGCCTGGGTTTCTAGCCTGGCAGGTTCTTATCTACTGGCATCCACATGGCAGTAAAACCTTCTGATTCAGGCAGTCACAAACAAAGCCTGCAACCGGTTTTCATTCTTCATACCTATCCCTTTAAAGAAACCAGCCTGGTCGTCGAAATGTTCAGTCGCGACCTGGGCCGCATTGCCGCCGTGGCTAAAGGCGCGCGCCGCCCGCTTTCAGCCATGCGTGGCATGCTGCAGTCTTTTCAGCAACTGGCTGGCACCTGGTCGGGTAAAAATGAGCTTAAAACCCTGCATGACCTGGAGTGGATGACCGGCCTCACCTTGCTCAGGGGCGATGCGCTGATGTGCGGCTTTTACATGAACGAGCTGTTGCTGCGGCTGCTGCCGCGCGACGATGCCCATGTGCAGCTATTTGAATATTACGCACAAACCGTACAGACACTGTCGGCCTTGCCAATGCCGGTAGATGGCACGCAACTGGCCATGGTGATGCGCAAGTTTGAACTCAAAATGTTGCAAGAACTCGGCTACGCCGTTCCGCTCACCCATGATGAACATGGTGAAATCATCCATGCCGATAGCACCTACCGTTTTGAGGCAGATTATGGCGCCTGTGATCCGTCCGCCACTAAAAACGGCCTGCTGATTCTGGGCAATACGCTGCTACAAATGGCGCGTGGCGACTACAGCGATAGCACCACTCAAGCGCAAAGCAAGCAGTTGATGCGTTATTTATTACAGCATTATCTGGGTGAAAAGCCCTTGCATACCCGGCAATTGCTGGTGGACTTACAAGGCTTCTGAAGGCAACCGTTGCTACGGTCTCACGTCCTGATAGCGAGGATATCTGGGGTTGCAAGGTGAGTGGCAGATCAGCACTCACCTTGCCTGAGCGAGTAGTCACGAGTTGACTGGTCGCGCTTGATTCGGACGTGGCCTTGAAGTATCTCACAAGGCCACGCTGAATCTAACCGGCTTTTTGTTGGCGACGGGCCACTAAAACAAACACAGCCAGGCCAGCTAACAGCAGGGCGTTGGTGGCTGGCTCTGGAACCGCTGCCGTTTGCTGAACAAAACTGAAATAGCCCGAATTGCTGACCGTGGATAGTCCCTGTGCGGTGAACTCAGAGAAATAGCTATTATCAGGATACAACGTCAGGATAAACGTCGACGCGCCGTTATTGGCTGCAAACGTAAACCCCTGTTTGTCTATGCTAATGCTGGAATCGCTAGAGCGATAGCTGACGTTGTCCAAGGGGTCATTCAGGACAAAGTCCAGCACGCTGAAATTATAGTTTAATGAAAATGGCGCGCTGGTGGTCATGCTGCCAGAGAAGGTTGGGTCGCCATTCACATCATCGACCGCCACAATGTTGTAACGATAATCGGCCAGTGCTACACCGCTACCAGCAAAGGTGAGCGCCAGAAACACTACTAAATATTTAATCAATTGCATCACAAATCCTAAAAAAGTTAAATCAATCAAACGCCCGTCATGTGTCGATGAAGAGGCGCGTCTTGCGCCTCCTATTTCATCTTAACGAACGGAAACGAACACCGGGTTGGAGTAAAACCACAGGCTGCTGTAGTTGCGGTCGTTAATCGCGTTGACACGACCATTGTTATCCACGCCGCCCTGATTGTTCAGTACCCAGGTTTTCTGGTCTGCCAGCGGTTCGCCGTTGTAGCTGAATCCAGGCGCATCCACCGCCAGATTGGTGCCGCGCAATCTGAAGTACTGGTTTTTGTTGGCGACCAGCTGCACAGTCACCGAGGCAAAGCCATCTTTGCCTACTTTCCAGTCGGCTGCGGTGAATCGCTTCAGCACGCGTGTAGACGGGTTGGTGGCAACGTTGTAAGCCGCAGAGTCCGGGCTGGCTTTGGGCGTGACATCACCGACAATTAAGTCCACATGGTTGACCACAGGTTTCATGTTGGCGAGGGTGTTACCATCAACCGGCTTCAGGTAATTGTTAAGATCCGGGCTCTTGAAGCGGATGGTCAATTTGATTTTTTCACCCGCACCAACCTTGATTTCCTGACCCATAAATGCGGTGCCAGACGAGCCGACGACGCGGAAGTCCAGGGCATTGATCAAGTCACCAAACACGCCAAACATGCGGCCTTCACGCAGACTGGCGATCAAGCCGGTGGCTGTGCCTTTGCCGCTTTCTGGCATCCACACGTAGTTCTTGGCATATTCGCCTGGATAGTAGCCGCTGCTATTGCTGGCTGCATCAATCTTGAAGTGTGAGTCGGAGTCTGCGATGTTCCAAACGTGGCGACCTTCGCCTAACAGCGCATCCCATACGCCGCCCACTTTGGCAACAACGGCGTCCACGCCGCCATAGGTGCGGTTAGGCAGGTTCGCGTCAATATAGGCAGAGGTATAGCCGCCACGGTCAGGCTCCATCTGGTTACCGACCATGCCTTCAATCATAAATACGATATCCGGGGCCAAGTCATTCATTTGACGAAAGTCCTTGATCGTATATTTGTTTGGATTGCGAGACGGGTGGTTGATGGTGGCAAAGCTGGTGGTCGGATAATGGGTTTTTAACCAGGCGATCGCGGACAAGGCGTCTGCGCCGGTTTGGTTAGGGCGAATCGAACCATTCCTGTTTTTCCAGGCCGCGACATCCTGCGGGTTAAACAATGATTCAGACAGGGTGGTAAACAGATACTGGAATTCTTTAGCACCATCGGTAGACGTCTCCAGCGTCGATTCATTCTGGAACATGACTACATTGGCATGGTCGTGGGTAGGCATATCCCATTCTGCCGCCGAGAGTATCATCTTGTCTGCGTAAGTGCCGCTTGCCTGCATGTCTTTCACGTGCGGAATCTCAATCGACTCCATCGCATAGGCAAATGGCACGGGTTTGGCCAGCAAATTGCCGTTCTGATCATATTTGGAAGAGCGCAAATGATTGCTCAGAATCATCCAGTCCAGTTTGTAAGTGCCCAGCGCCTTGTCCAGCAAAAAGTCCAGCGTCTGCGTCGTGCGAGAGTCATCAGACTCCACGGTATGGGTATGCAGGTCACCAGCCATCCAGGAACCTTTACCTTCGGTAGAGGCAGGCATAGGCTTGACTTCCAGCCCAGAGACTAACGACACGGCACCGAATGACAGGCCCGCGACAGCGGCCACCATGGCCGTTGATTTAAATACTTTTGATTTATTCACAATTATCCCGCTTGATTAACATCCCCCGGCTGGGGCATGGTAGTGTTGAAAGTGTTTACTACGCGGGCATGATGGCGGACGCGGGTTAATCTTTGATGACGGCCGATGTATATTCGCGTGACAGCGGCCTATAAGCCTCTATGAAGACCTTGCTGCGTGTTAACTGCAAGCATCACAACGGTGGTGTAGTCCCAGCGAAAACTGGGGGCAGACGTTTGGGCAATAGGTCAGCTGGAGCAAATCGCGTGGGGATCCGTAGCTACCCAACCTTGATGCGACTAATCGGTGCTCTCGCTCCATACGCGATTACGTCCGCCATTTTTTGCATGGTAAAGTGCCTGGTCAGCCATGTTCAGCAATTCAGTTTCAGATTGTCCTGCCTGTACCGTGGCGCAACCAAAGCTCATGGTTAAATAAACACGTTGCTTGTCCAGCAAGCAGGTCTGCGCCTGGATGAGTTGGCGCAATCTTTCTGCAATCAGTGTCGCTTCTTGCAGTTGGGTGCCGGGTAAGATGAGCAGAAATTCTTCACCACCCCAGCGGACAATGCTGTCATGTTTTCGGCTGGTTTTGAGCAGTGCTTCTGCCATTTGGCATAACACCTCATCGCCAGCGGCATGGCCATAATGGTCATTGATGCGCTTGAAGTCATCAATATCACACATGATCACAGAAAATGGTTCGTTGTCGCGGTGAAAACGGGTGCAGGCTGCGGTTAACAGTTGGCTACCTGCCCGACGGTTAAGCAGTTGGGTCAGTTGATCTGTCTGCGAAAGATGGTGATATTCGTCAATATTGCTTTTGAGCGCATGAATATCCCGGAATGTCACAATTTGCAAGTTGGTAGCGGTTTGCGCTTGCAGTTGCACCACCACGGAAAACCAGCGTTGATGACCATTTTTGCATCGAATCAGCGCGGTCCTTTCTGCCGTAGTGCGGCCCTCTGCCAGGCTTTCGCTGACGGCGAGTGACCAGTCATCGATGACCTGTTGTCGGTAGTCAGGATCGGGATAAGCATGCTTGAACCAGTGTGCAATATCAGGAATTTCTTCCAGGGTATAGCCAATCTGCTCGATAAAGGCCCGATTCAAAAACCGGTGCTCGCGGTGCTGGGTCGTTGGATTGATCTCTTCCGACATCAAGATGGGGATCGGAATCACATCCAGAAACTCAAACAGGATCTGTTGCAGAGGCGCCTGTTTGAAATAGTCGGTGATTTTTTGCAATTGTGCCCCTTTTATCTCGCTTATTTGTTTGAGTTATTCTAATGGACAGTCCCCGCGGTTGATTGCGATTGATGCGCGGCGGTAGTCATCATGATGATCTGATTTTAGTCTATTTGTCCTGCCGTCAAAAGTGCAAGGCTGATAGGGCTGGTTGCAATCCGCTTTCAGCATACAAGCTGGCGCTTTATCTGCATCGCTTTTTACGGGAGCATAGGGTTTTAGGCCATCCGCAGGTAAAATAAGGTTTTTATCCGGTTAGTGCTTTTTTCTATGTTAAAACTAGGCGTCAATATTGATCACGTGGCCACCATCCGTCAGGCGCGTGGCACCAAATACCCCAGCGTGGTGCAGGCTGCATTGCGTGCAGAACAATCCGGCGCTGACAGCATCACGCTACATTTGCGCGAGGATAGGCGCCACATGCAGGATGCGGATATTTTTGCCTTGCGGCCGTTACTGCAAACCAAAATGAACCTGGAATGTGCGGTGACCAGCGAGATGATTGATATCGCCATTCAGGTTAAACCACAGGATGTCTGCCTGGTGCCAGAGCGGCGTGAAGAACGCACGACGGAAGGCGGGTTGGATGTATTGACCCACTATGCCAAAGTCGAACACGCGGTTAAAAAACTGTCTGAGCAAGGTATCCGCGTCTCTTTGTTTATTGCACCCGATCTGGCGCAAATTGATGCCGCCACCAAAATGGGCGCACCTGTGATTGAGTTGCATACCGGGACCTTTGCCGATGCAGAAACTGAAAAAGCGCAACTGGCCGAACTGGATAAAATTACGACCGCGCTTAACCATGCCAAAGCCGCCGGCTTGGTGGTGAATGCCGGGCATGGCCTGCATTATCACAATGTGCATCATATTGCGCGCTTGCCAGGCTTTGAAGAGCTGAATATCGGCCACGCGATTGTGGCGCATGCCTTGTTTGTGGGCTGGGACCATGCCGTGCGCGAAATGAAAGCACTGATGAAAGAGTTTTCCAGCAGATAAACACGCATCCATGGCGGAGAAGGAGTGGCGATGATTTATGGCATAGGCGCGGATATTGTTGAAGTTGAGCGCATTCAGGCGTCACTGGAGCAGTTTGGCGAGGCCTTTGCCAAGCGCATTTTGGCCGATGCCGAATGGGCTGACTACCAGGCTAGCCAGCTCAAAGCCCGCTTTCTGGCCAAGCGGTTTGCGGCGAAAGAAGCCTTTGCCAAAGCCATCGGTACCGGCATTCGCGGTGAAGTCAGCTTCCATAACATCGCGGTGACGCATGATGCCTTGGGGCGTCCCTTGCTGCAATTATCTACCGCCTTGCAGGCTTTTCTCAAACAGCATCATATCCACCAGTCGCATATCAGCATCAGTGATGAGAAAAATCTTGCCCTGGCGTATGTGGTGCTGGAAACGAGCTAGGGGTAATGGATTTGGACTTGTCTGTCGATGTCGAGATGGCGCGCCGCTTTTCCGGCGTGCGCCGCTTGTATGGTGAGCCGGGCCTGGCGCGTTTGCAGCAATCGCATGTCATGGTGATCGGCATCGGTGGTGTTGGCTCCTGGGCCGCAGAGGCACTGGCGCGCAATGCGGTGGGCAAGCTCACGCTGGTAGACCTGGATAATATTGCCGAATCGAACATGAATCGCCAGATTCATGCACTGTCAGGCAATCTGGGCAAGGCCAAGGTCACGGCCATGCAGGAGCGGATCGCCGAAATTAATCCCGTATGTGTCGTCAACGAGATTGAGGATTTTGTGACGCCGGACAATCTCGCGCAAATGCTGGCCGGGCAACCAGACCTTATTGTGGACTGCATGGATGACACCAAAGCCAAAATTGCGCTGGCGGCTTACTGCAAACAACACAGCTTGCCGCTGGTGATGGTCGGCAGCGCCGGGGGCAAGCTTGATGCGACGCGGTTGCGCTTGGCGGACCTCGCGCATGTGCAGGGTGACCGCATGCTGTCAAAAGTGCGTAATCAATTGCGCCGTGACCATGGCTTTCCCAAAGCCTCGGATCACAAAAAATCAAGCAAGTTTGGCCTCATGGCCGTGTATTCAGATGAGCCCGTGGAGCGCCCGCAAGAGGCTTGCGAGACGCCTCAAGCGGGCCTGACTGGCCTGCATTGTGCGGGCTATGGCTCCAGTATCTGCGTGACGGCGAGTGCGGGCTTTATTGCCGCGCAGCAGGCGATTCAACAGCTACTTTCTGCAGCAGCTTCCACTCTGCCACCTTAACTATTCCCCGCTGCGACAGCATGGCTGTCATCAATTGGGTTGAACATTGTCAGTGAGAGGGCGTCTACCAGATAGCAGGCATAAACATTGCATGCAATTCTTTATAGCCTGTGTGGGATAACTGCACTGGATTTCAGTGCGTCATCACTCTTTTAATGACGGCTATCAATGTTACAGTGTGACATGGCCTAACAATATTCAACCTAAAGGTGATTGCCATGCAATTAGAGGTGTTCTTAGAAAAAGTCTCTGTAAATCACGGCCTGAATGTACTGGTCTCTCATTTGGCCCAGGCGGGCATTGAGATTGCGGCGCTCATCCGGCAAGGGGCGCTGCAGGGCGTGACCGAAAAAATGACCAGCACCAATGTGCAGGGCGAAACCCAGATGAAGCTGGATATCCGCAGCCATGAACTGGCGGTGGCGCAACTGCGCGCTTCTGCGGTGGTGGCTGGCGTGCTGTCAGAAGAAGAAGATCATCCGGTGCTGTTTGAGACGCTGGATGCACCATTTTTGGTCAGTATGGATCCGCTGGATGGCTCTTCTAACCTGGCGATTAACGGCGTGGTCGGCAGTATTTTTTCGGTGCTGCCGAATATTGGAGTCTCTACCCTCGGTGAGCAGGCCTTTTTACAACCTGGCCAGGACCAGCGTGCCGCAGCCTATCTCATGTATGGGCCGGCAACGTTGATGGTTCTGACGCTGGGGCAAGGCACCCATGTGTTTACGCTGGATCATGACAGCAATACCTTTATGTTGACCCAGCAAACGGTACAAATCGCCGAGGAGACCTCGGAATTTGCCATCAATGCCAGTAACCAGCGCTACTGGGCGCCTGCCATGCAGCGTTATATCAACGAATGCCTGCAAGGCGCCGATGGTCCGCGCGGTCGCGACTTCAATATGCGCTGGTGCGCCAGCATGGTCATGGATGTGCACCGGATTTTAACCCGGGGTGGCGTGTTTCTTTATCCGCACGACCGTAAGCAACCTGTCAGGGCTGGGCGGTTAAGATTACTTTATGAAGCAAACCCGATGAGCTTGCTGGTAAGTCAGGCCGGGGGCGAGAGCATAGACGGCAAGCAGCCGATTCTGGCTATCCAGCCGGACAGTTGTCATCAACGCGTGCCGGTACTGTTAGGCGCCAAACAGGAAATACAGCGCTTGCGCGAGTATCATTGGCAAGACAGTGATCATCCGCAAGCCACTGATTAAAAGGAGTGTGACATATGGCATTAATTTCGCTCAGACAATTATTGGACCACGCGGCCGAACACAGTTATGGACTGCCCGCCTTCAATATCAACAATATGGAACAGATTCTCTCCATCATGAAGGCGGCAGATGAAGTGGATAGCCCGGTGATTTTACAGGCCTCTGCCGGTGCGCGCGGTTATGCGGGCGAGTCTTTTCTGCGCAAAATGGTGGAAGCAGCGATTGAGCAGTATCCGCATATTCCGGTGTGTATGCACCAGGACCATGGCGCTTCGCCCAAGGTCTGCCAGATGGCGATCCGTAGTGGTTTTTCCAGCGTGATGATGGATGGTTCGCTCAAAGAGGACGGCAAAACGCCAGCCAGTTATGAATACAATGTCGAGATGACCCGCCGAGTGGTTGAGTTTGCGCATGCGGTGGGTGTCTCGGTGGAAGGCGAGCTCGGGGTGTTGGGTTCGCTTGAAACCGGCATGGCTGGCGAGGAAGATGGCGTCGGCGCCGAAGGCAAGCTGGACGAGTCACAGCTGCTGACGGACCCCGATGAAGCGGCTGCCTTTGTCTCGGCCACCAAGGTCGATGCGCTGGCGATTGCCATTGGGACCAGCCATGGCGCCTATAAATTTACACGGCCGCCTTCAGCCGAAACCTTGTCGATTAAACGCATTCGCGAGATTCACGCCAAAATCCCCAATACGCATCTGGTGATGCATGGTTCCTCCAGCGTGCCACAGTCTTTACTGGAGCAGATCCGGCAATATGGTGGCAATATCAAGGAAACCTATGGCGTGCCAGTGTCTCAAATTGTCGAGGGCATTAAAAACGGGGTGCGCAAGGTCAATATTGATACCGATATCCGTCTGGCAATGACTGCGGCGATCCGCGCACATATGGCCGAGCATCCTGAAGAGTTCGATCCGCGCAAATACTTCAAGGAAGCGATTACCGCGGCGCAGCATTTGTGCAAAGAGCGGTTTGAGGCTTTTGGCAGTGCCGGTCAGGCCAGCAAAATCAAGGTGATTTCACTGGAGAAAATGGCGGCTATTTATTAACCGCCGGTGACACCGGGTTGAACGCATCATCAACGCAAGCAACAAGGTCAGTAAAAAGACAAGTAAAAACATAAGTTGAGCACATCAACAATCCGCACGAGGGGGCATGAATAAAGGAAACATCATGCGACAAAAATTAGTGGTTGGTAACTGGAAGCTACACGGTGGGTTGCTCGAAAACCAGGGCTTACTCAACCGTCTCAAGCAAGAACTGCACGATCTGCAGGGCATGGATGCGGCGGTCTGCCTGCCCTATGTCTACCTGTTTCAGGCGCAAGCCCTGTTGCAGGATTCGGCCATTGCCTGGGGCGCGCAAAATGTCAGCCAGTATACAGAGGGCGCATTTACCTCCTGTATTTCGGCCAAAATGGTCGCCGAGTTCGGTTGCACCTACACCATTATCGGGCATTCCGAGCGCCGTGCGCTCAAGCTGGAAAGCAATCAGGTTGCCACCAAGCGCATGCTCAATGCCCTGCATGCCGGGCTGACGCCGATTTTTTGTGTGGGTGAAACGCTAGATGAGCGCGATGGCGATATGGCCGAGTTGATTGTGCGTAACCAGATGCTGAATGTGGTCTACGGCTTGGATGACGAAGCATTTGCGCTGGCCAAAAAATTCAATATGGTGATCGCCTATGAACCCGTGTGGGCGATCGGCACCGGCGAGCATGCCAGCCCGGATCAGGCGCAGCGGATGCATGCGTTTATCCGCATGATGATTGCCGAGCGTGATCGCGAATTTGCCGACCAAATCCGCATTGTGTATGGCGGCAGCATGACCCCGCAAAATGCCCACAGCTTGTTGAGCATGCCAGATATTGATGGCGGCTTGCTTGGGCGTGCGGCGCTGGTGGCGGAAGACTTTATCGAAATCTGCAAGATTGCCAGCCGCTGCTATCAGCAAAAAAAGGTATTTAAGGAACCATCGGACGCCATTCCAGTCTTTGAGGCATGATTTCAGACTTCAAAGGCAACAAGACACAGCTACCAAGCAAGCTTTGCCAGCAATGTGGCAAGCCCATGACCTGGCGCAAGGCCTGGGCCAAGAATTGGGAACAGGTCAAATATTGTTCTGAACGTTGTCGCCGTCAGCCTCGCACAAAATCGTCATGAGGCATCTGGTGATTATTTTGGGTGACCAGCTGACACTGGATAACCCGGCCCTGCTGGATTTTGATCCTGCGCAAGACCATATTGTGATGGCCGAGGTCAGACAAGAGTCTACCCATGTTTGGTCACACCGTCAGCGCATTACCCTGTTTCTTTCTGCCATGCGGCATTTTGCCGAGTGCTTGCGTGCACAATCCTTTCCGCTGACCTATTTTGCGCTGGATGATCACACTTATCCCGATTTGCCAGCCGTTTGGCAAGCGATGGTGCAACAGCATCGGCCACTCGCCATCAAGGTATGCGAGCCCGGTGACTGGCGTATCTGGCAGCAATTACAGGCCGTGGCTGAGCAATCTGCCACGCCACTGCAGGTGCTGCAAGACACCCACTTTATGTGCAGCATCGACCAGTTCAAGCGCTGGGCGGATCACTACGGTGAAAAAAATACTTCTTTGCGCATGGAGTTTTTTTACCGCAGCATGCGTAAAAAATACCAGATTCTAATGGCGGGGGATGCGCCCGAGGGCGGCGACTGGAACTATGACCAGGACAATCGTCAGTCTTTGGGCAAGCAGGGGCCACAAGACCTGCGGCCGCCACCCACTTTTGCACCCGATGCTGTGACCCAGGCCGTGATGACCCTGGTCAATCAGACCTTTCATGATCATCCGGGAGCCTTGGATGACTTTCAATGGGCGGTCACCCGTGAGCAAGCACTCACCTTGCTGGCGCATTTTGTTGCAGAAAAGCTGGCGCGGTTTGGCCCATATCAAGATGCGATGTGGCAAGCAGAGCCATACTTGTGGCATTCACTGCTGGCCTCGGCCCTAAACCTCAAATTGCTCAATCCGCGCGAAGTAATTGCCGCCGCTGAGCAGGCGTATCGGCAGGGGCAATCGCCTTTGGCCAGTGTAGAGGGATTTATCCGGCAGATTTTGGGCTGGCGCGAGTTTATCCGTGGCGTATATTGGCTGGAAATGCCCGCGCTGGAAAAGGCCAATTATTTTAACCATCAAGGGGCGCTTCCCGCCTGGTTCTGGACGGGGCAAACTGGCATGCATTGTTTATCGCAGTGCATCGGGCAAACTTTGCAGCATGGTTACGCGCATCATATTCAGCGTCTAATGGTGCTCGGCTTGTTTGCAACGCTGGCTGAGCTGTCCCCGCAACAGGTTTCGGACTGGTTTTTGGCGGTGTATGTTGATGCAGTGGCGTGGGTGGAGTTACCCAATGTCGCGGGTATGGCCCTGTTTGCCAACGGCGGCCGCTTTACCAGCAAGCCGTATGTGGCCAGTGGTGCATACATCCAGCGCATGAGCAATTATTGCCAGCACTGCAAATATGACCCTAAACAAAAAACGGGGGCGCAGGCTTGCCCATTCACCACCTTGTATTGGGCATTTTTAATCAAGCATGAGGCATTGTTTGCACGCAATCCGCGGACCAGTTTGATGGTGAAACATGTGGCAAAACTTTCCGCGGCAGAAAAGAACGAGATCACCACGGCTGCCCGGTTGCGATTGCAACACATCGCGCAGCTATAAGCGGCTGGCGTGAATTAAGAAAGATGTAATTTCATAAAACTGTCACAATTGAAAGCATTGCAGCCGATACAATATCCGCCATGAAAAATAACACGCCCGCCCTGCTAGACAGAGACCAAAGTATCCTCAGTTTTAATGCCAGAGTGTTGTCTCTGGCTCAGCGAGAGGACTATCCCTTGCTGGAGCGTTTACGCTTTTTGTGTATCGTCACCAATAACCTTGACGAGTTTTTCGAAGTCCGCATGCCTTTGCAGATGGAGGCATATCAGCAAGGCGTGACCAGTGGCCCGGTCACTGCGTCGACCTGCGAGCAAGTGGCAACCATGGCGCATGCGCTGGTGGCCCAGCAATACCAGCTGTTTAACGATGCGTTGATGCCTGCGCTGGCAAAAGAGCACGTACATCTGGTCTCGGGTGGGGTCAGGACCCCAGAGCAAACCACCTGGGTGGCCAATTACTTCAAGCGTGAAGTGTTGCCGTTCTTGATGCCAGTGTCGCTGGACCCTTCGCATCCTTTTCCGCAAGTGGCCAATAAATCGCTCAACTTTATTGTGCGCATTGCCGTCGATGGTGAAGAGAAAATCGCCATCGTACGTGCGCCGCGTGTGGTTCCGCGCCTGGTGCAATTGCCACCGTCTATTAGCAAAGGTGAACAGTGCTTTGTCTCACTAACTAGCATCATCCGCGCCAATCTGGAGGTTTTATTCCAAGGCGCCAGCATCCTGCATTTTTCCCAGTTCCGCGTCACCCGCAACAGTGACCTTGAGGTGGATGAAGATGATGTGATCAACTTGCGCACAGCGTTACGTGAAGAGCTGGCGCATCGGCAGTATGGTGAAGCGGTGCGACTTGAGGTGACACAAGAATGCGACGACACGCTGGCCGAGTTTTTACTCAAGCAATTTAACCTGCCGCCACTGGCGTTATACCGCGTGAATGGTCCGGTGAATCTGGGCCGCCTGATTCAGCTGCCAGACATGGCCAAAGGGGATCATCTCAAGTTTGTGCCATTCCAGCCGCACTGGCCGCAGCACATCAAAAAGAATGTTTCGCTGCTGACGCAAATGCGCGAAAAAGATTTGCTGATTCACCAGCCTTACGAGAGTTTCGAAGTGGTGATCCAGCTACTGGAAGAAGCGGTCAAGGATGAGCATGTACTGGCCATTCGCATGACCATTTACCGGACTGGGGCGGATCCACGCATGTTGCGCTTGCTGCAAGAGGCGGTGCGCCGTGGCAAGGAAGTGCTGGTGGTGGTTGAACTCAAGGCGCGTTTTGACGAAGAAGCCAACATCAACTGGGCAGAAGCATTAGAGTCTGTGGGCGCGCAGGTGGTGTATGGCGTGGTCGGCCTCAAAACACACGCCAAGATGCTGTTGATTATGCGCCGTGAGGGCAAGGTCATTCACCGCTACGGGCATCTTTCCACCGGCAACTACAACCCGAAAACCACGCGTTTGTATACCGACTGGAGCATGCTGACCGCGGATGCCAATCTGACCAAAGAAATGGAAGCCGTCTTCCGTCACTTGACCAGTGAGCTACCGATTCCGACCATGCGTCATCTGCTGGTGGCGCCGTTTACCCTGCAAAACAGCATGATCCGGCAGCTGGAAAAGGCGCAGCGCCTGGCCAGGCTGGGCAAGCCCGCCAAGGTGATTGCCAAAATGAATGCGCTGACCGATGTCCCGCTGGTCAATGCACTCATGAAGGCCGCCAGTGCAGGCGTTGAGATTGATTTGATTGTGCGGGGTGCCTGCATCTTGCCGGTGGATGCGCCGTCGGTTAAAGGCCGCATTCGGGTCAGATCCATTGTCGGTCGCCTGCTCGAGCATTCACGCGTGTTTTACTTTGAGCTGGATGGTCAGGTGCAGATGTGGCTGTCGAGCGCAGACTGGATGAGCCGCAACATGATCCGCCGCGTAGAATTGGCCTGGCCAATCAAAGACCCCGCCATGCAGCAACGCATTTATCGCGAAAGTCTGCAGCTTTACCTGCAAGATAATCTGGATGCCTGGCAATTGAGTGAGAATGGGCAATATCAACAGGCCGCGCGGACTGATGCTGCCGAGCCCCTGTCTTGCCAGCACCTGTTACTACGCCAGTATCATTCTTTATAAAAGTGTGTGATGCCCGTTAAAAACCTGATTTTATGGCGACATGCAGAAGCAGAGGTGCTCATGCATGGGGCCTCTGACCTCGAGCGGCCGTTGACCGCCAAGGGACACAAACAAGCCAAGCAAATGTCCGCCTGGCTCAAAAAATACTTGCCCAAACAAACGTATGTGCTGGTGAGTCCTGCCGTGCGTACGCGTGAAACCGTGGATTACTGGGGGGAGGACTGGCAGGAAGATACGCGTCTGGCGCCGGAAAGGCCGCTAGAGCCGCTACTGCAAATCCTGGCGCAAAGCCCGTTTGAATCAATGATGCTGGTTGGTCATCAGCCCTGGATAGGTGAACTGGTTGCGCATGCCTTGGGTTTGCCAGAAGGGCAGGTCAGTATCAAGAAGGGCGCGGTCTGGTGGCTGCGCTTGCCAAAATCGGGGCCGCCCTACAAATTATATAGTGTGCAAAGCCCCGAGCTGATCAAGTAAGCGCGTAGTGGCCTGTCGCCACTGCAGGCGCCGCGTGTGAACTAACTTATTTCTTTGGTCTGCCGGTTTTAATCACTGGAATGCTGGCCAGTGTCGCTTTCAACGCTGCATCATCCATTGCAGACAGCAGTTTCAGGCCAGCGCGTAACAATTCGCTTTTCTTGACAGGTTTATCCAGCGCTTCAAGGCGTTTTTTCAAAGTCGCGATTTGTGCGTACTCTTCTTTGGGCATGGTAAAGCTGTCACGTTCCATTTTTACCTTGTTGGTTTTTGGTTTGTCCTTGTCGGCCTTGTTTTTTTCAGGTGCCGTGGCGACTTTGTTCACGACCTTGATCGCTGGTGTGCCGCTCGCTTTTTTAGGCGCTGCAGCTGTTTTTAATACCGGTTTGGCGGTAGGCTTGGCTGCTACGGGTGCCACTGGCTTTGCAGCCGTTTTATTGGCAACAGGCGCTTTGGCGGTGGCAGCCGGTTTCGCTGGCGTCGTGGCCGGTTTGTTCTGGATCAAGGGTTTGTTATTTGGTTTGCTGGCCATGAGATTCTCCTGGTTGTGTTCAGTAAAAACAGTTTATACTGTTTTTGTTCAAAATCAATTGTCATAAAAATTTCATATTGATATGGTGTGATATCAGCTGGTTTTCATGACAAAATTCAACACCTTGAAACGGGGAGCGAAGCATGCGCAGGGTATTGGTGGCAAATACCAAAGGCGGCAGCGGTAAAACCACTTTAGCCACGAATCTTGCTGGCTATCTGGCGCAGCTGGGGCATAAGATTGTGCTCGAAGACATAGACCGGCAGCAATCAACCACAGATTGGCTTGCACGTCGGCCCGCACATGTCGCCACTGTTTACAATGCCGATGATCTTGGCAAGTCCGCCCTGCAAAAGGCTGACTGGGTAATTACCGATTCCCCGGGTGGTTTGCGGGACAAAAAAATTTCTGATGCAGTGACTGAAGCCGACCTGGTACTGGTACCCGTGGCGCCTTCTGCATTTGATATCGGCGCGACGCAAGACTTTTTGCAATTGCTGGCAGAAGAAAAAACCGTCCGTAAACATAAAACATTTGTGGGTCTGGTTGGCATGCGGGTGATGCCGCGTACGCGCTCCGCAGAGCGTCTGTTGACCTTTATGGATGAGTCAGGCTTTTCTGTGCTGTCCATGCTGCGTTCTTCGCAGATTTATGTCACTGCCGCCGAAGAAGGCCTCAGTATTTTTGAATTGTCGAATACCTTGAAAGAGGTCGACATTGCACAGTGGAATCCGGTCACCGACTGGATTCTGCAAAACAGCTAAATCCGGTCTGTTTAAACAGCCGGATAGTAGACAATCAAAGGGAGTCCTATGAAAGACAAGGTCAATCCAGTGTATCTGGATAAAGTCAAACAATTACCTGCCGATGAGGCTGAGCGTATTCTGTCCCGCATGGGAGGTAAATTACCCAAACGCTTCATCAAGGAAAAACTGAGCCAGGAAGAAGCCCTGGCCTTGCAGCTTGAAATTGAAGACGAGCAATTGCAAGAGTGGCGCGAAAAAATGGCCAAGCTCAAGGAAGAAGACGAGAAGAAAGAGAAAAAGAAAAAAGAGTAAGTTGTGATCAAAAAAAACGGGCCTGGCGCCCGTTTTTTTACGTGTGTCGAATCTCTAATTGCCAGCCCAGTTTTTGCCACAGCAGGCACTCTTCCTCCAGCAGGTAATGCGTCTGCGGATGCTGGTTTGCCCATTGCGTGGACAGCGCCAGAATAAACTGCTGTTTATGGCGTTCCAGCTGCAAGTGCTTGAGTGAGGGCATGCGGCGGGAGTGGCAAAAGATTACGGCCAGACGCAATGCCATGAGCTGGCAAACCAAATCCTGATTATCAAAGTCTGCATCCAGTTTGCGTAACTTGCCTTGATGGCCGAGCACCAGCAGGCTGATGGTATGCAGTTCACTTTGCGCAAAGCCCATCAATTCGGTGTTATCCAGAATATAGGCACCATGTTTGTTGCAATCGGTATGTGAAATCGCCCAGCCAATTTCATGGCACAGCGCCGCCCAATGTAGCAGTGGCTTCTGCGTATCACAGGCCAGCATGGCGTCGTAAAAATACAGCGCCATTTTGCTGACGTTGTTGGCATGCTCCATTTCAACACCAAATTGCTTGCACAATCTGGCAATCGACGCAGTACGCAAATCTTCGGTGACATCTTCCGGGTTTAGCATGTCATAAAGCACGCCATGCCTTAACGCGCCGTTAGCCACCATCAGCGTGTCAATTTTCAAGGTATCAAATACTGCGGTCAGTACGGCCAGGCCGCCGCCAATCACTGCACGCCGGTCATCCTTCAGGCCTTCCATGTTCAGCCGGTCTGGCGATTTGGCTTTGATCAGCGTCTGCTTTAGCCACTCCAGCTGCGCGCGTTCAATGCGGTCAGCCGCGAAGCCTGCGCCTGCCAACACATCGGCGACCGCGCCCACTGTGCCCGAGGCCCCATAGGCCACCTCTGCTTTTCCAACATAGCGGTTGGCAATCATGTCGATAATCGACTCGGCGGCAATTTCGGCGCGTTCAAAATTACGTTCGCTAAACTGGCCATCGGCAAAATATTTTTGTGACCAGCCCACCGAGCCCAGGCGCAAGGATTCCGTTACCGTGGCGCGGAAGTGTTGACCCAAAATAAACTCGGTAGAGCGTCCGCCAATATCCACTACCAGCCGCTTTTCGTCCGATTGCGGCAACATGCGGCTGACGCCCTGATAAATCAGCCTGGCCTCTTCGACACCAGAAATAATCTCAATGGGATAGCCCAGGACTTTTTGTGCCTGGCGGATAAAATCTTCGCTATTGGTAGCTTCACGCAGGGTTTGCGTCGCGACAGCGCGCACATGTTCTACCGGGAAATCTTTCAGACGCTCGCCAAAGCGGGCCAGGCATTTCAGGCCGCGCTCAAACGCCTGCGGTTTCAGATTTCGGTCTTCGTCCAAGTCCCCGCCCTGGCGGACCGCCTCTTTCAAATAATCCACGCGCAGAATCTGGCCATCGACCACGCGCCCGATCTCGAGACGAAAACTGTTGGAGCCCAAATCTACAGCAGCGAGCTGGGTGTCATGATTAATATTTAGCATGCGTTAATACGGAGGTGATTACTTAAGATAGCGTTGTATGGCCTGTGGGTACTCTGGGAAATAGCGCTCAATCACGCTTAAATCAAAGCTTCTCAAAATGCTGGTGTTCGATTCCCGGTCAAGCAAAAACTGAAACGAGGCACTGACCAGTTCTGCCACCGTTTGGCTGGCATCAAGCAATGGTTGGGCATAATCTGGCTTGACATTCACTTGATGTGAGGTGGTTTGTGTCCCATTCACCGTGACAGAAAATGAATTGGGACTGGTCTCAGTCACCTCAATTGTTGCCATCATTGCCTCCCCAGACACATCGTTCAAACAGTATAAATTGTTATGTTGGCAGAGGCCAGTGAAAGTAATATGAAAAAATCAGCGATGACCAGCGCGCTGGCGTGCGCCTTTCGCAAAGGCGAGCAAATACAAGGCTCTGCCCAGTCATGACGGTGGTTCGCATTCTAAAAAGAATAAAAATTTAATCGCGATCCTGGGTGTTTTTGTATTTTTTCTGCTGGACTCCATCTCGTCCATGCCATAGCACTTAGATAAACGGGGTGGGCGGCACTGATTAAGGGCGGCCAGCGGCAATGCATACTCACCGCCTGCCATGCTTGGGAGCACTTTAATCTTGCAGGCAAGCGGCGGAGACGCTCGCCTTTGCTTATTTCAACAAGATGATACGGTTGATCTGCCCCAATCGATACGCAGTCTTGCTCAATTTGCCCCCTTTCAGTGCAAGGGGCCGAATCGGGCAGGGTGGGATACGCCGTCCATCTTCGAGTAAGGTGTCGTCCTCAGCCGTGGATTGCCAGACACCGCCATTCACTGGCCGGAATTGCCAGCGGATATACCCAACTTTGGCACCGAGGTACAACATTTCGTCACGGTCTGGGGCATCGCTGACCAGCAGTTCGTCTTCCAGCACTTCATCATATTTACCAAACGCCTGTTTGCAAGCCAGCGCTTCCTGCTCGCTGGCGCCGACCCAGGTGCAAGCGCGGTGCTCTTCGCGTTGCACGTCCCAGGCGCCCAGTTGCCAGGCCGCGTCCAGCACGGCTTCGTCGACCACTTCCGGTTGCCGCCAGCGGTCATTGATTTGCAAGGCAGAGCCAGGCACTGGCTGCAACGTCGGTTTAAGCATGGGGAGGGCGGGCGTCGGCTGTTTGCGAAAGCCATGCCAATGCAACATGAGCAACACCGGGGTATCTGCCCGCGGGACTGCGGTCAAGGTGACTGCATATAGCGGCAGTTTCATGACCTGCATTTGCTCGATTAACGTGTGAAAGAGATTCATACACTACGCTCCTTACCTGACATCAGAACAAAGAATGCTGCGTTAAAAAATAACTAGCAAAAACTATGCAAATAAATCGGTTTTAATTGGCTGAATAACGCCTTGTTTATTGGCCTCAACGCCGGAATCCGGTTGCCAGTCATGGTTTTAAATGATGGTTTGTCATAGATCCCCGCCTGTTTCACAATCTCCCCTCTTGAAAAACGGTTTTTGCTTCCCCATCTAGGGTTAAATTTTGTGTTTAACCCTGTTTTTTGGAGGATCTGTCATGACAACTGCGACAGCAGAATCGCAATCCAAGCAGACCATGGGCTTTCAGGCCGAGGTCAAACAATTACTGCAATTGATGATTCATTCGCTCTATAGCAATAAAGAAATTGTGTTGCGAGAATTGATTTCAAACGCTTCTGACGCGGCTGACAAGTTGCGTTTTGAAGCCATTTCAAATGCTGCTTTGTATGAAAATGACAGCGAGTTAAATATTCGAGTTTCATTTGATAAAGCAGCCCGCACGCTGACCATTTCTGATAATGGTATCGGCATGCGCCGTGAAGAAGTGATCAACAACATTGGTACCATTGCCAAATCCGGCACCAAAGAATTCTTCCAGAACCTGACCGGCGACCAAGCTAAGGATGCCAACCTGATTGGCCAGTTTGGTGTGGGCTTTTACTCCAGCTTTATCATCGCCGATAAAGTGACGCTGATTACCCGCCGCGCAGGCGAGAGTGAAGCCGTGAAGTGGGAGTCGCACGGTGAAGGCGATTTCACCATTGAAGCGACTGAAAAAGCCGGTCGCGGCACCGATGTAATTTTGCATCTGCGCGAAGGCGAAGACGAATTCTTGAACGACTGGAAACTGAAAACCATCGTCCGCAAATACTCTGATCACATCACCCTGCCGATTGTGATGAAAAAATCAGAATGGAAAGACGGCGAACAGGTCCCCACCGATGAGGACGAAACCGTCAACAAAGCTTCTGCCTTGTGGGCGCGCAGCAAAAACGACATTAGCGAAGAAGAGTACAACGAGTTTTACAAACACGTTTCACACGACTTTGAAAATCCGCTCGCCTATACCCACAGCCGCGTAGAAGGCAAGCAAGAATACATCTCGCTGCTCTATGTGCCAGCCAAAGCGCCATTTGATTTATACGACCGCGATCGCCGCCAGGGCATCAAGCTCTATGTGAAGCGTGTCTTTATTATGGAAGACGCCGAAAAACTGATGCCACAATACCTGCGCTTTGTACGCGGTGTGATTGACTCAGCCGACCTGCCGCTCAACGTCTCGCGCGAAATTTTGCAAGACAGCCGCGACGTAGAAGCCATTAAAAACGGCTCCGTGAAAAAAGTGCTGGGCCTGCTCGAAGACCTGGCTGAAAACAAACCAGAAGACTACGCCAAGTTCTGGGAACAGTTTGGCCGCGTGCTTAAAGAAGGCCCCGGCGAAGACTTTGCTAATAAAGACAAAATTGCCAGCCTGTTGCGCTTTGCCTCTACCCACGCGGATACAGAGGAGCAAAATGTCTCGCTCAAAGCCTACATTGAACGCATGAAGCCCGAGCAAGAGGCCATTTACTACATCACTGCCGATACCTTTGCGGCCGCGAAGAACTCGCCACACCTGGAAATCTTCCGCAAAAAAGGCATTGAAGTGTTGTTGATGTCTGACAAGGTAGATGAATGGTTGCTGGGCAGCCTGACCGAGTTTGAAGGTAAAAAATTACAGTCGATTGCCAAGGGTGACTTAGACCTCGGCAAGCTGGAAGACGAAGCCGATAAAGAAGCGCAAAAACAGGTTGAAGAACAAGCCAAAGACCTGGTCGAGCGCATTAAAACCGCGCTGGGCGAGAGCGTGAAAGAAGTCAAAGTCACACACCGCCTGACCGATTCCCCCGCTTGTTTGGTGGCTGGTGAGCATGACTTGTCCGGCAACCTGGCGCGTATCCTCAAAGCGGCTGGTCAAAAAGCGCCTGACAGCAAACCGATTTTAGAGATTAACCCGACCCACCGTTTGGTTGAAAAGCTGAAAGCTGAAAGCGACGATGCCAAGTTTGCCGATTATGCGCATGTGTTGTTTGATCAGGCGTTGCTGGCAGAAGGTGGCCAATTGGAAGATCCGGCGAGCTTTGTGAAGCGGATGAATAGCTTGATTTTGTGATTTTTTTGAATTTTAAGTGTCAGAAAAAGCCACCTGAAAAGGTGGCTTTTTTGTTTTACACCAAAAATAACCTCTCAGAAAAAACGAATTTTTGTAGATTTCTAAGGGCTGTGGCATTATTTTTAATTAGCAATTTAGCAAAACTGGCATTTGATAATTAGACTCTTTCATACGCCCTTTATTTTTGAGTTAAGTTATTGAGTTATTTAAAAAATAAAGACTCCACTACACCCCGGTATTTAGAAGGCTTTTAATAACTAATCGAGACTTACGGAATTTGGAAATGTGATGACTGACCCTGCTATTGTCTTTGCGAATAATTTCGATGCCAGTTTCCGATCATTGACGCAGGGATTTACTCACAACGAGATTCCACTATTTCGGGCGTTGCAGTCAACATTAGTTGGTTTAAACGGAAAGTTTCAGATTGAAGAATACCACGGCACCTCTCATCAGGTTTTGTTTGCTGGTAATGGTACCTTTGCGCGAATGAATGCTCGTTGCGAGTTAAGTGATCTCATGATAATTACCTACTCTTCGATTTCTCACCATATTCGATTAACTTACTTACAAGCAAAGTCAGAAAGGGCAACATTGCCTTCAGTTTGTGGAAGGGCTTTTTCTGCAAATCTTGAACAGTGGTTTCTGCTTTCAGCACGACCAAGTATTTTAGGTGCTGGTTCATTTAAGCCTCCCGCTAACTTATTATCAAACGCGCTTTTACCATCAGTAGGTTCTTTCGCATTTTTCTATAAAGATTCGAGTGGTGATTTTCAGACTTACTATGCCGCAGCAAGTTATATGATGCCGCCAATAACCTATACCCAAAAAAATGGAAAACTAAAAGCAGTAGGCCCATGCATGGTTATCAATAACGCAGGCCATGCGGAATGTTTGGCCGCATGTGGGAACTCATCCTTTGCAAAAAGCTTATATCGATTAGAGATTGGCACACCAGTGCATAGCGCAATACCTCAGAGCTTATCTACACGTAACTGGTTGGCGGCAAATCTTAGGTTTCAAATTCAGCATGCCAGAGCGGCAGATCGGCCATCAGGCATTGCACAAGAACTCTTAGAGCTATTGGAACCAGAAGAAAATCAGACCAGCTCTAGTTCCTTTGGCGCTAAAAACTTGATCATAATCAAGTCAGAGACAGAGCCCAGGCAATCACTCAACCCGGACGCGCTAAATCGCGCCGGGTAATGACTAGTTATAACTAATGAACGCAGCAGAGCGCATCGCCGAAAAGTACCTTCAGTATGTTGGATACGAATTTATTGAGTTTGAGCCCGGTGGGAACGTTACACCTGATTTTCTCTTAAATAAGCGAATCGTAGTTGAAGCCCTGTAGGGTGGGCAACTTGTTGACCACGCGATGAAGTCACTGAAGCTTGTATTTCTTTACCTGACACAGAGGCTTTGTGATTAAGTGATGGTGTTTATTGGCACAGCTGAATTCTTTTGTTGGATTGTTACGCGTGGGAAGAAATTGCCCACCCTATCGGACTATCTAGAGAGCTTCGCTAGACTTAACATGCTTGTAATGTGTAGTCAGTAAGATGATTGGAAAAAATCATCAGGGAATCTCTAGTGAAGAGACATATACTATTTTTTGTGGTGATGCTGACCACGTTCAACATGTCGACGCAAGCGCAAGCTGGTACCCTTTGCGTTTCTGGATACGTTTGTGATGATCGCCCATTAGCACCAGCATTACCTATTCAGCCACCTCTGAACACACCAATAGTGTTTCAGCCTTCCCCCATCGTGCTAGTACCATTTCAGGACTCAACTGGCTGGAATTATGGGTTTGTAGTACCGCTGGCTAAAATGGTTGTCATGCCTTACTTCACTGACAGCAACATCTTCTCGGTGAAGATTACAGATGGCTGGACTTATACCGTAGACAAACAAGGTGCTGATAGCAAAACAACCTTGATTTTGCAGAGGGGGTCTGTATCCTCAACGACTTTTGGAGATTTCTCATTTAAGTCGAGCTATTTGCCGGCCGAGGCGATCTATCAATTCACTTTTGAAGACGGATCAACACGGAGCTACCAGTTATTTATTCCGTTATCACCCTTAGCTGAAGCGTCCGGCTACACAAGTTTTTCAGCCTCAGTGCCTGAACCGTCTTCAATCTACATGTCAGCATTTGGTTTCTTTATGTGTGTTGTTGCCACACGACGTCGCAAAAATGGTTAACTGAGTGTTCAAGAGCCAAGCAAGGGGTAAGACGCCTCTTGCCTCGCCCAAGATCGCTTGATCAAATTGTCATCTATAAAGCCCGCACCGCGGGCTTTTATATTTTTAAGTTATAAATATATTTTTATATATTATTTATTGAAATTTTAATCGCTTGATATATTTCAATCCAACAAGGTTATTGAAGGATTGAGATGTATAAGTGGTCAAAAATTATTCCGGTAGCGGTCGCTTTTTCGTTTGGTAATGCGTGGGCGACGGATGGTTATTTTTCGCATGGCTATAGTGTTCGCTCTCAAGGCGTGGGTGGCGTGGGCATCGCTTTGCCACAAGATGCGCTGGCGGCTGCAGCCAACCCGGCGGGCATGGGTAAAGTCGGGAGTCGTGTGGATGCGGGCGTGACTTGGTTTAGGCCGGTGCGTGAAGCTGAAATCAAAGGCAATACATTCGGTGCTGATGGCACCTATAAAGGCAATGATAGCCAGAATTTCTTTATTCCAGAGCTAGGCTATAACACACAGTATTCAGACGATGTGACGCTGGGCGTGAGTGTGTACGGTAATGGCGGCATGAATACCGACTATAAAAATGGTATTCCGCTGTTTAACAGTAATGGTCGCCGCACGGGCGTAGATTTGGCGCAGGTGTTTGTGGCGCCGACTGTGACTTGGAAAGTGCATGAGCATCACACGCTGGGCGTCTCTTTGAACTTGGCCTATCAGCGGTTTGAGGCCAAAGGCCTGCAAAATTTTAGCAATGCAAGTAGTTCAGCTGCTAACCTGACCAACAATGGGCATGATGATTCTTATGGGGCGGGTGTGCATATTGGCTGGCTGGGTGAGATCACGGATGCCGTGACGCTGGGAGCGACCTACCAGAGCCGTACTTACATGAGCCGGTTTGACAAGTACAAGGGTTTGTTTGCCGAGCAGGGGGATTTTGATATCCCCTCCACCTATGGCGTGGGTGTGGCGGTCAAAGTAACGCCGGCATTGACGCTGGCCGCGGATTTTCAGCGCATCAATTACAGTGAGGTAGATGCGGTGGGCAACGCCTCTTTATCTAACTTGAGCAATGGCTTGGGTAACGATAATGGCGCCGGGTTTAACTGGCAGGATGCCAAGGTGTATAAAATCGGTGCGTTGTATCAATATAGCCCAGTGTTGATTTTACGTGCAGGCTATAACCATGTGGATCAGCCGATTAGAGCGGGCGATACGCTGTTTAATATCCTGGCGCCGGGCGTGGTGAAAGATCATGTGTCGATTGGCGCGACTTGGGTGCTGAACCCGCAATCCGAAGTCTCGTTTGCTTACACGCATGCCTTTGAAAATACGGTACGCGGTCAAAACTCGATTCCTGCTGGATTTGGTGGAGGGGACGCCAATGTGCGCATGTATCAGGATGCACTAGGCGTTGCTTATACCTGGAAACTTTAGTTTTCGTGCTTCTCTCTGCCGGGGTCGGCAGTATAATTCAAAGCCACAATGAGAATTTTGTGGCTTTTTTTATGTCTGACACATTCTTGCTGTAGGCTTGCTTTTTGCTTTTGCTAACTGAAAGCAATTCGATGAATCAAACTCAAGGGGAAGATGCATGACTGCCAATGTGAAAAAAACACCTAAATCCAAGACACCCGTAGAAACTGCGCAACCGGTTGAAGAGTTTTTGTTAGAGCAATTGCCCATCCCCCAGGCGTTGCGTAACCACCTGACTTTTTCTATTGGTAAATCAAACTCTTGGGCCACGGCACGGGACTGGTATCAGACCGCCGCTTTTACCGTGCGCGACCACTTGATGAGCCGCTGGGTGAATACACGTGATGCTTATCGCGACGCCAATACCAAGCGCGTTTATTATTTATCTCTGGAGTTTTTGATTGGCCGCATGCTGTCAAACGCCGCACTGAATTTGGGCATTGCACCCGATCTAAGCGGAGGCTTGCAGGAGATTGGCCAAAAGCTGGAAGGCGTGGCCGAGATGGAGCCTGATGCGGCGTTGGGTAATGGCGGCCTGGGCCGCTTGGCTGCCTGTTTTGTCGACTCGATGGCGACCATGGATATTCCCGCTACCGGCTATGGCATCCGTTACGACTACGGCATGTTTAGGCAAACCATCGAGAAGGGCCAGCAAAAAGAAAATCCTGATAACTGGTTGCGGTATCAGAATATCTGGGAGATTCAGCGCCCCGAGCATACGTGTGAGGTGAAGTTTTATGGCCGCGTGTTGCATGTACACACTGAGCGTGGTGTGGAACATCACTGGGTCGATCATGAATCGGTGGTCGCCATGCCTTATGACGTACCTGTGCCTGGCTATGGCACGCAGACTGTGAATAATCTACGCTTATGGTCGGCCAAGGCCACGCACGAGTTTGACTTGAAGTCGTTTAATGAGGGCAACTACGAAAAATCGGTAGAAGGCCGTCACGGTGCCGAAACCATTTCGCAAGTGCTCTATCCAAATGACACCTCCGAGTCGGGCAAGGTGTTGCGCCTCAAGCAGCAGTACTTCTTTGTTTCTGCTTCTACACAGGATATTTTGCATCGCTTTACCAATTACAACTCGGATTGGAACACCTTGCCTGACAAGGTCTCCATTCAGTTGAATGATACCCACCCAGCGATTGCCGTGGCCGAAATGATGCATCAATTGGTGGATCATTATCACTTGCCTTGGGACCGTGCCTGGACGCTGGTCACCAAGATGTTTGCCTACACCAACCACACCTTGATGCCAGAAGCGCTTGAAACATGGTCGGTGGACATGTTCGGACAATTGTTGCCTCGTCATCTCGAAATCATTTACGAGATCAATCACCAGTTCCTGCAAATGGTGAATCAGCACTTCCCGGGCGATACCGGCTTGTTGCAACGTGTGTCCATCATCGATGAAACTCACGGCCGCCGTGTGCGCATGGCGCATCTGGCGATTGTCGGTAGCCATACCGTGAACGGCGTGGCCGAGCTGCACAGCGAGTTGTTGAAAACCACGCTGTTTGCTGACTTCAACAAAATTTATCCTGGCAAGTTCACCAATGTGACCAATGGCATCACGCCCCGCCGCTGGTTGAACCAGGCCAACCCTTTGCTGACAGAGTTGTTGACCAAGCATATCGGCACCGGCTTTCAGAAGGACCTGAGCCTGATCAAGCAGATTGAGCCGTTTGCCGAGAATGCGGCGTTCAGAAAAGCGTTCCGCGAAGTGAAAAAAGCCAACAAGCAGCGCCTGGCCGACAAAATTTTGCAGAAGACTGGTATTGCGGTCAGCGCGGATGCCTTGTTTGACGTGCAAATCAAGCGTATTCATGAGTACAAGCGCCAGTTGCTCAATGTGCTGCACGTGATCACGCTGTATAACCGGATTCGTAGCGGTCATGCCAGCCATCACACGCCGCGTGTGATCATTTTTGCGGGCAAGGCGGCACCGGGCTACTGGTTGGCCAAGCAGATTATCCGCCTGATCAACGATGTGGCGGTGATGATCAATAACGACCCGGCGGTCAAAGACCAGTTAAAAGTGGTGTTTTATCCTAACTACGAGGTCAGTGCGGCAGAAATCCTGTTCCCGGGCGCCGACTTATCCGAGCAAATTTCGACCGCAGGCACCGAGGCCAGTGGCACCGGCAATATGAAGATGGCGCTCAATGGGGCCTTGACCATAGGCACGCTGGATGGCGCCAATGTTGAAATCGAGGAAGAGGTCGGCAGTGAAAATATCTTTATTTTTGGCCTGACCACACCAGAAGTGGCGCAGCTGAAAGCCAGCGGCTACAACCCGTGGGATTATTACCACGGCAATGCTGAGCTCAAGCAGGTGATCGATATGATTGCCAATGGCTATTTCTCGGTAGAGGAGCCATCACGCTACCAGGCCATTATTGATACCCTGTTGCATAAAGGCGACCAGTACTTGTTACTGGCCGATTATGCAGCTTATGTCACAGCGCAGGAGAAAGTGGCTGCCCTGTATCAAGATCAGGAAGCCTGGTCGCGTATGGCGATTTTGAATGTGGCTCGGATGGCTAAATTCTCCAGTGACCGCACCATCGGTGAATATGCCGAACGTATCTGGAATGTGAAACCGTTCAAAGCGTAAGCGCCCGGCTTTTGCGCAAGCCCACACAAAGCAAGTCCGCTGGACTTGCTTTGTGTTTTCTGGGTACACTGCGCTCAACTTGATGAGAGAACGAACAGCATGAAAATGAAAGCCAAGGTGATATTGACTGCACTGCTCCTGAGCAATGCAATCGGGATGCAGGCGCAGGCATTGGACCTGAAGGCGCTGGGCGACATGGTGGAAAAAGAGGTCAATAGTTCTGCCAGTGGCCGTAGCGAGAGCGGGGCGGTGAGCCAGCTCAGCGAAAAGGAAACCAGTGATGGCTTGAAACTGGCGCTGAGTCAGGGCGCCAGCAAAGCGGTGAGCATGCTGGGGGCGACGGATGGCTTTATGGGTAACCAGGAAGTTAAAATTCCGCTGCCGGATTCGTTAAAGAAAATCGAAAAAGGCATGCGCATGATAGGCATGGGCAGTCAGGCCGATGATTTGGTGCTGAAAATGAATCGTGCCGCAGAACAAGCCGTGCCCGAGGCAAAAGCCTTGTTGCTAAATTCGGTCAAGCAAATGTCGCTGACTGATGCCAAGGGGATTTTGACGGGTCCGCAAGATGCTGCCACGCAATATTTCAAGAAAACCACCGCGACTGACATGGCGGCCAAATTTTTGCCCATCGTGCAAAAAGCCACGGCTAATGTGAAGCTGGCAGATACTTATAACAAGTATGCTGAAATGGGCAGCCAGTTTGGCCTGATCAAAAAAGAAGATGCCAATATCAACCAGTATGTGACACAAAAGGCACTGGACGGCGTCTACCTGATGATTGCCAAAGAAGAAGCTGCGATCCGCCAGGATCCGGTGGGGCAAGCCAGCAATCTGCTGAAAAAGGTCTTTGGCGCGGCCACTCAATAATACCTGTACTTACACCTATACTAAGGCGTGGCTTCAAATACCACTATTATTCTTTTTATTTTAATAATCCTGTCATATCCCGCGTTCAATATCTTAGCTGTAGTTACTCAGTCCTGCAAAAAATGCAGGATAAGTGCAGTCGGTTTCTGCAGTAAGTGCAGAGTGGCGCTGGTGATTTCAAATAAAAGTCCATTAAATCAATCAGATATAATTTGGCACTAGTCTTGCAATATTCATACTAACTCCGCGTGAGAGGGTGGAGAATGTTGGCGGACAATGGTGTTAATGCTTTATACGATAAACCTCTACTGCCGACCGTACTATTTAAGGGAATTGTTTAACACTTAAGTGTTAAACAATGTGAGTAACCTCCTTTATTGTTTAAGTAAGGTAGATAGTGCGAATGATCAATTCAAATCGTTCCAGTAACTCTCTAGTAATATGGCGCCTGTTGGATGGCAAACCTGGTCATGAGCATCAATCCCTTGGATTGGTGGATGCAATGAAGCAATATACGTCGGTGACTGTCGTGGATTTGTCCATTGAGCATTTCGGTAGCGGATGGATGTATTGGCTACGTGGCATGTGGCCCCTTGGTAGTAATCTGCCCAAGCCTGATCTGATTATCGGTGCCGGGCATGCGACCCATGCCCATATGCTGGCTGCCAAGCGGGCCTATGGTGGCAAAACCGTTTGCATGATGCAGCCTAGCCTGCCAGCCGAATTGTTTGATGTGTGCCTGATCCCCGAGCATGACCAATATCGCGGATTTGCCAGCTTTATTGAGACCCGCGGGGTGATCAATCACATCCAGCCTGCCAGCAAAGTGCAGCAAACGGAGCAGGTCCTGATCATGGTCGGCGGGCCCAGCAAACATTTTGAATGGGATGAGCTGGGTGTGGTGGCGCAAGTCTACGATCTGGTACGCAAGCATCCTGATCAGCATTACGTATTGACCACCTCCAGACGTACGCCGACCAGTTTTATTTCGGCCATGCAGCGTGTCCGCCTTACCAATCTCGAAATTGTGGCGATCACAGACACCGGGCCCGGCTGGTTGCCAGCCAAGTTGGCAACGGTTTCTGCGGCCTGGGTGACCGAGGATTCTGTTTCCATGGTGTATGAGGCGCTGACAGCACAGGTTGCCGTCGGCATCATTAATCTGACCGCCAAACGTGCCAGCCGGGTGAGCCGTGGCATTGAAAAACTCATAGACCGCCAACTGGTCACGCGTTATGACCCTTATGGCTTGTATCGCCAATTTATGCGTCCGGTGCTGGGGTTTAATGAAGCCAGCCGTTGCTGCTACTTGTTACTGGCCCATTTCAACCGTCCTGCATCCAGCCGTCTGGTCTCACGATTAATCTAGTTGTTGAAGTCTGCTTTTGCGAAAACTCACGGTTTTACAAGTGCTGCCTGCCTTGCAATCTGGCGGTGTGGAGCGCGGCACCCTGGAGGTGGCTGCAGCACTGGTGGCACAAGGGCAACGCTCGCTGGTGATGTCCGCGGGCGGGCGCATGGTGGCCGAGCTTGAGGCGGCTGGCAGTACGCACTTGACCTGTCCGGTCGGACGTAAGTCATTACTGACCTTGTTATGGATTCCCAAATTACAACGCATTTGGCGGCACATGCAGGTAGATATTGTCCATGTCCGTTCGCGCTTTCCAGCCTGGGTGGTCTATTGGGCCTGGAAAACCATGCCACGTGCAGAGCGTCCGCGCTTGGTGACGACCGTGCATGGGTATTATCGGCCAGGCCGGTATAGCCGGGTCATGACCGCAGGCGAGCAAGTGATAGTGATTTCAAAAACCATACAAGCCTATGCGCAAACGCATTACCAGCTTGAAAACCATAAAATGACGCTGATCTACCGCGGGGTGGATACCACTCAGTACTTCCCAGGCTACCAGCCAGAGGCGGACTGGAAGCAGCAATGGTTTGCCCAATATCCGCAGACCCAGGGCAAACGCCTGCTATTACTCCCGGCCAGAATTTCGCGCTGGAAAGGCGCGGAGGATTTTGTCGAGCTGGTGGGGGTGGTTTGTCGTCAACATAAAGATATTCATGCTTTGCTGGTGGGGGAGGTCGATACTGGCAAGCAGGCATTCGCAGCGACTTTGCAACATCAGATTGCGCTGGCCGGCCTGAGCGATTGCGTGACGATGACGGGTTATCGCAAAGACGTGAAAAATATCATGGCGATTTCCGAGATCGTCTATTCGCTGTCTTTAGCACCTGAGGCGTTTGGACGGACCACGCTGGAGGCATTGAGTCTGGGTGTGCCGGTGATTGCGTATGATCATGGCGGCGTGGCGGAGCAAATGGCGGCCTTATTACCGGAAGGGGCTGTGCAAGTGGGCAATATTGCTGAAGCGGCGATTCTGACCCTGAATTGGCTGGAGGAGCGGCCTGCGGTGCGCCCGAATACTCTGTTTACTTTAGCCGACATGCAACAGAAAACGCTGGACGTTTACCAGCGCGTCATGTCTCAGCCTTTGGATGTGAACACATGATGTTTGCACGTACAATGTTTAAAGTCTG
The DNA here is from genome assembly GCF_056314085.1 of Methylophilus sp. DMC14. NCBI lineage: Bacteria > Pseudomonadati > Pseudomonadota > Betaproteobacteria > Nitrosomonadales > Methylophilaceae > Methylophilus > Methylophilus sp. DMC14. The sequence continues at coordinate 6,506 of NZ_JBQUZA010000002.1, read as the reverse complement.
GCCTTCAGGATGGGCAGACAGCACTGCGGTGCGGATGCCGCCGGGCTTGGCTTGGGCTTGTACCTTGCTGGCGGTGATGATGATCGCCTGGAGTCCGTTTTCTGGCGGGGCCCGATTGCCCACCGCTTTGCTGGCCATGGTAGGCGTGTTTTTATGCTTTAGGTCGGGAGTGGCAATATTCAGGCAGTCTGTAGTGCGTCGCTGGAGTGCAGTCTTCTTGCTGCTATGGTTGCCGATGTGGCTGTCGTGCTTGCAGGCTGAACATCCCCAAGCCAGTTTGGCGGCGATAGCCTGGTTTAGCCTGCTGTATTTTGCAGCGCTCCCATTATTGCTGACATTCCAGGTGACCCGCTATCGCCAGCTGTTTGCGCAATGGGTGACGGGCATCATGCTGTTGTGGATGCTGGATAGCAGTATTCAATATCTTTTCGGCGTCGATCTGCTTGGTATTGCCAAAACACCGGAAGGCCGCATTACCGGCATGTTTCATGACTTGCACCAAGGGATTCTGATGTTACCTATGTTGCCGCTGCTGTTTTATCACTGGTTGCCCCAGCGTCCCTGGTTGGCGTGGGGACTGGTGCTAGGCGTTGGCGTGGTGGTGACGCTCTCTGGTGCCAGAGGATACTTGTATATATTTTTGCTGATGTTGTTACTGGCCTTGTGGCAGCAGCGGGCAAGCTGGAAAGTGTGGGCCGCGGTACTTTGTGTGCCCTTGCTGGCTGTGGCATTGGCTGGTGCGTTGAGCCCACAACTGGCCAAATATAAACTGCAGCATACGCAGGCGATTGCGGATACGCAGCAGTCGACGTTTGACCGCGTGAATCACGCGTTAAGCTACCGCCTCAATTTGTGGGAAACCGGGCTACACATGTGGCAGGCGCACCCGCTTACCGGTGTCGGCAGCAATCACTTCAAGCGTGTTTATGCCGAGTATGCCACGCGCAGTGATGACCCTTTTGTGGCTCACCCTACCCATACGCATAATATTTATGTTGAGTGGCTGGCCGAAACCGGCCTGGTGGGTGGCATCGGCCTGATCGCGATTATGGGGTTATGTGTGGCCTGGTTCAGGCAAGCGGCGCGTCCGCTACAGCAGCAAGCCTGGCCTTATGCCTTACCGCTGATGGTGATTTATTTTCCACTCAACACCACGCAACCCATGCTGGTGCCTTGGTGGTTTCCGGTGCTCATGCTATTGGCCTGCCTCATGATTGCAAGTCTGCAAAGGGATCAGGATGCACAAGCAAGCTAGGCTGAACACTTATTTGGATGCTGACTGCCTGTCGGAGTCACTCGATCAGACCGTGGTCTGCGATTTGCCCGCCCGGCAGGAGATCAAACGCATCCTGATCATCAAGTGGGGCGGCATGGGCGATATTGTCATGAGCACAGCCGCCATCGAAGATATTCACCAGGCGTTTCCACAGGCTGTCTTGCATTTAAATACCTTGCCAGCCTGGCAGTCCCTGTTTTCAAATGATCCTCGATTTGAGCGCATCTGGTGTTTGAATCTGCAGCAAACATCAGGGCGTTGGCGTATTTACCGGCAGTGGCTGGCTGAAGTGGCAGCCATGCAGTATGACTTGATCATTGATTTGCAAACCAATGATAAAAGCCGGCTGTTACTGAGCCTGTTGCGATTGAGTGGTCGCGCGCCCAGGTGGCTGTTGGGCAATCATGCGCGATTTCCTTACACGGTCCGTCAAATTCATGCATTGCCGCAAGCGCATAGTTTTCAAATCTTGCAGCAGACCTTAATCACAGCAGGCATCCCCGCCCTAACCAATGGGCCAACATTGGCCGTGAATCCAGCGGCGCAAACGGCTGCCCAGCAGTTGTTAAGCCAGCATGGGCTGACGTCTCAGCCTTTTGCGGTATTTTTATGTGGTAGCCACGCCGGGATGGCGACCAAGCGCTGGGGCGCCGAGCACTATGCTGCGCTGGTGGCACATTGTATTGCGCGTGGGGAGCGTGTGGTATTGCTGGGCGGGCAAGATGAGGCCGAGACGTGTCAGCAGATTGCCAGCCGTCATCCTGCGCAGGTGGTGAATTTATGCGGGCAAACCAGCTTGCTGGCCGTGCCCGCTATTTGTGCGCGGGCGCAATATATTGTTGCTAACGATACCGGAACTGCGCATTTGGCGGCAACCACCCCTACGCCCATGGTGGTGCTTTGTGGGCCGACCAATCCACTGCGGGTCAAACCGGTAGGCGCGCAAGTTGTCGCCTTGCAACTCGATTTGCCTTGTAAAAACTGCTATGCCAAGCAATGCAGCCACCACTCTTGCATGCGACAGTTGACGCCCGCGCAAGTATTCCCTTATTTGCCAGAAGTGAAGCGCCATCATGCCTAAGGTGATTTGGTGGGGGCGTTCAGACCTCAATTATTCCCGCAACCGTATCAGTCGGCAATTGCTGCAGGCCTTGGGCTGCCAGCTCATCGACTTCAGGCCACATCTGAGTGGCTGGGGGGATGTTGAAGCGCAGTTAAAAGGCCTGCCTACGCCCGACCTGGTGTGGGTGCCCTGTTTCAGGCACAGAGATGTTGAAGCCGCCAGCCGCTGGGCGCGCAGACGCGGTGTGCCGCTCGTATTTGACCCCTTGATCAGTGCCTGGCAAAAGCAGGTGTATGAACGGAACAAGTTTGCTGAGCAGAGCCCGCAAGCACAGCGCTTGCTCAGCACCGAGACAAAGTGCTTGCAGTTGGCGGATATGGTGTTGCTGGATACGGCGCTGCAACAGCAGATGTTTATTGAACGTTTTGGCTTGTCAGCAGAAAAAACCGCGGTGGTCTATGTAGGCGCGGAGCAGCCACTGTTTTCGCCGGTGTCGCTGGTTAAGCCCCGACCCCTGAGCACAGAAGTCTTGTTTTATGGCAGCTTTATTGCGCTACATGGGGTAGAAACGGTGATTGAAGCCGCCAGACTGACGGCGGCTCAACCGCATCTGCGTTGGGTGTTGTTGGGCGATGGCCCGACCAAGGCGGCGGCACGGCAGCAAGCGGCGGGCTTGGCTAATGTGCATTTTGAAGACAGTTTGGCCTATCCCAATTTGCCAGGCCGGATCGCCAAAGCGGATATCGTGCTGGGCGTGTTTGGCGGCTCGCAAAAGGCCGCGCAGGTCATTCCTAATAAAGTGTTTCAGGGCCTAGCCTGTGGCCGTCCCGTCATTACGCGCAACAGTGACGCTTATCCGGCGGCGATGCCCAACGGACCATTGAGCGGTTTATGGCAGATCGAGGCAGCCAATCCTGCCGCCCTGGCCGATGCGGTCATGCAATGCGTGAATAGCCAGCAGGACAAAAAATTGGCAGCACGTACTTTATATACGCAGTACTTTTCGCCTGCGCAGTTAGAACAGCAACTCAAAGAGGCGCTGGTCAGACTCGGCTTGTCCTTTGAGTGCAGGTAAGACAGCCCGATGACCAGCGCTCAACCCCGCATCCTCATGATTACGCTGTCCAATATTGGGGACGCCATCCTGACGACGCCGGTACTGGCAGCCCTGCATGCGCACCTGCCAGAAGCGCGCATAGACCTCGTGAGTGATGTCCGTTCTTCAGCCTTGTTTGACCCCTGTCCTTATATTGACCGTATTTTCGTGCGCGACAAACGTTCAGGCTGGGCGGGCTATGTGCAATTGATTCGCTTGTTGAGAAAAACCCGGTATGACGTTCTGGTTGATCTGCGCACGGATTTTTTGCCCTATCTGCTGCGAGCAAAGCAAGTGTTTAAAAAACGCTCCAATGCCAGCAACATGCATCTGCACTCAGCAGAAAAACATTTGGCGGCCGTGCAGACGTTAGTCGGCGATCTGCGGCCCAACGCAACCTTGTGGGCCAGCGAGCAAGATCATGCCTTGGTTGCAGACCTATTTCCCATGCTGGGCCAAGGGCGCTGGTTGGCGATCGGGCCGGGCGCAAATTTTGCCGGTAAAATCTGGCCAGTCGAGCGTTATGCAGCGGTGGCCAATGCGCTTGCAAATGAAGTCTCTGGCGTGGTGTTGCTAGGATCACAAGCCGACACCGCGCTCGCACAACGTTTTGTTGCACTGGCTCAGCTGCCTGTGCAGGTGGCGTGCGGACGATTAAGCTTGCCGCAGTCTTATGCCTTGCTGCAAAAGTGTGATGGCTATCTTGGCAATGACTCCGGGCTCGGGCATATGGCCGCCGCGGCGGGTTTGACGAGCCTGACCTTGTTTGGCCCGGGTTCGCCGGTCCGTTATTTGCCCTGGTCTCCACAAGCGCACTTTATTCAAGATGCACAACAGGATATTCTCGGGATTGGTGTAGAGGCCGTGGTGGCTCGTCTGCAGGGCTTGTTGGCCGAGATGACTGTCGATGCCCAAGTCCAATCTCATATAGGCTCCTCTGATTCAAGGTCGCCCAGCGCTCATAAAAACCATTAGTCTTTACCATGATCAATCACACTCCCAGCGCGTATGCGCAATTGACCCGGCTCATGGCCTATCTCAAACCTTATTGGGCCACTTTTTGTCTGGCGCTGGTTTGTCTTGTGGTCTTGTCCGCCAGTAATACCGGTTTTCTCAGTACCATCAAGCATGTGACGGATGAAGGGTTCACCACGCAGACGCAGACCTATGCGCGCTTGACGCTGGCGGCGATGCTGGGTGGCTTGTTGCTGGTGCGTGCATTGGCAGGCTTTGGCTCCAATTACCTGATCAGGATTGTCGGCCGCCGTGTCATCGAGGATGTGCGCAATCAGGTTTTTGCACACATGCTTAAGTTGCCTGCCAGTTTTTTTGATCAGCACGCCATTGCCAATATCACCACCAAAATGACGTTTGACTGCGAGCAGTTATATAGTGCGGTCACCAAAGTCATCATCTCCTCCATTCGCGATAGCTTGACCATTATTGGCATTGTCTCTTATATGCTTTATCTGGACTGGAAGCTGACGCTGGTGTTTTTGCTGCTGTCGCCGCTGATTGCCCGATACCTGAAAAAAATGACGCCTAAATTGCGTAACTCTGGCCGTCAGGTGCAAGCCAGCATGTCAGACATGACACAGGTGATTGAAGAGGCCGCCAGTGGACAGCGCGTGGTCAAGGTGTTCAGTGGCGAGCAGTATGAGTATGAACGCTTTAGCCATATCGTTGCCACTAACCGGCAAATGATGGTCAGGTTAGGGCGCATCTCTGGTTTAAACAGTATGTTTGTCGAGATGCTGGCCGCCATTGCGTTAGCCATGGTGATCTATTACTCTGCCGGCCAGTTTACCGCTGGTGAGTTTGCGGCTTTTATTGGCGCCTTGCTCATGCTGATTGGTCCGGTGAAAGCGATTACTTCTGTGAATGAAGATGTGCAAATTGCGATTGCCGCCTGCCAAAGTGTGTTTGCCGTGCTGGATACGCCTGCCGAAAACAATCAGGGTCAGGTGGTTTTGGCTGAGCCCATCCGCCAAATTCGCTTTGAGCAGGTCACTTTTCAGTATCCGCACGCGAACAGTCCGGCGCTAAAAGAGCTCAACCTGACCATCCATGCTGGTGAAACGGTGGCCTTGGTTGGCATGTCAGGGGGCGGCAAGTCTACACTGGCGCATTTGTTGCCCCGTTTTCATGAGGTGCAACAAGGGCAGTTACTGATCAATGATCTCCCTATCCAGCAACTGGCGCTGGCTGAGCTGCGCCAGCAGTTTGCATTCGTCAGTCAGGAAACCGTCTTGTTCAATGACAGCATTTACCACAACATTGCCTACGGCAGTTTACGTGGGGCCTCTAAAGAGGCGGTGATTGCAGCAGCAAAGGCGGCACATGCCTGGGAGTTCATCGAAAAACTGCCACAACAACTGGACACGCATATTGGTGACAGGGGCTTGCGGCTCTCCGGCGGCCAACGTCAAAGACTGTCGATTGCGCGCGCCATGCTTAAAAATGCCCCCATCTTAATTTTGGATGAAGCGACGTCCGCGCTCGATAATGAATCCGAACATAACGTGCAGGCCGCACTGACCCAGCTCATGCAGGGCCGAACCACCATCATGATCGCGCACCGCCTCTCCACCATTCAGCATGCCAGTCGAATAATCGTCATGGATGGTGGTCGTATCGTTGAAGAAGGTGTGCACGAGCAACTCATGCAGGCCGGCGGCAAATATGCCACGCTCTACCATCTCTATGGAAAAAGCAAATAACAGTTGACACTGTTTTTGAAAGTTTGCTATAGTCTCACCTCTCGACGCAACACATGTTTTATTAGTCGATTCGGACGCGGGATGGAGCAGTCTGGCAGCTCGTCGGGCTCATAACCCGAAGGTCACAGGTTCAAATCCTGTTCCCGCAACCAAGCAAAAATACGTTTTAAAATTAAATGAATTTGATGCTTGACCGAACGAAAAACCTCTGTATAATGCGCGCTTCGCTTGAAACGTTGGAAGTTAAAACGGAAGAGCGAAAAGCCTTCGAGGCACTGTTCTTTAAAAATTAGGATGACTGATAAGTGTGGGTGTTTGTAGTTGGGTGTGAACGCATTTGATGCGTAAAAC